>DAOTVU010000068.1:0-3451 GCA_034436215.1 Dehalococcoidia bacterium
CATGCGTATATTGTAGACATTTAGCACATCTGGCCGATTTAGTGTTATCCGCCCTATCCGGTCCTTTTTCTCAAAAATAATGGTCTCAAATGCGTTCACGTTCATATTCCTTTAAAGACCGCTTTCCGCTTCTCGCGGAAAGCCAGTATTCCTTCGCTGCGATCCTGTGTAGTTTGAAGCAGATAGTAGAGGTCGCCCTCCAGCCTGAGCCCCTGATCCAACGTCATATCCAGCCCCTTCAGCACAGCCTCCTTGCAATACTTGAGTGACAGTACGGCTTTTTCTGCCATACCTCTGCCGAGCTCCTCCGCCTCCGTTAAAAGAACATCTTTTCCGACCAGCCTGTTTATCAGGCCGATACGAAGAGCCTGCCTGGCACTGATGATTTCTCCGGTGAGAAGCATCTCCATAGCTTTGGCTTTTCCTATCAGGCGGGGCAATCTCTGCGTGGCACCATCCGATGGCATCATACCTTTCAATATGCCGGGCCAGGAAAAACGCGTGCCCGGTGTAGCCAGACGTATATCACAGGCAAGTGCTATTTCCAGAGCCTGCCCGGTTACGTGACCGTATAATGCGGCGATAACTGGACAGGTTAGCTGGGCTATAGATGCTGCCAGCGGACCCATAGAAGTTTCAGCACCTTCTATTACAGTACAGAAAGCTCTGCCGGCCGGCCCGCTTAATATAACAGCATGTATTGAGTTATCCATATTTATCTCGCGGCAAATCTCATCCAGTTCAACTGCCAGGTCGCTATTCACGAAATTCTGACTCCCCTTGCCGTTGATGGTCAGCAGCGCCAGCCCGGCTGACGGCTTTGTCACGATAAGGTTTTGTCCCATAGTATCTTACCTCCATATATTCCTGTTATATATCAGTGTGGATTGTATAAACTTATCTGCTTTATAGAAGTTTATCACTTGAGCTTATTTAATTACATATTTCAACATTTATTACGAGAAGATTACCGGAGTTGGGAGATGGACAGCTGACCCGTGCGGCTGCTTGATGTAGTGTGAGTCAGAAGGTAGAATTAGCTACAGGATTTATTATCATGCCAAAACAGAGACTTGATAACCTGCTGGTCAGCCGCGGTCTGGCGGAAAACAAGAGTAAAGCGCAGGCATGTATTCTGGCCGGTGATGTGCTGGTGGATGGTCAGGTTGTTACCCGGGCGGGTAGCCTGTTCAGCCCGGATGTAAATATTCAGCTGAGGCAGAAGGCGCCTTTTGTCAGCCGCGGCGGTTTGAAGCTACAGCATGCACTCCGGCAGTTCGGGATAAATGTTAAAGGGATGGTCTGCCTTGATGTAGGCGCATCTACAGGCGGCTTTACGGATTGTCTGCTTCAGGGGGGCGCCCGCAGGGTTTATGCCATCGATGTGGGCTATAATCAGATTGATTATAAGCTGAGGCAGGATTCCCGTGTGATTGTCATGGAACGCGTCAACGCGCATTATCCATTCGAACTTCCTGAAAAGGTCGATCTGTCTGTAATGGACCTGTCTTTTATCTCCATCAGAAAGGTGATACCCGGCATAGTGCCGCATCTTAAACCCGGTGCAAACATGCTGATATTGTTTAAGCCGCAGTTTGAAGCCAAAAGGAGCCAGGTGGGTAAGGGCGGTGTAATAAAAGACCCGCTCGTACATGCGCTGGTTATCAATGATTTTATTATCTGGATGAATGAAAATAATTTTAAGCTGTTAAATCTAACTGCATCGCCGATATCGGGCGCCGATGGCAACCGTGAATTCTTAATCTATATGAGGCCACCGAGGATATGAAGTTCAGCAGGATAGAACTGCGAGATCTCGGAATATGCTGGCTGGTGCTCAGTGTATGTTTTTCGGTGGGAGTATTTTTTGTCAGAAGCGGCGACCCTATTACCACGAAATTGATGAATTTTCTGGTGATCATGCTGGCAACTCTGATTGCCATGGGCTCGGGTTTTATTATACATGAGTTAAGCCATAAAGCTGTTGCCCAGCATTTCAAATGCTGGGCGGAATTTCGCACCTGGGTGCCGGGATTGGTCATATCAATTGCTACCGCACTTCTCAGTTTCGGCACATTTATATTTTTTGCTCCTGGCGCCGTGCATATTCTGGCCTATCGAGATTTGACGAAAAAAGAAGACGGTCTGATCTCGCTATCAGGGCCGGCATCCAATCTGCTGCTGGCGGCTCTTTTTTTAATTCCTTATTCATTCAGACATGTTACGGGTAATGCCACCGAATTTATGTGGCAGTTCAACGTATTCGGAATATCGTTTGCATCCTATCCTTATAATATGCTGACACTTCTTGGACGAATCGGATTCCAGATGAATCTGTGGCTGGCGGCTTTTAATCTCATACCCTATGGCCCACTGGATGGAGCCAAAATAATGGCCTGGAATAAGACTGTCTGGGGACTGCTGGCTGCTGTAAGCTGGGGCGTGATAATATTAATGATGCTTGGCTTGGTGCAGGTTCTATGAAAGAAGCCTCGGTAGTTCTCTGTGCCGATGAATTAATGCTGGCAGGTGAGGTATATTTGCCCGATGACGTCAGCCGTGCGTATCCTGCAATATGCCTGTGTCATGGTATTCCCGCAGTCAAATATAACCCTGGTGAGAAAGGCGGCTACAGTGAACTGGCACAGCGTTTTTGCCGTTCTGGGTTTATAGCGCTGGCCTTCAACTTCCGCGGAGCAGGTCCCAGCCAGGGAAATATCGACCTGCTCGGTTGGACACACGACCTGACCGCAGCGTTGGATTTCATCTGCATGATGCCCGAGGTGAATAGAGATAAAGTCTATTTGCTGGGCTCATCCGGGGGCGCGGCGGTCAGCATTTATGTGGCAGCCCGGGATAAACGCGTTGCGGGCGTGGCTGCCTTTGCCTGTCCTGCTGAGTTCGATTTTATGGCTGCAGGTGATACAGCGGATGCTCTCATTGCAGAATTTCGTGAGATAGGCATTATCAGAGATCCCGAGTTTCCGCCGTCCCGTGAAGAATGGCTGGGACATTTTGCCGCAGTAAGGCCGCTTGACTATATAGATAAAATCTCGCCGCGGCCCGTATTGCTGGTACATGGTGATCAGGATGAAACCGTGCCCGTTGAACATGCGATACTCCTGTATAATAAGGCAGGTTATCCCAAGGAACTGGCGATACTGCCGGGTGCCGGACACCGTTTGAGGTTGGATGAGCGGGCAATTGATGCAGCATTGAAGTGGTTTCAAAGTTTAATATAAATGCGATTTATGTTGTAAGACATTAAGAAGTGCAAATAAATTTTTGGGCTTATCATGCTGGTTTAATTTCCTATCTTTACCTCAACAGTATGAATGGAGAACATAAGAAAACAGCCAGCATAGATATAATAATGGTTATTTAGAGATGTTATTAACCAAAGATCGAAGGTACAAAATTGTTTGGAGACTTTGAATTTATTAACTAATTA
>DAOTVU010000069.1:0-101216 GCA_034436215.1 Dehalococcoidia bacterium
ATGGATTACCTAATATTATACAATACCGAAAAGGCCCATATAGGTATTGGTAACATCCCTCCACTCAGGTATTATATAGACAAATTCTCAACCCCCTCCAAAAAGTCCAATATGTTATGGACGCTTAATACGTTGATATTAAAAAAACATATTCGTATAATATCCCGGGGGTTTTGATATTTACTTGAACCAATAACGTATTTTCGATGCCATGAACGCGTTGACCGGCTATGTCTGATTTAACTGAAGCTATTTTACAGCTATCAAAAGAAACGGGTGCTATAAAATTCGGCCGCTTCGTACTGACTTCGGGAGCCGTCAGTAACCGCTATTTTGACGGTAAGCTCCTGACATTGCACCCTGTCGGTTCGCGTATGGTAGCCGAAGCGATCTTAAAACTGCTGGATGGGCTGAATATAGACGCGGTTGGAGGTCTTGTTATAGGCGCAATTCCTATTGTAACGGCGGTAGCTCTGCTGAGTGCGGAGAAAGGCAAGCCAATATCCGCTTTTATAGTGAGAGAAACGACTAAAGAACACGGTACCCAAAGACAAATCGAAGGTTATTTTAAGGAAGGAGACAGGGTTGCTATTGTCGATGATGTAATCACCCGGGGTGGTTCGGTAGAAAAGGCCATCAAAGCGGTTGAATCAGCGGGTGGCAAAGTAGTCAAGGTGATTACAATCGTCGACAGGCATGAAGGCGGTGCAGACAAACTTCGCCAGCAGGGATACGACTTTACACCTCTAATAGATTTTTTACCCGATGGGTCGGTTAAATGCCATTCCGGTCTGTAAATCGGATTACGGCGGGCATCTATCTGATCTTCAAGCGCATCAGCATTTCGTATACGGCTCTTCTGAAGGGAGAATCAAAGGGTAGCTCTATAATAGGTTTACCCCTCATATCGATGTCAGTTAAATTGTAGTCTTCAGGAATTGTAGCAATGGTTACCAGACCCGACCTCATAGCTTCTTCTTTGAACGAGTCGGGAACCCCGTTACGCAGGCGGTTGATTATCATAAGGATGCCCCGCTTTACTTCTGTGCGCATCTCGCCGATGAGCTCCTTCAGCCGGATGCAGGTTTTTAGGCCGCGTATTGTTGGATCGGTTACGGCCAGCAGGTAATCGATGTCCTGGGTGGTCTGGCGGCTGATATGCTCAAGTCCGGCCTCGCAATCCATGACCACGTAATCATAGCTCTTAGCCAGCCTATCAATAGAAAACCGGATCATGTGGTTGGCCGCACAGTAGCAACCCGGACCCTCAGGTCGCCCCATGGCCAGCAGATCGAATCTGTCCGTCTCAACCAGTGATTCCCTGATTCGGGTATCCAGTATTTCCTGCTTGGACACGGCAACGGTAAGTCGTCCCCCTTTAATATCATCTGTCATCTTTTCACGTGTCCGTCCAACAGTGCTGAGCAGGTCAACACCCAGAGCATCATTTAAGTTTGTACTGGGATCGGCATCTACTGCCAGCACTGATCCTTTTCCGGCCAGAAAATCAACTATAATAGCTGAAATAGCTGTTTTACCCACACCGCCTTTCCCGGCTATAGCGATAGTTACAGTCATGGTAATCAGGCTCCTCTTTATTACAAGCTCGTTTTGCTCCGCCTTTCCGGAGGCACAAGACTCACCGGGGACAATCTAACTACAGCATTATACTCCGGGGGACACACTAATTCACAACTGCCGCATTTAGTGCATTTAGCCTGGTCTATCACCTTTAATCCATTGTCATCGCCGGTTATGGCTTCGGCCGGGCAGGCGAGCACGCAGTGGTCACAGCCACGGTAACATTTTTGCGGGAGTATATAGTAGGCGGTCAATTCCTTGCACACACGCGCCGGACAGCGCTTTTCCACTAAATGCGCTATATATTCGTCACGGAAGTAGCGCAAAGTAGTCAAAACGGGATTAGGTGCCATTTTCCCCAGACCGCACAGAGAGGTCTGCTTCATATCCTCTGCCATACGCTCTAGTCTGTCGAGTTCCGATAAATCACCTTGTCCGGTGGTGAAGTCCTCCAGTATACCCAGCATCTGGTGGATACCGTCACGGCAGGGTGTGCATTTCCCACACGATTCTTTACTGGAGAAATCAAGAAAATAGCGAGCAGTATCAACCATGCAATTATCCTCGTCCATAACGATAATACCGCCGGATCCCATAATAGCACCTGCCTGCCTTAAAGAATCAAAATCCACCTGTGTGTCCAGTAAACTCTGCGGAAGACAGCCACCTGATGGTCCGCCGATCTGAACAGCTTTAAATTGCTTTCCGCTCCTGATTCCACCACCGATATCAAAAATAATCGTGCTCAGCTTCGTGCCTGCAGGAACTTCTACCAGACCGGTATTAACAAGCTTACCCGCCAGTGCAAACAGCACGGTACCTGTGTCCTTTCCATTGCCGATTGAGGCAAACCAATCTCCGCCTTTACTGATGATCAGCGGGAAAAAGGCAAGCGTTTTGACATTGTTAACCAGCGTCGGTCTGCCCCATAAACCACACTGTGAAGGATATGGTGGCCTGTGGCGTGGCCACGACCGCCTTCCTTCAATGGCGGCTATAGTAGCCGTTTCCTCACCCGAGATAAAAGCACCGGCACCTCTGACAATCTCTATATCAAATTTATATCCACTACCCAGAACGTCGGAGCCCAGAACACCCTTTTCGACTGCTTGCGCAAGCGCCGTTTGGAGTCTATGGATAGCCAGCGGGTACTCTTCTCTTACATAAATAAAGCCTCTCTCTGCACCGATCGCGTATCCAGCGATTGCCATCCCTTCCAACACCGAGTGTGGATCGCTTTCCAGTAAGAGCCTGTCCATAAATGCACCCGGATCACCTTCATCTGCATTGCAAACAACATATTTGGTATCACCCGGTGACATGTAGCAGTGGCGTAGCTTGTCAGCCGCGGGATAGCCGGCTCCGCCCCTTCCTCTCAAACACGATTTTTCCACTTCGCCAATTATCTCGGCAGGATTTAATCTTAGAGCTCTGGCAAGGCCCGAGTAACCTCCGCATGCAATATAATGATCAATTTCCAGAGGTGAATTATACCCACAATTACGCATCAGAAGCCTTTGCTGGTATGAAAACAGTTCCAGCTCGGGTATATGTACAGGTTCGCCACCGCCTCCTACTACAGTCCCCAGAGCCAGTTCAAGACAGGGGTCATCGTTTTTGATATATCTTTCAACCAGTTGAGGGACCGTTTGTTCGTTTATATGATGGTAACAGATTGCAACGTTGCCCGGCTTGATAATAATTACCAGCGGCTCGTATGAACAGAGTCCCATGCATCCTACCTCAGATATACTTACCGGCACATCCATATTACTAATGCATCGTTTGAATTCTTCGAGTACTGCCATTGAGCCGGCGGCCCGCCCACAGGTAGCGGTACCTATCAGGATATGAATTACATCGCCTTCATAAAGGCTGCTCCATTTTATCCTTGCCTTCTGGTAAAGATCTTTAATGGTCACATTTATCGCCTTTATCAGATGGTTTAATTCTCACCAGAACTTCTTCTACAGCCGGCGGTGACATTTTAGGGTATACCTTATCACCGATGGTCATTACTGGAGCCATAGCACAGCAACCTATGCACGCCACCCGTGCCAGGCTATATTCCCCATCGTCACTGGTCGCACCGATCTCCAGTTTTAATTCCCTGGCAACAGCTTCCAGAACAAGCTGCCCGCCCGCCATATGGCAGGCAGTGCCCATGCAAACTCTAATATGGTTTCTACCTGCTGGAGTGAAGCGAAACTGGTTATAAAAGGTCGCCACACTCCATACAATACTAGGGGGGATACCCAGAAAATGCGATACCTCTAGCAAAGACTCACGCGAAAGATATCCTTCACTTTCCTGGACATCCTGTAATATATCAATTAGATGGCGTCTCTCCCGCCGAGAGGGCACTAGTAATTGTTCTCTATTGCTGTACTTCAAACTACCTTTCTGTCTGATAACCTATGCTGGGCATCATTTTTTCCAGTTTATAATCAGTTCCGGCAGATAAGCTGGAATTTCATTTGCATCGCCGGGGCCTACTATAATCTCCCATTCAGGCAAAGCTTCACTTAACTCATGGCGAATACGCGCTACTCTACCGGGAATGATTAACCTTCGATGGTTGACCTTGCTTTCGATATCGCATTTCTTTATGAAGGGGGCAATTGTATCGCCGTTAAATTTACCGGCTGCCCAGGCAGTCAGCACTCCCAGTCCGCCTGTCTCCTTTACGCAGAGCCATGAGGGCACCTTGCTGTTTTCTATCTCCGAGGATACCAGAAAATAGGTTAATGCCCAATTGGTTGTAATAAGCACGGGAGAATTATCATCGGGGTTATTGATAGGGTATATTTTCTCCTCCATCGACATCGGAATGCGTGGATCGGTGTAAACATTCATCCTTTGAACCAGAAGCGGTAGGAGCGAATTTTCATCCAGGTAATCCAGCACGATAATACCCGCGTATTTGATGATGTATGTCGCTGCCAGTAAAATCTGGCGATGCCTGTCATCTGTCATAAAGCACGGAAAGGCGATTGTGGGATAACCCAGAGGACGGAATCCATGCTTTATTGCGGATCTCCTGAGCAGCGTCTGGTCACGCACCGCCGACTGTAGATCATTCGAGCCCGGATCGAGAAAAATATCTTCCACCCCATGTTCTTTTAGATGCAGGGTCAGAGGCGCCAGTGCTTCCACACTGCCGGCTCTGACTCCCACGGGAATGGGCTTCTTTTTTACTTCGCTTATAATCTTTTCTATGTTATGTTCCGTGACTGGATATATCAGTGGCCTGAGATCAGCGTAAATTTTATATGCAGCCAACATAACCTCATCGTCTTCACTGATTATCACCACCGGAAATTCACCCGACGATATAACCCTCTTTAATAGAGACTCGAACCTGTGCCTATCACCCGACTTATAACGCACGGCCAGCATATCTGCCCGCAGTAATTTCCCCACCCAGTTGAACTGCATCTGCTTCAACCCAGTTATTTTCTCATCAATTATATGCTCCGGCTCCGTATCGTCGATGAGCACAGATATCCCGGGAGGGTGTATAAACGTCTTCTCATGGCGGTAAAGTACCTGTTCATCACCAACCTCGAGAGCTTTATTTCCCGTTCCGACTTTAACAAGACGGATGGGAGGGGAAAGCGCATCTTCAAGTTCGGCTTTAACTTCTTCTGATAGATATGGGCATTTGTTTAATTCTATACCGCCCGCAGCCAGCTTCATGGCAAAGGCAAAGCAGGTAGGGAGCCCGCATTCCCTGCAATTTTTCTTTCCGGCTTCCGGCAATTTCTTAACGATATCGGTACCTTTTATAGCCACCAGTAACTCCTTCTAAACGGGTAATTTAATTTCGCCTTTTAACCATGGATGCCCCCTTTGTTCAAGGAACGAAATCAGTTCTTCGACGTTACTGACATCCTGGTCAGTGGCTATCTTATCATAAAGATCCATCGGACATGCATCACGATAGAGCTCTTTAATCACCTGCGGCATCCATACAATTCTGTACCAACCGCCATCGGCTTTTAGAAAACTCGGGGAACGCAAATATTCAAGTGCCATGCCCAAAAACCCCTCAATCTGACGACCACCACTGGTTTCTCCCGCCATGGTGGTAAATGGGCTACCGACTACGGTATCGCCTTCGAAATCACGGTGCACAATTCCGAAGGCATCTGCTTCAGGTATGTAAAAGCAAATAGCCTGAAAACAACCGCACGAGGTATGAGGATATCCGAAAGCACTGTGCAGATAGACCCGATTGTAAGCCCCCATAGATTTCTCTACTGCCAGTTTGTTTGAACCTTCATATTCCCCGCGGATGGGATCTATTACGGCGCCCTTTTGTACGGCCTGTATCGGGCCTTCTCTATCGAGCTGATATGCTGCCTTGCCATCAAACCAGTTTATGGCGCCGCAATTTGCTATCCTTTCTGGAGTAATACAGCATATATGAGTGGGAGCAAAACTCTGGCAGAGAGTGCAACTATAGAACTCCTCGACATCGCTCTCCCGCAGGCCCCGTATCTTCTCATCCCTTGCTCTGTAAACTTCTAAAGCGCCGGGCAACAAAAGGCTAACTCTATCTGCATCGGTAACCAAGGTAATCTGTATCTTCTCTATAATCTCGATATCGGAAGTATAAAGAAAGATAAGCATCTGTCCCAGGATCTTAAGTGATCTCAGCCCTTTATTGAATGAGCTTTTACTAAGGCGTAACCAGATATCCTGCCTCTGGTTCATGTGATAAATACCCTCTATATAATTCAAATAAAGATGCAGACGTCGTTCGAGTACCGGCTCGATATCTTTCTCAAGTTCATTGCCGGATACACATACCACAATCGCCAGTGGCTGGCTGGTGCCTTCGGGCATATCCTCTATATCGGGGCCAACCACTTCCACCTCCTCATGAATTACTTCTTCAGAAGTTTTAACAGTTACCAGTTCAAATTTGGTTTTGACACTGGGACCCCCAAACTCCACCCGCATATCTGTTTTGCGTATCACCTCACCTTCATATTGTGGGCCTATATCTACCGGGTAGACACCTTCAGTCATCGTATTCCGCCTGTAATTTACTTTGTAATTGGCCTATCAACGTATATATTGTAATCACAAAATTATCAATTTCATATTCCGGAGAACATAAAATCAATGTATCACTTCGCTGAAAGATACTTCAGAAGGATAGGTGCCGATCAGCGTTGGAAGTGTCACAACCGGCTTCTCCTTCCAGCCGTATTCATTCAATTTAGTCTGAACTTCTTTCTTGTAAAAAATTGGGACATCGGATAGACGCCTGACAAAAAGATGGAGATCGTCGGGTAATTTTCCATAAAACTGTCTGTGCATTCCTATATAATGTGTAAGTTTGATTGCCCTCCCCTGGGGGGTATCATTTTTACGCATGCAGAGTTTGGCCATTGCCACCATTGCAGCCTGTTTTTCACCCAGAAGGTTTATCAGATGCTCTGGAGACGGTTCGCCGGTATTAACCTGAATTCCCTGTCTGCCGTCCATCACACTCCAATCGGTTTCTGATCCGCTGCTAAGATAGAGCCTTCCGTATTTTATGCAATGCGGCCCTACAATGACGGGAATGCCGAGCCTGTTACACCCCGTAGCCAGTGCCAGCTCTTCATCTCCGCAGGCACCCCAGGCAAGGCCACATGCTCCGACTCTATTGAGTATATAGTCGGCCACCACCTCATAATTAGCCCGCAACGGCAGAGCCGCAAAAATGCTGGCTATCTTAATAGCCGCGCCGGCAATATGTGCAACTGAGAAATTAGATCCCAGATTGACTATGCAACCTGAATCAAAATCGGCAGGATATTTTTCATATATCGTCCTGCCTTCATCATCCTTCAGCAACGCTGCTGCAATAGCAGAATCACCTGCCAGAACCACTATATATTTACGGCGTGCAAACTCTTCGGCAATTTCGGCGATATCATCGGGGGAACCAGGGTAATTGGAGCCACCGACAAGGGCTATAATACCCGGTATACTCCCAAGAACCAGAGGAGCACCCACTTTTCTTATTTCGGTATCCATTATCGGGCCACGCCCCACCCGCATTTTGCCCTTTTCCCTGCGGGCTTTGGACTGCATCATACGTATGATGGGTAATTCATTATCGGTATATATTTCACATTTACCGCATCCATTACACTTTTCAAACACCTCTGCCAGTAAACTAAAATCGCCATTAGCGGCCGCTTCGATAGCGCCGTCAACAGGCAGTCCATTGGGGCAAATGCTTTCAGTGTTTAGCCGGGACTTTATCTTCTGCGCTATTGATTTTACCTGTTCGGTATCCAGAATTTTTTTATTCCGTCTGCCAGATAAGCATATAGCATACTCTGCGGCTACTGCAGCCGCTTTATCTGGCTCCAGTACAAGTACCGCTCCGCTCTTCTGCAATTCGTTAACAATTTTCTCGCTTTCCTCACCGGATAGATCATCAAGTCCCGATATTGCACGTGCATCAGTAGCGATCAGACCGGTACCGCTCGAAGCAGCTTCTTTTATAATATCGGTTAATAATACACCGCCGCCAAATAATACCACATCGGCAATGCCGCACCGCAAAAAGAACAGTAGCCTCGAAAGCGGGCCGACTATACGCGCATCTGCAGTTAATCTCACCAGATCATGGGCAACCGGTCCTATACCGGCAATCTCTATGCTTTCGCACAGGTTGGAGTTGCGCAGGTGGTTCACAAGGCTGATAGCTGAAACTGTATCATTGCCAGCTACCAATATAACAGGTTTTGAGCAATCAACCGAAGCCCAGCCGACATCTACCATATGAGTATCGATTATCCCTACAGGAAATCCTATAGCAGACATACCTGCTACCTCTGCCACTTCAATAGCCACATAAGATAGCATGGCTGCCTGTAAGGCCTTTGACTCCAACTCGAGGTTAGAACTTTCCATTCCTGTGCTCGTTGAAGCCAGTAACAAGGTCAATTGATGTTCGAGATAGGTTAAAACAGACATAAGGTCGCCTATTTTAACCGGCTTCATACCGATCACAGTTCTTATACATGGGGCTTCAATAGCTATCTTTTCTCCCAGATCGATCTTTGTATCCACTCCTTTAACGTCAACCGCATAATTAACTAGCCTTCTAGCACCTGCGATAAAACGGGCCAGCCCCCTGCAACAGGACATTAGCGTCAGCCTGGCCTGAAAGGCCTGTGGAGTCAAACCGCAAGATCCTGTTTTACCATCCTTAAGATCGCATGTACCGTATGTACACAGATTGCATTTATCGTCAACTGGAACATAAAATGGCTTCCATGTCCGCATTAATCTATAGTCCCAGTTCCTCAGATCCAACATTCCGGGCAGGGGTGTATGCCCGACCGGTTCCCAGTTGTCATCGGCACGAATAAATTCGAGTGCTTCTTTACGCTGTTTATCCGTTTTAGCCACGGCTTTCTTTAGAGTTTCCTTTCGATTACTTCTTTAATAAACGTACAATTATCAGGATGTCTCAAAACTATTATATCCGCCCCCGCCAGTAATAAGCTTATGGCCGTTATGCATTCCCACATGATACCCTGTGTCTTATTGGCGCGTGCCTGATTGGTCTTCCAGCATTCAGCCCCCAGATCGGCGATGATCGGCATCTGCATGGCTGTATCACCGTATACAATCGCTACCTGGCGGGTGCGCTCCATTATGGTAAAACTGTACTCCATTCCGTAACCCAGCGCCGAACTGAGTGGGTCGATGACAATCCTATCGGGACTCAACTGCTTAAGCAGTTTTACATTGAGTTCTTTTTCAAGATTAATGTCGAGCGGAGTCTGAGCGATAATCAAATGATCGTTTTCAGCCACGGCACGGGCAATCGCTTCGTAGTTCTCTTTGACAGCCGGCCCCAGTAAAATCCGTTCGCCTCTGCACTCCTCGGCCACCCTGGTCAATACTTCCACATCCTTTTTTTCATCTCCACAGCCATAAACAATAAGCGGACGATCTACAGCGGAGCACACCTGTTTTATCAGCGATCCCGCCTCTTCCGCAGAACGATTAAGGCCTTTAGGGTCGGTGCCATCCAGATGCAGACACACCAGGTCGGCGCCAAGATCTACACAGCGTCTGGCCCATTTCACAGGATCAGCCACAACATCTTTATATGGCTCTACAACCCACTCCGCCCAGCCGTTAGCGTGATTATCGTCCATCTGTAGTGCAACGACCGGTTTATTAGGAGCATGCCCTTCAAAATAATGCAGGGGCAGGATATTCTGGCCGCCTATCTTAAGCTCTCTATTTCCCTTACCAAGGACAATTTCCCTTACTCTATTATTATATGTTTCAAGTGGCACTTTATAATCCATCGTCTAACCTCTCTAAGATTCCAACCAGGCATGCGAGTAAAGCATTTCGCCCATCAGCACCCTGGCCGTCTTTACATAATCCATCTCCTTTTCCGACAAGCCGGTTAAATCAACAGGAGATCCATCCATTATCATGTAAATCATCTCTCTTATACCGGGCATTCCACCGGAATTTAGTTCCATCAATTCAGCATCAAGAACATCGGCTATTGCAGCGTAAAGCCCATTCTTTTCCATCATTAACATGTAAGTACGATTAAGTATCCCTCTCAAGTTGGCCGGCGTGCCGTTTGACACATTTGAAAGGCCGATAACAGATTTCACGCCGGGTAAGAGGTCTGGAAGTATTTTAATGAATTCCAATGCCTCTTTAACCTGTTTCTGGTCAGCACTTACCGGTAAAATTATGGGATCAATCCAGATATCTTCATTGGCTATACCAATCCCATTGGCATAAGCCACTGTATCCATGATGCTCTCTACCCGCGAATCTACATCGGGCGGGCAGCCCTGATCGGTCAATACCGATATTATAATTTCGGTATTATATTTAACCGCCAGTGGCATCATATTCTGCTTGCTTTCTGTTTTACCCGAGGCCGAATTAAGCAACGGCCGTCGTTTACACAGGCGCAAACCAGCTTCCATAGCCAGAGGATTCATAGTATCAAGCGAAATGGGAAGGTCCACGACGTCCTGCACTGTATTTACCAACCAAGAGCAAACTTCTTCTGGGTCTTTGCGCGCCGGTCCCAGATTAAGATCGAGGTAATCTGCGCCCGCTCTTGCCTCAGCCAGCGCTAGTTTCTGGATATACTCGGGGTTTCGCTCTTTTATCGCCTCACTGACAGCCCGAGAAATAATATGTATGTTTTCGCCAATCAGAATCATATGACAAATCTATAAACCTGAATTTTAGGCATTCTATCATTCCGCATATCCAATCGGCAAGGATAACGGTTATAATCGTTATAATAGTTGTATAATTATAAGGTGACTGAAAAGGGGACTATAATCATTTTCTGCGACGGCGCCTGCTCGGGGAATCAGTTTGATAATAACACCGGCGGATGGGGAGCCGTATTGCAGTACGGTGATAAAATTAAAGAGATATACGGAGGTGAGCTTAATACGACCAATCAGCGTATGGAGCTTACTGCCTGCATTAAAGCCCTTGAGCAGATCAAACAACCCGGTTGCAAAATCCACATCCTCACCGATAGCGCTTATCTAGTAAACTGCATGCATAAAAAGTGGTATATCAAATGGCTGCGGAACGGATGGAAAAATTCTCAAAATAAACCCGTTGAAAACCGCGATCTATGGGAGAAACTTCTGACACTTATTTCCAGCCATCTCGTTAAATTCTCCAAGGTAAGCGGCCACAGCGGCAATAAACTAAATGACAGGGCCGATGCTTTAGCCAGGAAAGGTATTGAACAGGTAAGGTCATACATCTGAGCCGCTGCAGAAATACGTCTTTTATGGTATAATATATACAAATTCCAATTTATAGTGCATAACTGATAATTGAACACTATATATTGTGATATATATTTCTGATAAAGGCTCTTTATATTCTCGTCTGGCAGGATCAATCGGAAGTGGTTTACAATGACCCCAGATTCAAATCATAACGGCAACAACAGCGAATACAATGCCCAAGACATACGGGTGCTCGATGGGCTGGAAGCAGTCCGCATGCGTCCGGGCATGTACATCGGTGATACGGGTAGGGATGGTCTGCATCATCTCGTATATGAGATAGTCTATAACAGCATTGACGAAGCCATGGCAGGCTTCTGCGATCGAATTAATGTCATCATCCACCAGGATAACTCTGTTACCGTAATAGATAATGGGCGAGGTATACCTGTGGATATCCACCCGGAAAAGGGTGTTTCGGCTCTTGAAGTAGTAATGACTACCCTCCACGCCGGTGGAAAGTTCGGTAGTGGTGCATACAGTGTATCGAGCGGCTTGCACGGCGTAGGGGCATCGGTAGTAAGCGCCTTATCTTCCTGGTTAAGAGCAGAGGTCAAACGAGATGGTAAGCTCTGGCGACAGGAGTACAAACAGGGTGTTAAACAGGACGATGTAAAGGTGGTGGGCAAAACCGAGGAAACGGGCACTACGATCACTTTTATGGCCGACAAAGAGATCTTCGGTGAGATTAATTACGATTTCGATATGCTTGCCGAGAGATTACGCGAACTTGCATTCCTCAATAAAGGCGTGGAAATAAGCCTTAAAGACGAAAGAACAGATAGCACACTAACTTATTTCTTTGAAGGAGGCATAGCAAGTCTTGTCCGTCGTATTAATAAAAACAGGCAGGTTCTGGATAAATCGATCTACATTTCAGGTAGGGTCAACAGCACATCTGTCGAAGTAGCTATCCAGTACAATGATGGATATTCGGAAAATGTTACCTCTTTTGCCAATTGCGTAAATACAAAGGAAGGCGGTACCCATCTTACAGGTTTCCGCGCCGCGCTTACCCGTGTACTCAACGATTATGCCCGCAAGAACAAATTCCTTAAAGATAGCGATCCTAATTTATCAGGAGATGATGTACGTGATGGCCTGACGGCCGTGGTCAGTGTAAAGGTCAGTTCACCGCAGTTCGAAGGCCAGACTAAAGCAAAATTGGGCAACCCTGAAGTGAAGGGGCAAGTTGAATCGGTTATAAGCGATGGTCTCACCGAATATCTGGAAAAACATCCAGATGAAGGCAAGGCTATCATTGATAAATGTCTGCTGGCGGCCAAAGCCAGAGAGGCAGCCCGCAAAGCCCGCGACCTCATCCTCAAAAAATCCGGCCTCGAGTTCGGTACTCTGCCGGGCAAGCTGGCTGATTGTGCCAGCAATAATCCCAAGGAGTGCGAACTTTATCTGGTGGAAGGTGATTCAGCCGGCGGCTCTGCCAAACAGGGTCGCGACCGCAATTTCCAGGCCATTTTGCCTCTACGTGGCAAGATTTTAAATGTTGAAAAGGCCGCGAAAGATAAAATTTTCGACCATGAGGAGATCCGTGCACTGATAACCGCTCTGGGAACAGGAATCGGAGAAGCTTTTGATTATTCTAAACTGCGTTACCACCAGATAATAATTATGACCGATGCCGATGTAGATGGCGCCCACATACGTACCCTGCTGTTGACTTTCTTCTATCGCAATATGGCCGATTTAATCCAGAATGGGCATCTCTTTATTGCGCAACCACCGCTATACCGCCTGTCTGCCGGAAAACAGCAGTTCTGGGTATATTCCGATGCCGAAAAAGACGCCAAACTGTCTGCTCTTAAAGGCAGTAAGGTAGAAATTCAACGTTATAAAGGGCTGGGCGAGATGAGTCCCGAACAGCTCTGGGAAACAACTATGAATCCCGCTACCCGAACACTTCTGAAAGTCCGGGTGGATGACGCTTTGAAGGCAGATGAAATTTTCCACATCCTCATGGGCAATGAGGTGCCTCCACGTAAATCATTTATCCAGGCACATGCCCGATCTGTGAGAAATCTCGATATTTAGCCACCACTCAGCTCTCCAGAGTGATATCATAATTGGCTATCGGGCTTCTATGGAATCCCAGATTTTCAACAGCCTTCCGCAGCTTTTCGTTTTTCTCGGGGAAAATTGCCCTAACGGTATTAATTCCTTCTGAACTGCACTTGTCCAGAACTTCATCTATCAGCTTTCTTCCAATACCCATACCCTGATAATCCTCATGCACATCGATAGCATTAATTACGCAAAACTCGTAAAATGGCATCCCCATATACATCAGCCTTGCCAGAACAAATCCTATTATCCTGCCCTCTGATTCTGCCACAAAGCTAAAATCAAGAGGCCCTCCAGGATCAAGCGCTACCAAATCCTTATACGTTATTTGGCTTTTACCACCGCCCAGTTGCTTATCAAGTTCTAATACCGCGTCAATATCCGACCTTGTCATCCTCCTGATAACGACACCGTCTTTTTGCGTCTTTCCCATCATGCCACCTCCGGTATATTATATTTAATTTACATTTTATCTTCGCTTCACTATAAAAATATGCTACTCTAAATATTTGCGTCAAGGCTATTTTTCACACTATAAATGGCACTATCATAGATATACCGTTCTACACTGTTCGGGACCAGATATCTTATCGATTTATTCTGCATTACTCTGCTTTTTATATCAGTTGAACTTATCTCTATAAGTGGGTGATCCAAAGATACTATACGATTGCCTATGCCGGGTAAATGAATTTCCAATAAATCTATGTCCGGTCTGTCATAGCCAGGCCGAGCAATAGATACAATCACAGCCAACTTCATTATTTTATCGGGTTCCCTCCATGAAGGTAATGAATTGACGGCATCCCACCCGATCAATAAGTACATTTTAACATCACGACCTAACATGTCATGCAATACTTCCAGCGTATCAACTGTATAGGAAGCTCCTTGCCTATCTATTTCAATAGTGGAGATTTCAAACGCCGGATTGTCATTCAAGGCAAATCTGAGCATAGCAACTCTATGTTCAGCAGCTGATACATGCCTGTCCGACTTCATCCACGGTTTCCCAGCCGGTATAAAGATCACTTTGTCCAGATCCAGCTGCACTCTAGCCTGTTCTGCTATAATCAGGTGGCCCATATGAACAGGATCAAAGGTTCCGCCAAGTATGCCAACTCTCATAACTCGTCTTTTCCGTCCAACGGCTCGGGATGGAAAACCGCGAAATCGAAATGTCCTACTGGTTGGGCAGCCTTTTCTTCCGCAATCATCCTGTTAACATATATTACCATTTCCCCCAGTCCCAGTGCCCGTTCACTTGATATCATAAAAATTTTTATTTCCCGTTCGTCAAGTTGCTGACTCAATTCATTCCTGCAGATATCGATGTCTTTTACAAGATCTGCTTTATTTATTGCTATCGCGTATTTTTTCAATCCGAACCCGGAATTGTAACTTTCCACTTCCTTGCGCAAATAACACAGGTCTGCCAATAACTGTCCCGATGTAGCATCAAGTAAATAGATAATGACCTTTGCTCTGTGAAGATGTTTTAAGAACCCATTGCCCAATCCTCGTCCATTATGAGATCCCGGTATTAGAGCTGGAATCTCTGCCCAAGTAGCTCTTATATTACCATCATCCACCAATCCCAAAATCGGGTCTCGTGTCGTAAAAGCATAATCGGCCACACGTGGACTCGCATTAGAAATAGCATTTAACAGCGATGACTTTCCACTATTAGGACCTCCGATGATACACACATCGACAGGCAAGTACATTTCAAGGGACAGCCTTTTTGTCTCTCCAATTTGACCTTCCTGATATTCCCTCGGAGCTTTATGTGTAGGACTGGCAAAATGTACATTTCCTTTACCACCCTTTCCTCCCATGGCAATTAATATCTTTCGACCATTTTCAATCAAATCAAGCTCTTTCTCTATCTGACTGCCCCTATAAACAACAGCCTTTGTACCCACTGGAACTCTTATAATCATATCTGGGGCATTTATACCATGCTTCTTATTTTTACCTCCGGGGCCACCGGGCTTTGCAGAAAACTGTCTTTTATTTTTAAAAATCGACAGGTCAACCAAATTACCATCTACCTGCAGATAGACATCACCACCTTTTCCACCGTCACCGCCATCTGGCCCCCCAAAAGGAAGATACTTCTCTTTTCTGAAACTGGCAAGACCCGAGCCTCCTTTCCCTGCAGTTACAGTTATGTCTATTTTATCAACAAGCATAATAGTATTTTTGTTTAAGCAAACTCATTATATATCTGTAATATATTTAATTTTAGCATTAATCAAGATCGTTAATAATGTGTAAAGACCTGTGGGGCAGGTCAAGAAATCTGGGTACTCTTTCAGATAAAATGTTCAAAAATATTAATGTTTATCCACAAAAGCAGCAAAGTTATCAACACCGTAAATTGAGGCATATAAAAGAGGATCGGAATTATCGAAGCGATTTGAGCCTTGACCGTATTTCTTCTATTGTTTGGCTTAGTTGTGAATCAATACCTATCTCTGAAGAAATTTTTTCACATCCGTAGATGACTGTGGAGTGATCTCTGTTACCTAAAGCTTTGCCTATCTCTGATAAATTGCTATGATTTTGTTGCCGCATAATGTACATAGCGATGTGACGGGCTTTAGAAGTAAGGAGGTCGCGTTTTTTACCCGTGATATCTTCGGGAGAGAGAGAAAAGTAGTCTGCTACAACATTGATGATTGTGGTTGGTGTATAGGAACCCGGCTCCTTGGATCCAGATATCATATCCTTCAATATCTGGCTGGCTAAGGCAACATCAAGTGAATTGCCGTTCATACGGGTATAGGTGGCCAATCTTATCAGGGCACCTTCAAGCTCTCTAACACCCTGATAAAAATGGGTTGCCAGGAAACTCATTATTTTCTCATCTAATTTGATGTTCAACTGGTTGGCTTTTACGTCGAGAATAGCTAGGCGAGTTTTATGATCTGGAGGATAAATGTCGGCAACCAGCCCACCCTCAAATCTTGAGCGGAGACGCAGGTTAATGGCATTTATCTCTTTTGGTGAGCGATCGCTGGTTACAACTACCTGACGCCCATCCGACAGAAAATCGTTAATTATATGCAGCAAGCATTCCTGTGTCTGGGTTTTACAGCTTAAAAATTGGATATCGTCTATCAGCAGCAGCTCTATATAGCTAAACTGATTTCTAAAATCCTCTATTTTCTGATTGCGCAGCGAGCTGATAAAATCGTTGGTAAATTGCTCGGCGCTGATATAAAAAATAGGCACTCGATGTGTGACTGCTACGTGGCCTATAGCATGTAGCAAATGGGTTTTACCGATGCCCGTGCCGCCATAGATATACAGCGGATTGAACAGCTCGCCGGGATTTTCGGCGATTTCAATGGCTGCTGTGTATGCTAGCCGATTGCAATCACCCGGAACGAAGCTGTCAAATGTGAATTTGGGGTTTAGATTGTAGGTTTTTAAGTGTAATTCTCTTTCTTTCAGGCTTGTACCGCCGTCCGGTAAAAGCTTTGAGTGAGCAACGGATTTGGGGTCATATGTAATAGATTGTACCTGGAATTGCACCGTGATATTTTGTCCGGTAATAGAGCACAAGATGCGGCTTACCAGGGAATGCAGTCTGTTTTTCAACCATTCGGCTACAAAAACACTCGGGACAGCGACAGTAAAAATGCCGTTGGAATAATCTATCCCTTTTGTATCTTTTAACCAGGTATTGTAATTAGCCTTATTGACCTGGAGTTGTAGCTGCCCAAGTGCAGCCTGCCATATTTTTTCAGCCTCAATACGCACTTTATCCATAGAAATAACGAATACAGGTGCCTGAAAAGGGTAAAAACATCCCCCACAATATAGAAATTGCAGACTTTAGTTTTTACAGTATTGCGAAGTTTAGCGTCTGCCGGTTAATTTCCGTGGCACCCCTCCCGAAAACAATAAATAGGTTACCACAGCGGCACTTTAACCTGTCAATAGTTATTTTGACATAAAGAAAAAAAAGACTTAAATTTTACTCCTGTACGATGAATGTAGTATTTATGGGGTCACCCGCATTCGCAGTGCCCGTTTTGCATGCGCTTATGTCTAATAAGTATGACATAGCTGCTGTTTACACACAGCCGGATAAAAAAGGGGGACGGGGTCAAAAATTGCTGGCCTGCCCCGTTAAAGAGTTCGCTGTGAGTCATGGATTGACAGTGGTTCAGCCGGAAACTTTACGTAATCCCGACGAAATAGCGAAATTGAAGGAATTTAAGCCGGGCCTGATAATAGTAGCAGCCTATGGTCAGATTTTACCTGAAGCTGTACTGAATATACCCCAGCACGGCTGTCTTAATGTGCACCCATCCCTGTTGCCCAAATACCGGGGCCCGTCCCCCGTGGCGGCTGCCATTTTGAATGGGGATACCTTTGCGGGTGTAACAATTATGTTAACTGAAAAAAAAGTTGATAGCGGGCCGATTATAAGTCAAGAAAAGATGGTGATAAACGATGAGGATACCACCGGGACTCTTACAGAAAGGCTCTTCCAACTGGGAGCCGAAGTGCTTATTAAAACCCTTCCGGATTGGATAGCCGGCCGAATTATACCTGAAAAGCAGGATGAAAAACTGGCAAGTTATACCAGGATGACGGTAAAAGAAGATGGGAAACTTGACTGGAGTTTACCGGCAGTTGACATCTGGCGCAGGATAAGGGCTTATCAGCCATGGCCGGGGTGCTTTACCTTTTATAAAGGTACAAGACTGATTATAGCAAAGGCTTTACCTCTGGAAATGTTTTCTGATGGCGAAGTGGGTGAAGTATTGAAACTGGCAGACGGCGGAGCGACAATGATCGTGGTACGCACCGGTCAAGGCTTGCTCGAACTTTTAAATGTACAACTGGAAGGCAAGCGATCGATGACGATTAATGAATTTGTAGCCGGGCACAAAGATTTTATCGGCAGTATTCTTTGACTTAATTTGTAGTGTGAAATAAACTAATTAGGTAAATTAAGATCAATTTCAGGATACAGGAGTATATATAGATGTTTTTTGATCCACTTTATCTTATTATAATGGCCCCGGCCTTGATATTCATGATTTATGCTCAGATTAAGGTCAAGTCAACCTTTAATAAATTTTCGAAGGTCTATAATCAGAAAGGAATAAGCGGAGCACAGGCTGCTGTACAGATGCTAAGGGCAAATGGTTTGGGTGATGTGCCTGTAGAGGTTATAGGAGGCAAATTAACGGATCATTATGACCCCACTAAGAAGGTACTGAGGTTATCTCCTGATGTAGCCAATACCACCTCTGTCGCGGCGGTCGGTGTGGCTTTGCACGAAGTTGGTCATGCAGTTCAACACAAAACCAAATATGGCTTTATGGGTATACGTTCTATACTTGTACCTGCAGCTAATATAGGTAGCACGCTGGGGTGGATATTGATCTTCCTGGGGCTAATTCTGATGGGTCTTTCCCAGGCTTTTGGCAGCTTTGTTGCCACTCTGGGCATATTGCTGTTTTCGGCCGCTGTGCTTTTTACTCTCGTTACTCTTCCTGTTGAGTTTAATGCCAGCGACCGTGCCAGAAAAATGATAAAGGAGACGGGTCTTCTTATCGGACAGGAATATGAAGGTGCAAGTGCGGTGCTTTCAGCCGCAGCACTTACATATGTGGCCGCAATGCTTCAGGCCGTTGCACAGTTGCTATATTTCGTTTTAATCGTGTTTGGTGGACGAAGAGATTAATTCTAAATAATAATGAGTTTAAAACTGGTGATGTATCGGGTCAACCGGCGGAAGTGTGGTTGACCTTTATTTATTATCGTACGTGTTTAGAGATTAAATATGAAACATAATCGAGATGATTATAGCAAAGAGGAACTGGGTAAATTTGAAACTTTCAAAAATATCGTAAAGAGACTGCGTTCAACCGATGGTTGTCCCTGGGATAAGAAACAGACCCATGGATCTCTCAGACAGTATCTGCTGGAAGAATGCTACGAAGTGCTCCAGGCTATTGACGATAACAACTTGGATGATTTGTGCGAAGAATTGGGAGATCTATGGCTTCAAATAATGTTGCACGCACAGATTGCAAGTGAGAGTGGTGAATTTGAGATAGAAGATATCCTGTGTAAGATTAACACTAAACTGATCAACCGCCATCCACACGTGTTCGGCAGTGAAAAAGTCAACGATGCTGAACAAGTTACAGCAAACTGGGAAGAGTTAAAAGGGAAAGAAAAAACTGGAACGGATTCGATTTTATCAGGAGTACCTTTAGAGATGCCTGCACTGGCGGCAAGCCAGTCACTCCAGAGAAGGGCTGCTTCGGTTGGGTTTGACTGGGAAAAACTTGATGACATAATCGATAAGCTGACTGAGGAAATAAATGAATTAAGAAACGCAAGTGATATAAACGAGCAGGAAAATGAGTTTGGCGACATCTTATTTACGCTTTCAAATATAGCACGCAGGATGGATATCGAGCTGGAGACAGCTTTGCGAAGGGCGAATAAGCGTTTTGTGAAGAGATTTAATTATATTGAGTGTGTATGCCAGGGAAAGGGACTGGATTTAAATAAACTCACTCTTAAGGAGATGGACGCTCTCTGGCAGGAGGCCAAATTCAACCTTAAATAGTCTGATCGCAATTACTGGACGAAGTGCGAACCTTTTTTGGAGGTATAATCAAAAAGCGTGGAAATAGTCAGCGGCAGCGAGTACTCTTTCTGTAAAATGAAAATAAACGCAGAAGGAGGTATTCACCACCGCCATGAGAAAGCAAACCACAAAAGGGAGCCAAACGTCAAATGTATTCTGGGATAACCTGGAAGAAGTGATACGTATTAACCCTGAGCTGCGGGACTATTGTGGTTCGCCGTCCCAGGATGAGGGGACTGGAGCGAAGATTCGAGAGCCGTGTGTTGCCACTGTTTGCTGTTTGCCCGGAGGACCGGTGCAGTTAACCGGCTTCTTCCTCAATTGTATCCTGAGAGAAATCAAATTTTGCCTTCGGCACGGAGCCGGAGGCGACGCGAGCGAGCAAACAAATTCCCCCAGAAATAACGAAAGTCTTGTATGGTCGGGGAGAGAGGACTCGAACCTCCGACCTCAGCGTCCCGAACGCTGCGCGCTAACCAGCTGCGCTACTCCCCGCACGGGCTAATAATTATAGACTGCTTTAACTTTTGCAGCAACAATTGTAAACTAATTAACCATGAAATTTTGTGTTGTTATTATGGATGGAGCATCAGGTTGGCCGTTGCCCTCTCATGATAACAGGACATGTCTCGAGCTGGCGCATACCCCTTATCTGGACAAGATGGCGAGAGAAGGTTATATGGGCATGGCGGTAACCGTCCCGAAAGGCATGGAGCCAGGCAGTGCACCTGCCTGTATGTCGGTAATGGGATATGATCCAGCGAGATATTATAAGGGCAGGAGCGCTATTGAAGCACGAAGTATGGGAATTCCGCTCGAACCGGGATCGGTGGCATTTCGCTGTAATTTTGTTACGGTTATTGACGGAAAGATGGCCAGTTACAATGCCGGTCATATAAGTACTGAAGAATCAGAACAACTTATCAGGGCATTAAACGACAGTCTGGGCACAGAAAGTTTACATTTTTATACGGGTGTTAGCTACCGTCATATTTGTAAAATCAATGGCAGAGAAGAATTAGCTTCTATTGTTTGCACGCCTCCACATGATATCAGCGGTAAATCGATCGGAGACTATATACCTACCGGGGTTGGAGCGGACTATTTGCTCGAGTTAATGGAGAAGTCGAAGGATATTTTAAAAAACAACCCTGTAAATACCGCTCGAATAAAGGCAGGTAAGCTACCGGCAAACATGATATGGCTCTTCTGGCCCAGCGGGCAGATACCCGACATGCCGTTATTCAAATCAAAATACGGTTTGGATGCAGCTCTAACCTCCGGGGTAGATCTGTTGCGTGGATTGGGGATGATGCTGGGAATGGATATACTTGATATTCCGGGTGTTACAGACCAGCTTAATAATGATTATGCGGGCCAGATAAATGGGGCTTTGGCTGCTTTAAAAAATCGGGATATCGTTTTTGTACACATAGAGGCACCGGATGAGATGGGCCATAAAGGTTCAGTAGAGGAAAAAATACAGGCTATTGAATATATAGATAGCGAGGTTATAGCCCGTATAGGTGTATTAAAAGATAAGGATCTTAAGGTTCTTATAATGCCGGATCACCCTACACCGATAGAGATAAAAACTCATTTTGCCGAACCTGTTCCTTTTCTTATTTGGGGTGGCGCTACCATACCGAATGGTTGCCGCAGGTTTACGGAGGCAGAAGCAAAGCGCACCGGTGTTGTGATTGATCCGGGGTATAAACTGATGGAGCAATTTATTATTAACAATATATAAATTCTGAAGGTGATATTTGAGATGGCATTGATAGTACAAAAATATGGCGGCAGTTCTGTTGCCGATGCGGAGAAAATCCGCAATGTGGCTCGCAGAATTGCCGGTGCATTTGACAGGGGAAATAAAGTGGTAGCAGTGGTATCCGCTATGGGCGATACCACAGATGAACTGATCGAACTGGCCAGGCAGATAAGCCCGGATCCACAGCCGCGCGAGATGGATCTGCTTCTTTCTACCGGTGAAATCGTATCCTGCACGCTGCTGGCTATGGCGTTGCACGCTATAGGTTATCCTGCTGTTGCTTTGAGTGGGCCTCAGGCGGGGATTACAACGGATTCGAGTTTCAGTCGTGCCAGAATTACGCGCATTGAGCCTAGGCGCATTATTAAAGAGCTTGATAAAGGAAATATCGTCATTGTCGCCGGCTTTCAAGGGCTGACAGAAGATAACGACATTACCACACTCGGTAGGGGAGGCTCGGATACTACAGCGGTGGCGCTGGCCGCCAGTCTTAGAGCCAGTATATGCGAAATATATACTGATGTCGAGGGAATCTTTACTGCTGATCCGCGTATAGTCCCAGAAGCCGTAAAGCTTGATGAGATCGGGTATGAAGAGATGCTCGAAATGGCTACTTCAGGTGCAAAAGTGATGCACCACCGATCGGTGGAATTGGGACAGGTGTACAATATACCCATACTGGTAGCATCGAGCCTTATCGAAAAGCCGGGTACTATTATTCATGGAGGACAGAAAATGGAAGCTCGTAATAAAGTCAGGGGAATAGCACATGATTTAGATGTTGCCAAGATAACTGTAATGGGTGTACCTGATAGGCCTGGCATTGCGGCGGCTATTTTCACGCCGCTGGCAAAAGCGGGGATAAGTGTTGATACAATTGTTCAAAATGCCAGTGCTAACAATATAACCGACCTCACTTTCACCGTAAGCAGGAACGATCTCAATAAAGCTATGGAGATTATAAAACCTATTGTTAAGGAGATCGGGGCGCGAGAATATACCAGCGATGCACGGCTGGGCAAGGTATCCATAATAGGGACCGGTATGCAAAATACACCGGGCTATGCGGCCAAAATGTTTGAAACGTTATATAAACAGGGTATAAATATACTACTGATCACCACATCAGAGATCCGAATAACCTGTATAATCCAAGAAGATAGGGTCAAAGATGCCGTAAGGGCTCTTCATAAAGCTTTTGAGCTTGATAAAGGGTAACCTAAACTGCTATTACCTCTTTAACACCTTCAAGCTTCTCTTTGAGAAAACGTTCTATGCCGCGTTTGAGTGTCATGGTCGACATCGGACAACCAGAGCATGCTCCCTTTAGTCTAACGCTTACGACGCCATCTTTAACATCTACCAGTTCTACATCGCCACCATCTGCCTGCAGGCTTGGCCTGATGATATTAAGGACTTCTTGAACTTGATCTTTCATTAACACACCTTCTTGTTGACTAAATTTGAATTACATGGTAATTTAGCACCGCTTGAAAAGCCTTGTCAACTGATTAAATTATTATTAGGTTAGCAAATTTATTGATATGTTAAAACAACTTTTATCACAGAGGCTTTACATCAAGTGCAGGTATAGCGAGTTTGCTCTGAGCTCAAAGTTGAGCTTTAATAATATATTTGCATAAATTGTGATAATTGCTATGATGGAAGCGAGGCATTGCAATGCCGTCTGAAGAAGATAAAGCCAGGATCTGGCGTAATAAGATTCAGGAAGCTATAAAGCTTGCCAACGAAAACCGCTGGCAGGAAGCGGTTGCTGCCAATGAAAGCATTATTGAAGTTTTTCCGACAGATGTGGATGCTTATAATAGGCTGGGGCGGGCTTATATGGAACTGGGCAATTACAAAAAGGCCAAAGAATCATACAGCAAGTCGCTTGAGCTATCGCCTAATAACACTATTGCCAGAAAAAACCTCGAGAGGCTGGCTCTGCTGAATGGTGTAAATATCACGAAAAATGAGCAAAGGCGTAAGCTTCCACCCAGTGCATTTATTGCTGAAATCGGTAAAGCAGGGATGGTCAATCTTATAGAACTGGCTCCGCAAAACGTTCTGGTAAAAATGACGCCGGGTGAGCAGGTATTTCTTAAGTTACGCAATCAAGATACAATTGTAGAAAATTATAAAAATGAATACATCGGTCTGGTTGAGCCCGAACACGGGCTCAGGCTGGCTAAATTGATCAAAGGAGGCAATCAGTATATAGCTGCTATTGTTAGTATGGATAATGGCAGAGTTAAGGTCATTGTCAGGGAAACCTTTCAGCATCCAAGCCAAAATGGCAAACTTTCATTTCCTGTCAAGGTGGCCGAATCGTATGCACATGTTAAGGATAGCCTTCTTCGGCATGGCGTGGGCGAAGAGGAGGGGCTGGAAGAGATCGAATATGCCGAATCAGACGAAACCGAGCCTGTGCCTGAAGGGTTTTCTATATACGAAGGTTACACAGCTCCTGAAGATATCCAGCAGCTTGATACCACTTTTGAAGATGAGGAGTAATTATGGAACTGGGCCTTTCAATTAAACCTATTGGCATAGAAGAAGAGATGAAACGCTCATATCTGGACTATGCCATGAGCGTTATCGTTTCACGTGCATTGCCGGATGTCAGGGATGGGCTTAAACCGGTACATCGCAGGATCCTTTATGCCATGCACGAATTGAACCTGAGGTATAACACGCCGTATAAGAAAAGTGCCCGCATTGTGGGTGAAGTGCTGGGTAAATATCATCCCCATGGAGACTCATCGGTTTATGACGCGATGGTTAGATTAGCGCAGGATTTCTCAATGCGTTATCGTCTGGTTGATGGCCAGGGTAACTTCGGCAGTATTGATGATGACCCTCCAGCCGCTATGCGTTATACCGAGGCGCGATTAGCGCGTGTAGCCGATGAGATGTTGGTGGATATAGACAAAGACACGGTTGACTTTGTGCCGAATTTTGACGACAGCCTGAAGGAACCGGCGGTATTGCCGGCGAGATTGCCCAATCTCATGGTCAATGGCTCATCCGGCATCGCTGTTGGTATGGCTACAAATATACCTCCCCATAATCTGGCCGAGATTTGCGATGCCATCCGGTATTTAATCGATAATCCGGATGCTTCAGTTGACGATTTGATGCAGTTTGTAAAGGGGCCCGATTTCCCCACTGCTGGCATCATCTGCGGTATTGAAGGGATAAAAAACGCTTATGCGACCGGCCAGGGCAAGCTTGTTTTAAGGGCAAGGATAATTGAAGAATCAACAAAATCGGGCAAAGTCCAGCTCGTAGTAACCGAGCTTCCTTACCAGACGAATAAGGCCGAACTGGTAAAGAAGATTGCAGAGCTGGCTAGGGATAAACGGATAGAAGGGATCACCGAGGTAAGAGACGAGTCGGATCGTCAGGGAATGAGGATTGTCATCGGATTGAGGAAGGATGCACATCCCGGAAAAGTGCAAAATAATCTTTTAAAAAATACCGGTTTGCAGACTGCATTCTTTATCAATATGCTGGCTCTTGTAGATGGTCAGCCCCGAGTGATAAATTTGAAAGAAGCTTTACAGTGCTATATAGATTTTCGTAAGCAGGTAATTACCAGACGGACAAAGTACGACTTACAAAAGGCGAAAGAAAGAGCCCATATACTGGAAGGCTTCAAGATTGCGCTCGACCATCTGGATCAGGTTATCAAGACGATACGGGAATCGGATACGGCTGAAATTGCCCGTACCAATCTTATGAATGAATTTACTTTAAGCCAGCTACAGGCTCAGGCCATACTTGATATGCAACTGCGACGGCTGGCAAATCTCGAAAGAAAGAAGATTTTAGATGAATACAAAGAAGTATTGAAGACCATAGAATACCTTGAAGATCTGCTTGCCAATCCCGAGAAAATATTAAAATTGATTCAGCAGGATGTTAAGGAACTGAAAGATAAATATGGCGATAATCGGCGTACTGAGATAACTGCAGATGAGGCCAGCCAGTTCCAGGTGGAGGATTTAATTCCTCACATGGATGTCATAATTACGCTTAGTGAGCAGGGTTATATAAAGAGAATCCCCGCCGATGTTTTCCGCAAGCAATTGCGTGGAGGTCGTGGAGTAAAGGGGATGGTGACGAGGGAAAGCGATGATGTCATGAGCTCAGTTGCAGCAGATACGCACGATAACCTGCTTTTTTTCACCAATCGTGGCAGGGTATTCAGGTTGAAATGTCATGAGATTCCGCAGGATGTGGCAAGGACAACCAAGGGCATAAATATAGTTAATTTAATCCCTATTGAAACCAGGGAAAAGGTTACGGCAATCTTTGTACCCGAGAAAACAGATCCACATTTGTTTATGCTGCTTGCTACATCCAAAGGGATGGTGAAAAAAACCAGCATGGACTATTTTAAAGATGTCAGGCGCAGCGGTCTGATTGCGATGAAGATCAAGCCTGATGAGGAACTTATAGGCGTGGATATCGTCTCCAATTCAGATCATGTTATGTTGATCAGTAGAAATGGGCAGGCAGTGAAATTTCCGGTGGCGCCTCTACGGAATGCGTCCCGCACCAGCGGAGGAGTACGCGGCATGAATTTAAACAAGGGTGATGAGGTGGTAAGCATGGGACGGGTACAACCGGGCGCAGATCTGATTACGGTTACTGAAAACGGGTACGGAAAGAGAACAAGGGTTGATAAGTTCCCTCTGCATAATAGGGGTGGTAAAGGCGTGCTGGCTCACAGAGTAACTGACAAGACGGGCAAGGTAATCGCGGCAAAGTTTGTGCCTCCTGGGTACGAGTTGTTTATCACTACTGCTAACGGTGTTCAGCTCAGGATAAACGTTGATGTCGAAAGCGAAAAGAAGGATTTGCCGGAAGGCGAAAAGAAGCGAAAGCGCGAGGGAGTACCGGTTAAAGGTAGAATAACGCAGGGTGTATTGTTATCAAGGCTGGATGAGGGAGACAGAGTTGTGTCTATTGCACTGGTGGAAAAAGAAAAACCCGAGGAGAAGGCTGCCAAAGAGACAAGGGCGGTGACTAAACTGCCCCAGAGGAATATGGTGCCCGGCCAGCAGGAACTGCCATTTGCCTCCTGAGTAGCGAACACAGGGGTTAATATAATTTAGAAACTTTCTGGTGTGTTGCCTGTGCAGAGGCTGGCTGATTTATGGCCCGATTGCCTTGGCAGTCAGGCACAGAAAGATCGAGGGATTAGGTTATGAAAATGGTTTTTATTCACGGATCGGGAGCTGCTGGTGCCGTATGGTATTATCAAAAACAGCATTTCAAAGATGCTGACACTCCCGATTTACCGGGGCATCCGGACGGTCGGCCGTGCAACAGCGTTGAAGAATATGCCGACTGGCTTCATGATTATATTCGGGCGAAAAATTATGAAGATGTTATTTTGGCCGGCCATTCTCTTGGTGGTGCTGTAACACTGCAGTATGCTATAAAATATCCTGCGGATTTAAAAGCCATTATATTGATCGGGACCGGTGCCAGACTGAGGGTTCTGCCGCAAATTATCGAAACCATAAGAAGCAAGCTCGATGCTCCACGGGAATGGCTGAATGAGTTCGTTAAACCGCTGTACAGCTCAATAAACAAAGATTTATGGAATATACTGGAACCAGTTTTGCTGAGGGTTGGACCGGCACCACAGCTGAATGATTTTCTATGCTGTGATAAGTTTGATATTATGGATAAGGTGAGCTCTGTTAATTTACCGGCCCTGGCTATTGTAGGTGATAAGGATAACATGACACCACCCAAGTATTCACAGTATATGGCTGATAACATGCCATGTTGTAAAATGGCACTGATTAAAGGCGGCACGCATCTGGCATTTATGGAAAATCCACACCGGGTTAATGAAGTCATTGAAAAATTTATCAATGAGCTTAAATAGATAAGAGCGGACAGATAAAATGATGAAAGGGTCATTACGGATTGCTCGTATTGCTGGAATCGATATAGGGATTCACTATACATGGATCTTAATCTTCATCCTCATTACATGGTCGCTGGCCGTAGGGTATTTCCCGATACAATATCCAGGGTGGGAAGGTTGGGTGTACTGGGTAGCTTCCGGTGTAGCAGCATTTTTGCTGTTTTTCTCGGTTCTTTTTCATGAGCTTGCCCATTCTCTTCTGGCCAAGTCGAGAGGCCTGCCGGTAAAGGGTATAACCCTGTTTCTGCTGGGAGGTATAAGCAACCTCGAGAGCGAACCGGAAAAGCCCGGAGTGGAATTTGCCGTAGCCATAATAGGGCCTATTGCAAGCGTAATACTTGCAGGGATATTTAAGGCTGTGGATTTACTCGGATTTGCCGGCTGGGGGCCTGTTAAAGCCGTAATCGATTACATGGTGACTCTAAATATCCTCCTGGCTGCTTTTAATGTCCTGCCCGGATTTCCGCTGGATGGAGGACGTGTACTAAGGGCGATTATCTGGGGTGCGACCAACGATCTCAAGCGTGCAACTAATATAGCTACCATAATAGGGCAGGCTTTCGGCTGGCTTTTTATTATCGGTGGAGTGTTCATTATTCTGAGCGGAGATTTTATGGGTGGATTGTGGCTGGTGCTTATCGGATGGTTTCTTAACAGCGCTGCCGAAGCTTCAAGACGCGAGATTGAATTGCGATCCATCTGGCTGAATGTCAGGGTTGCCAGTGTCATGAACGACCGCCCGGAGACGATAGACCCGTCTGCTTCAATAAGCCACCTGGTCAATGAAGTTTATGTAAAGCGCGGTTTGCGAGTTGCGCCTGTGGTTCAGGATAACCGACTGGTTGGTATTGTTACCATCGCGGATATTAAAAAGGTGCCGCCTTCAGAATGGCCTGTGACGGCGGTTAGCAAAATAATGACCGGTTTACCTCTGAAAACTGTGCAGCCGCAGGATAATATGAGCACAGCGGTACAACTCATGGCGGAACACGGTTATGATCAGCTGCCGGTGGTGGTAGAAGATAGGCTTGTGGGCATGCTCAGCCGGGCAGATATAATCCGCTATGTCCAGGTGCATTACGAGCTTGGTAGGAAATAGCTCAGCCGGCGTTGGGGACAAAAGCCCGGTATTAGATGGAGCATTATTTTCCGGAAGGTTTTCTTACGGTCAATACGGGACAGGACGACTGGCGTACGATTTGCTCTGTAGTCGATCCTGAGATAAACCTGCGCCATCCTGATAGTCCGTGGGTAGCGATAATAATAATATCGATATTTTTCTCAGTGGCATAGCGCATAATCTCTGCTGCAGCATTCCCGATCAGAACCTCGGTTACCACATTTATCTGCTTATTTAGCTTCTGTTCTGTCAGATTTTTCAGCGATTTTTTGGCTTGCGTCTCGAGCTCACGCTGATATGAGGCGATATTAAAACTGGCCGATTCGACACCGATGGGAGTTTCTACTATGGGTACAAGCGGGACCACATTTATAACATGAAGTGTTGCTCCAAAGTGCATGGCAAGTTCATCTGCCACTTTTAATGCCTCAAAAGAAGGCTCGCTGAAGTCAGTGGGACACAGTATATTTTTTATCGGAAGCATTTTAAGTTACCCCCTTCTATAACCTCTCATTTATTCTCGACAGACCTTTATACAGGATATATAAAACTTACAGAATTCTCAAATTGATATTGTTTATTTACAACATAACTGAACGCATTTGTCAAGCACAGAATCGAGGATGTAAATAAAAAGAAGCGAATTGTTGTATAAAATTTATCTTCCTTGATGTATAATCGTGGTAACCGATAATAATTTTTTGAGATGCAACAGAGTTTTCTCTGTCCACGCTGCAATAATTTAGCCTATATCGGGCAACGGTTCTGTGGTTTTTGTAGTCTGGCTTTTATATATCGCTGCTGGCAGTGTGGCGAGGTGGTATTCAGCAATTACAACTATTGTGGCTCGTGCGGTGCTCAAATCGATTGGTTAGAGCACCCGTATCAAGCAGTACCGCCTGCACCGGCACAGGGCGCTTTCTCGACTGGAGAAAGTCAACAGGTATATGAGTACGAGTCCCCTGTTGTTGCCAGGGCAAATGAAGTTACTCCTCAGGAAAGGGCTGAAACCCATCAGGAACGCAGCCTCGCTCTGCTGAAGGACGGACATTATTCACTTGCTATTGCTGAGCTGACCAAAGCTATTGAGTACGATCCCGGTAAAGCTATCGTTTACATGCTGAGAGGCAGTGCATATTATAAAAGCGGTGACATAGATAGGGCAGTTTCCGATTTTGATAGAGCGTTAGAACTGGATCCTCTGCTGGCGCCGGCATATTACCATCGTGGTAGTCTTTTCTATTACAGGATGCAGTTTGACAGGGCCATTGACGATTTTTCACAGGCTATCGAGCTTGACAACAATGATGCCGGTGCTTATCACAATAGAGGCTGTGCCTACATGATGAAAGGGCAATTGGAAAAGGCGATTGGTGATTTCAGCAAGTCTATTGAATTAGAGGCGGGCGATCCACGCGTTTATTATAGCAGAGGGTCTGCCTTTGCAAAGGCAGGAGATCGAAAGAAAGCAATTCGGGACTTCCAGCGGGCACTCGATTTGAGTATCGATGATGAAGATAAAAATAAAGCAAGACAGGCGCTGAACGAGTTAGGACAGGAATAAAATAATAAGATATCGGCACTGATTAATTTTTATTTGGTTTGGTTATCGGCATTATTTTCAGGTACAGTAAAGTCCGATTCAATCTCCTGTAGTTCTTCAATACCCCGCTCGCGTCTGATTTCATCAATCCTGTTTAGCGGCTTTTCGAGCCTGCTCCTGCGGGTGGTAATGAGGTTAGTATATTCGTTTTGTGCTTCCTGCAGTTTTTTGCCCATCTTATCCATACTTTCCACAAATTTCTGCCACTGTATCTGGAAAAGGCTGATGGTGCTCAGAATCTCATCTACTGCTTTTTCCATTTTGAAATTCTCTACAGCCTGCCTGACCAGTGCCAGAATAGCATAAAGGGTTACGGGGGAGCAGAGCACAACCTTATTGCGTAATGCTTCGTCGAGAATGGAAGGATCATTTTCATTTATGAAACGGTAAACCTGTTCATTGGGTATCATGACCAGAACATAGTCGACCGTATTCTGTTCAGGATTTATATATTCTCGAGTGGTAACCTCTTTGATACGTTGTCTGGTATCCTTCAGAAAGGCAGCTGCAAAATTTGCCCGATCTGTTTCTGAGTCACAATTAACATATTTGAGATAATTATCAAGGGGAAATTTTACGTCCATGTTTAGCTGCAGGTTGTTGGGCAATAAAAAAGTATAATCGGGCCTGTTTCCTGAGTAGTCTGCACTTCGTTGTTTGAAGTAATTAATATTTTCGATAAAACCTACAGCCCGCAGTATATCATCTGCCATTCGCTCTCCCCATTGACCACGCACTCTTGAATTGCCCAGCGCCAGTTGCAACTTACCGGTCGTTTCCTGTAGTTTCAAAGTTTGTTCCGAAGCAAATCTCAGTTGCTCGCTGAGCTGACCGAATGTGCTGGCGCGCTCCCTTTCAAGATTGTTGACCAGTTGTTCAAGTTCTTTTAGCCCATTTTTAACGTCCTGAATTGATTGATCGATAAGTTGTTTTTTATTTTCGATATTCTGTTCACCGAGTTGGGTGTGTTTGGCCACTACCTGTTCTGACATATTCACCAGTTGCTGTACAGAAGCCTGCATGGAAGTATCGGTAAAAGCTGCTAAATTTTTTTGTATCTCCCCGCTGATGGATAGGATATCCTGCTTATAATAAGGTTTATAAATCCGGGTTATGATTATGGTAACAGCCACACCGATCACCATCCCACCCATAAAAATAATTGCATAAATAATTAGTTCATTCATATCTCACCACCGAAAATATTTTGTATCTTGATTGTGCGGTAATCAGCAATCACCACCAGGGCATTTTCCTCCACCAATCCGGATAGCCACCGACTGTTGAAGCAATGGCAATTAATGAAATAATAAGCACGACAATTGAAACTGCCAGCAGGACTTCCAGTACGATAACACCCACTCCCCACCACATCCAGGTTCGTTGAGTGCGTTTGAAATGGTCTATGCTGTCCCATTTCTTATTCTGCCAAGCCCACTCACTACCTTTTATGCCGAGTATAATGCGCATTGTAAGATTGATTAACCACCCTATCCATGGGATAAAGCCGAGCAATGATATCAAAGCAATCCAGACATTGTTACCTATTCCCCATATCCACGTTAGCAAAAATCCACCCCAGTTCCACCCCTTGACCTCGGGCGGTACAAAAGACCCTGCCCCTGCTCCCGATGAATTGTAAACAGCGCTGTTTTTACCCGGCCAGTAACCTTTATCGAGGCGTTCCGTCACACAGCTAGTACAATATATCTTATCTTGCAGATTAACTTTACATTCAGGGCAGACGAACCGCCCACAGTTGCAACATGCTCCGATTGCTTCAATATCTGGGTGGATAGCACATTTTATCATATTTAATTACTCCTTAAATTAATACCATCGGCTGCCTGACGATTGAATAGCATTGACAATCAGTCCAAAGATAATGCAGGTTATCAACAGAATTAAAACGGTTACTGCGATGGTGATACCTATTCCCCACATAGCCCATTTATGCTGGACTTGTTTGAAATGCTCAACACTATCCCAGCGTTTGCTGCGCCATGCCCACTCATTTCCCTTGAATGCCAGAACCCATGGCATCACCAGGAAACCGAAGTAAGGGACAAATACTAGAAATGACCACCACACGTTGTTGCCTATCCCCCATATCCACGTAAGTAAAAAGCCTCCCCAGTTCCATTCGCCCAATCCCGCCGGTACAACTGCTTTGCTCCCCATGCCTGAAGTGTTTTCTGGGCCAGATACGGAGTCTGTTCTGACAGCAGCCTCTGCTGTGTTGTTTAACTTCTTCTCAATGCATGAATTACAGAAAATCCTCCCGTGGTATTCCACCTTGCATTCGGTGCAGACGGGATTATTGCATTCTACGCAAACTCCTGCAGCCTGCCGTTCCGGGTGATGGTAACAATACATATTCTTCCTCCTGATGGGCGCTCCTTATACTACGGTCCCTTTTCTATATGCTAAATACAGTATATGAAAGCACCGCAAATAAATCTACTGGTATATACGGGTGTTTATTAAAAAATTTACAGTTTTGCGATTAAAACAACGGATGATATCATTTTTAAGGGTTGATTAAAAATATAAATAAAAAAGTAACGACCAATTAAAGAAAGCAGAAGGCGGTAAATTGAAGATCGGTGTTATCTCGGACACTCATGCACAAAAGTATGAAACTCTTCCGAAGAATCTAATCACGGCTCTGTCGGAGGTAGATCTGATAATTCATGCCGGTGATGTGGTTACAGCGGATGTGATAGCGGGACTTAAAAGTCTGGCTCCTTTTGAAGGTGTATATGGCAATATGGATTTACCGGAGGTCAAGGCTATTTTGCCCCGTGAACAGTTATTGGTAATTAAAGGCAGACGCATAGGGGTTATCCATGGGTCAGGCGGACCATGGATGCTGGAAGAACGTGTTATGCAAGAATTTAATAATGTAGATGTGATAATATTCGGGCATAGCCACCAGGCTTTTAATAGAGTCATAGATGGCGTATTACTGTTTAATCCGGGAAGTGCCGGCCGTTCTTATGGAATCCTGGAAATCGGAGATACGATTGAAGGGGTGATCCATGAAGACTATTATTGAGAAAGTCAATCGTCGACGAGGTGGCTATAAAAAGAGAATATATAACCACAGCCATTAATGGCTGCGGTTCTGACGTAGATTATATACCCGTTATTTTTCGGTCGCAGCAGGCTCTTCCGGTTTCTTTTCTTCCTCTTCTGCAACAGTCTCTTCTCCAACTCCAACTTCAGCTGCTGCCGGCACTTCTTCCATGCCCTTACGGAGTTCTGTCACCTTGATAACCATCTGCTCGGGATCCGTAAGGATAGATATTTTAGGATTTATTTTAAGATCTTTCACATGTAAAGCATCTTCCGGTTTTTCCAGCCCGGAAATGTCGACTTCGATATTGTGCGGGAGATCATCCGGGAGTGCTTCAATGTGCAGAGAGGTCAAGGCGTGAAGAAGTGAGACGTTTTTCAGTTTTAATGCTGGCGGTTCACCCACAAATATGAGAGGCACTTCAGCCCTCAGTTTTTCGGTCATTTTAACCTGGTAGAAGTCAACATGTATAGGATCACCCGTCAGCGGGTTGCGCTGTATATCCCGGATAAGAACCCTGGACGTCGAGTCCTCATTTTTAATTTTCAAATTTATCAGATCGGTGCCGCCGGCTTTACCCAGCAGGTGGGATAGCTTTTTTATATCAACCTGTACTGGGATCGAACTTATACCGTGGCCATAGATTATGCCGGGAATCAGTCCACCTCTCCGAAGAAAGCGGACTTTTTTACCCTTTATATTGCGTTTTGATACTTCGAGCTCAAGGTTACTCATTATCTTTTACTCCACCAATAATAACAAAAAATAAAGATTAGCCTTTTTCAATAGTAAAGTCAAATTTCCCGGTTGGCTGGGATTCCATCGCTTTATCCATGCAATTACCTTCCGTTCTGTGCAGGCCACAGCGGTTGCAGGATGATATGCGGCAATCTGGTGTTAGTTCTCCACTGAAAATTTTTCGGTATTCGAGTTTCAGGTATCCTTCGGAGATGCCGGAATCGATATGCTGCCAGGGCAGGATTTCATCAACCTCATATTTACGGTTGGCATAGGCAATGGGGTCTATATCGCATTCGATAAATGCCCGTTCCCATCGATTGTGGTCAAGAAAATCGTTCCAGGTATCAAGTCTTGCCCCCATTTTCCAGGCGGTATAAATCACAGCACCGAGTCGCCTGTCGCCACGGGATAGTACAGCCTCGAGCAGGCTGGTTCGGGGATCATGCCATGATAGATGTACGCTGCTGTGTCTGAGCCTTGTCTGCAGGATACTGTGTTTATCGTTCAATTCCTGCTGACTTGCCTGTCCTTCCCACTGGCACGGCGTGTGTGGTTTTGGAACAAATGATGACACGGTAACTCTGAGGCCGGGCGGTCTACCTTTTATATCTTTGCCAAGATTGTTAATCGCAAGGATAAGATCAGCAATAGCCTCAACATCCTCAGGGGTTTCGGAAGGTAAACCTATCATAAAGTACAACTTTAGCTTCATCCAGTTCCTGGCAAAGGCAGCGCTGAAGGTTTCCATCAAAGCATCGTGTGAAATCCATTTATTCAAAGCACGCCTGAGCCGCTCACTGCCGGCCTCCGGAGCAAAGGTGAGCGTCGTTTTCCGTCCTCGGGGAAGGCTTTCAATCAGGTCAATAGAAGATTTATCCAGCCTGAGACTGGGAAGTGATAGTGTGATACCCGTACCGGAAAAATTCTCGGATAACCGTTCGATAAGATAGTTCAACCGGCTGTAATCACCGGTGCTCAGTGATAGCAAAGAAAAAGTATTGTAGCCGCAGTTTTTAATAAGACAATCTACTGCTTTAATGGCTTTTGATGGGGCAAGCTCACGCACGGGACGGTAGATTATCCCCGCCTGACAGAATCGGCAGCCACGGCTGCAACCCCTCTGGATCTCAACTACTCCCCTATCGTGTATAACTTCTATATAGGGAACTACAGGTCTGGTCACAGGGTTTATTTCGCTGGCTATATTACGATGAATTTTGCGCGGTGCAATATCATTGGTCGGCTGTAATAATTTAAACGAGCCTGTGGCATCGTATAACGGTTTGTAGAAGCTTGGCACATAAATACCCGGAAGTTCTGATAGACGACGTAACAGCCGTCGTCTGTCATGTTTATAACCTTGAATATTTTCGACTAATTCTGGAAGTATGTCCTCTGCTTCACCTACAAAAAAGGCATCGATGAAATCAGCCATAGGCTCCGGGTTCATAGAACAACTGCCACCCGCTATTATCAGTGGTGCTCCATTACTGCGGTCATTGCTGAATATAGGCAATCCGGCAAGGTCGATCATATTTACTACGGTCGTATAACTGAGTTCATAGCCGATGGAAAACCCTATCACATCGAATTCACGCAGTGGCCGTCCTGATTCAAGGCTGTATAACGGTATCCCGTGCACACGAAGCTGCTTCTCCATATCCGGCCATGGTGAGTAAACACGTTCAGCCAATACATCCTCCATATTATTCAGCAGATCGTAGAGAATGGGAATTGCCAGATTGGACATACCCACTTCGTAAATATCGGGAAATGCCAGAACAATCCGCAGTGAAACACTATCCCAGCTCTTGTGTACACTGTTCCATTCGCTGTTTGTATATCTGGCAGGTTTCGTTACTTTCTGTATTAGATGGTCGTAAATATACATACTTTACTCAGGATGACAGAATTATAACCTCAACGGGATTTATACACAAAAGCCGAGCTATATATTTATTTTTAATTTTAATATGGCAAGGATTTCGAATTATATTGACACTTTGTTTAATTAAATTGTATATAATAGACATAAGCTAATTTTGCCGTATTGGATATCAGGGCGGCAGAGGGGAGGATGTATGGTAAGCCCCGGTAATAAAAGAGTAAGAAAAAGGACTAAGAGGACGACAGAAAGAAAACCGGTCAGGAGAGCTAACAAAGGAACCACACGGCGTGCAGTAAAGGTAATCGAATCTGAGTTATCCGATATAAGCCATAAACTGCACAGGGTAAACGACCTGCTGGATATATTACCGCTTGGTATCTGCCTTTTTAATAAAGAGGATGTAATAACATACTGCAATGATAGCTTTACCGCTATTACCGGCATCGATAAAGAGACTGTAATCGGAAAAAGAATGCGCAAAAATCAGCTGTGGGGCATCAGAGGTCAGAAGGATGAGTTGAAAGAACTTTTCCAGCAGGCTAAAGATAACCTGAATCCTCTATCGATGAGCGGAGTTTCTGCAGCATCAAGTAAATACGGGGAAAGATTATGGAATATCAATTTGTTACCGGATAAGGATAAAAATGGGCAATATGCGGGCATGTCCCTGATAATTGAAGATGTGCCGGTTAAAACAAGTGCCGGAGAAGAAAGCCTTTATAACGCGATTTATAGTGCTGCAGCAAGGGAAAAGGAAATCCAACTATTGCTTGATAACGTTGTATCAATAGTAAAAGAATACACGGGTTATTCAAATGTTAAGATAATTATCGAAGATAGAATACAGGGTCATCTTTACAGAGCTGATAGTGAGAAAAGAACCGGTTTATGGGACACCGGTAAAGACTTGTCGCATGATCAAATCGAGGATATTTTCAAGTGCGCTGAAAGTCTTGTAGATAGTAACCGAACTGTTGCTGGATCAATAAGTCTGAATAATTTATCTCAAATAGTAGACCGGTTAACTGGCAGGCTGAGGGAAATTGTTAAAGGTTTATCCGATTCTTACGGATTTAATGCTATAGCTTTTATCCCGATTAAGCAGGGTGATTATATATACGGCTTCATACAGATCGCCCGGATCTCAGATGATATCGAGCGGGAGAAGATCGAAATTTTGGAAGGGGTAGCCAGCCAGCTCCAATTGATATTGGATCATTCGTGGTTAAAAGAAGAGCTGCGTATACAGCGCGAAAGTTTATTGCGACAGATGAATGAACGCAATGCTTATCTCGAAGCGCTCAGTGAACGCCTTAAACAGGAGGTTTCAGAACGAACAAAAGCACAGGAAGAGATAAGGCTTCAATGTGAACTGGCTAATAAATTGAATGAAGTGGATGATCTGTCCGATGCTCTGAAAATATGTCTTGAAAGCGCAATGAGAATTGCCGGCATGGAAAAGGGCGCTATTTTCCTTGTTGGCGATGCAGAAGATAGAATATCGGTGGCTTCTGACAGTGGTTTTTCTTCTGGAGTTGCTGCTAATATCGGGCAGTGCTATTCAAGCTGGGATAAAGCGCGGATAGTTTCCAGCGGCAGCCCTGTGTATCTGACTTCTGATGAATTTGACGATGAAATGGGTGCTCTTTTAAGGGAAGAGGATATCCGGAGCGTGGGATTCATACCTATAATAAGTGATAATAAGCATGTGGCGATTCTGGCTGTCGCCTCCAATGAAGAAAATAGAGCAGCATACCATTCACAGTATGCTTTGGAAGCTGTTGCGGCGCAGATAGGTTCTGCCCTGGTTAAAATACAAAACAGGCAGGCATACAGAGAAAGCGAAGAACGATACAGGACGTTGTTTACCAGAACTGCCAATCCCATACTTGTGATAGATGAGGATGGAAATTATATCGATGGCAATGATGCGGCACTGGAGTTTTTGGAGTGTACCCGTGAGGAATTGCTTGGTATGAATGTGAAAGATACATTGCCACCCTACCTGAATGAGCAGTGGTTGGACGGATATCGAGAAGTATGGAAAACAGGTGGCAGAATGGAATGCGATTACTATGTCTGGGGTAAGATAAAAGTACTTGATATTACTATCACGCCCTTAAGATATGGTGATCGCCAAATTGTAATCGGTATAGGCCAGGATATTACCGAGCGTAAAAGGATAGAGCAGGCCCTACATGAAAGCGAAAGTAAATATAGAGCAGTCGTTGAAAATGCCAACGAGGGCATATTTGTATTTCAGGACGGAAGCTTTAAATACGCAAACGATAAGCTCGTATCTATAACTCAATACTCGCGCGAAGAGCTACGGGAAATCGACACCGGACAATTATTAAAAATATTTATTCATCCCGATGATCTTACAATGATTGAAAATGTGTACAGTAAAGTATTGCGGGGTGAGGAAGTCCCCCATATTTACGACGTCCGATGGTTCAGCAGGGATGGTACGATGAGATGGGCAGCAGTAAATACGACAAACTTTATCTGGGAAGGGAAGCCTGCAGCTCTGGGTTTTGTTACCGATGTAACAGAGCACAGGAAAATTGAAGAAGCTCTTAAGATAAGCGAAGAGAAGTATCGCACGGTACTGGAGGATATGGAAGAATTCTATTATGAGTTGGATCCGAAGGGCAATTTTACCTTTATTAACGATGCTGCGGAGAAGATTTTTGGATATTCGGTTGAAGAACTCACCGGCATGAATTACAAAGTATATACCCCGCTAAACCAGAGGGGTGAAAGGATAAAGGCTTTTTCCGAGGTTTTCAGAACAGGTAAGCCAGCCTATTCCCAGCCCCTGGAGCATATAAGGAAGGATGGAACACGCGTTATAGTAGAGGTATCTATTCTTCCTTTACGAGATGATAAAGGTGAGATAATTGGTTTGCGCGGAGTGGGCCGTGATGTTACAGCACATATTAAAGCTGAAGAAGAGCTGAAGAAGAGGGCATTTCTGCTGGATTCGGCCTACGACTCAATAATCGCCTTTACTTTGGATGGAAGCATTATTTATGCCAATGAATCAGCCTGCACCAGCCGGGGTTACACCCGTGAGGAGATGTTGAATTTGAACGTACGCCGGCTTGTGGCAGATTATAACCTAATTGATTTTGAAAAATACCTGGCTGAAATGGACGCGCAAAAAGAACTTGTGTATGAGATTGACCATATAACAAAAGATAATATTATTTTTTCAGTTGAAGCTTATTCTCGATCGATAGAAGAACATGGCGATAAGATAATTATTGCTGTATTTCGTGACATAACTCAGCGAAAGAGGGTAGAGCAGGCTCTTAAAGCTAGCGAATACAGATTCAGGCAGCTTGCAGAGATGTTGCCTCTGGTTGTTTTCGAGGCTAATAAAGATGGCATATTAACCTACGTTAATCGGAACGGCCTTAATACATTCGGTTATAGCGAAGAGGAAATAGTCAGCGATTTTTCTTTGTTCGAAGTAATCGATTGTGATTATCATGATTTGGCCAGGAGCAATATTCAATCTGTACTGGCGGGCAACAAAATTGAAGCGAATGAATATCGGTTGATAAAAAAAGACGGAAGTAAATTTACCGGTCTGATATACAGCGATAAAATCCAGAAGGGAGAAGAGGTAACTGGCATCAGGGGCGTTGTAGTTGATATATCCTCCATAAAAGAAGTAGAGAAAAACTTGAGGGATTCGGAAGAGAAATATCGCTCAGTTGTTGAGAATGCCGGTGAGGGTATTTTTGTTGCCCAGAACGGAAGGTTAATTTATGTAAATCCTCGTGTGATTGAAATAGCAGGATATAGTGCACAGGAGCTTGAATCGAGGCCGTTTATCGAATTCGTCTATCCGGATGATCGTTCGCTGGTGGAGGAGCGATATTTTGCGCGGCTCCAAGGAGAAAAACTGCCCGAATATTATACATTCAGGATAATCCACAAGCACGGCGATGTTAAATGGGTAGGTCTGCGTGCGACACGTATAGATTGGATGGGGCAGCCTGCCACGTTAAATTTCATTACAGATGTAACTGATATCGTGAAAGCCGAGAACGCATTGAAAGAAAGCGAGGAGCGTTATCGTCTGCTGGCAGATAATTTAATGGATGTTATTTTTACCCTGGACATGGATATGAAGATAACCTATATAAGCCCATCCGTGCGCTATTTTATTGGTCGCAAAGCAGACGAAATTATAAAGCTTCATAGAGAAGGTAAACTGAATGCGGAATCGTTGGGACTTTCTGACTGTGACGCTGAAAGGGGTTTGAGCGGAATAAGAGCGCTTATGAAAGATCCATCTCGAACGCAGGTATTTGAATTTGAATTCAGACATCGGGACGGATTTACCAGCTGGGCAGAAGTGAAAATGAGCATTATGCGTGATAGGGCTGGACAGGCAGGCGGTGTGCTCGGTATCGTAAGAGATGTGACACAGCAAAAAAAGATGACAGAGCGTCTGATCCGTACCGATCGGCTGGCTTCGCTGGGAGAAATGGCGGCGGGCTTGGCACATGAAGTCAATAACCCTCTGACTGCCGTGATGGGCTTTGCTTATCTTCTTCAGCAGAATCAAAATCTCCCGCCGGATATTAAAAAGGATATTGATTCGATCTATAACGAGGGCAAAAGAGCAGCCGAGGTGATTAAGAATTTTCTCATTTTTGCCCGCGGCCACAAATCGGAAAAACAGGCGGTCTTTATCAATGATATCATTGAAGCTGCCCTCAGATTGCGTTTAAGTCAGATGGCCAAAGAAAATATAACCGTAGAGCTAAATCTGGCTGAAGACCTGCCTGCTGTATATGGCGATATCTCCCAACTCCAGCAGGTTTTCTTGAATATTATACTTAATGCCGAGTATTTTATGTATCAGACCAATAAGAAGGGTACACTCAGAATAACCACTGCTCAGGAAGAAGATAAGGTTAAGATCGCTATAGCTGATGATGGGCCGGGTATTCCGCAGGATAAACTGGGTCGTATATTTGACCCATTTTACACAACTAAACAGGTAGGAGAGGGGACAGGGATGGGGTTGAGCATATGCCATGGTATCGTAAATGATCATGGTGGCGTCATATATGCGGATAGTAGGCAAGGTGAATGGACGACTTTTACCGTTGAACTACCAGCTATAAAATAGGTTATTTATTTCGGGTTAAAAAATTAGATATGCAATATGGTAAATATTGTGACGTGCTGGAATAATTGTAGCGAATAAAACCGGTATATTTAAGATTTAATCATTACTTTTGCAGAAGTTTGAAATATCTGAAGAAAGAAGTTCCTGGCAAGGACAACTTCGATCCAGATACCTTCGGGCAGTGGGAACAATTCGGGGGATAATTGCAAACAGATTACACCGAGGTTGACAGATGTTAAAATCGTGTGATAATATTTCCATTTGTTGCAAACTTGCGCTACTATATATAGGTTTAGCGCTTGTTGGCTATGGCCTGGATAATTGAGAAGCCGGCTGGTTGACCCGGAATATGGGCCAGATCGGGGAGGAAATCCGGGAGCAACTGGGTGGCTTTTTAATTTGTATAAAAATAAAAGGATATTTAGATATAAGTTATGCCAACGGTAAATCAGTTAGTTAGAAAAGGTCGGAGCAAGGTTACTAAGAAGACCAAGGCTCCTGCCTTGCATGTAATTTATAATGCGTTGAAGAATAAGACTAGACGTGGCGTATGCTCGCCGCAGAAGCGTGGTGTCTGTGTACAGGTCAAGACCATGACACCCAAAAAGCCTAACTCAGCGCTTCGTAAAATAGCGCGGGTAAGGTTAACAAATCATATCGAGGTGACGGCCTATATACCCGGTGAAGGCCATAACTTACAGGAGCACTCGGTAGTGTTAATACGTGGTGGCAGAGTCAAGGATTTACCCGGTGTGCGTTACCACATAATCAGAGGCACACTCGATGCTGCCGGTGTTGAAAAACGCCAGCAGGGCCGCAGCAAATACGGTGCCAAACGCGGCAAGAAGAGCCAGGCGGCTGCCAGCAGCTGATCAATACGGAGTATTATTATGTCGAGGCGTGCAAAGTTCACCAAAAAAACGGTAAGCCCTGATCCGAAATACGGCAGTGCTATAGTTGCCCGTTTTATAAATAAAGTGATGTATGAGGGTAAGAAAACAATTGCCAGTAACATAGTTTATGATGCTTTTGATCGGATCAATAAGCAGATGAAAACTGATCCGCTGGCTGTTTTTGAACAGGCTATGAAAAATGTAACGCCGATGTTACAGGTGAAATCAAGGCGTGTAGGAGGTGCTACCTACCAGGTACCGGTAGAGGTAACCCCTGAACGCGGAGAGTTTCTGGCAACGAAATGGATTATAACATATGCACGTGAAAGAAGCGGCAGGTCGATGGCTGAGAAGCTGGCCGCGGAGATTATGGACGCAGCCCAGGGCCAGGGTAATGCTATTAAGAAGAAGCAGGATACCCATAAGATGGCTGAAGCCAATAAAGCCTTTGCACATTATCGATGGTAATCGCAGGAATCAAGGAATCCCGGCCTAAGCAGAGCCGGGGTGTTAATACCATGTCAAGATCTTTTCCGTTAGATAAAGTTCGAAATATCGGCATTATCGCTCATATTGATGCCGGTAAGACGACTACTACCGAACGCATATTATTTTATACGGGACGCACCTATAAAATGGGTGAGGTGCACGACGGAACTGCCGTCATGGACTGGATGGTTCAGGAAAGGGAACGTGGCATTACCATAACTTCGGCTGCTACTACCTGTCACTGGAAAAATCACCGGATAAATATTATAGATACACCGGGGCATGTTGATTTTACGGCTGAAGTGGAGAGGAGTTTGCGTGTGCTGGATGGTGGCGTAGTTGTGCTGGATGCCGTAGCTGGCGTAGAAGCCCAGTCGGAGACTGTATGGCGGCAGGCAGATAAATACGGCGTGCCAAGAATCTGCTTTATCAACAAGATGGATAGGGTTGGTGCCGACTTCTACCGGACGATAAATATGATAGAAGATAGGCTCAAGGCCAAAGCTGTAGCAATTCAATTACCTCTGGGTAAAGAGAATCTTTTCCGTGGAGTTGTGGACATTATTACTGGAAGAGCATGGATTTTTCCCGATGAGGCAACGGAGCAGCCCGAAGAAATTGATGTTCCCGCCGAGTTAAAGAAGGAATTTGATGATGCCAGGCATAACCTTATAGAAAAACTGGCAGAATGTGATGATCAGTTGATGTTACGTTATGTGGATAATCTTGAGATAGGTGAAGATGATATAAAAGCCGCCATCAGGCGGCTTACCTTATCAAATAGAATAGTGCCTGTCGTATGTGGTACCGCATTGCGGAATAAAGGAATCCAGCTCGTACTGGATGCGGTTGTTGATTACCTCCCTTCGCCTCTGGATAAGCCGCCGTTAAAAGCAATTGATATGGCAACGGGTGCCGAGGTGATCAGACACGCGAGAGATGATGAGCCTTTTGTGGCTCTTGCCTTTAAAGTTGTTTCTGATCCTTTTGTGGGAAGGCTTGTTTATTTCAGAGTATATTCTGGCAGCATCAGGGTTGGTGCCCAGGTATATAATGCCAGCAAAGGGCAACGGGAACGTTTGGGAAGGCTTTTGCTAATGCATGCTAATCACCGTGAAGAGATAGAAGAAGTGGACACGGGATGTATTGCAGCTACACTTGGTCTGAAGAACACTTTTACCGGCGATACCCTGTGCGACCCCTCACAGCTCATATTATTAGAAGATATTAAGTTTCCCGAGCCGGTTATTTTTATGGCAGTCGAGCCAAAAAGCAAGGCCGATCAGGATAAGTTAAGTGATGCTATGGGCAAACTGGCAGAGGAGGATCCTACGTTCAGGGTGAAAACTAACGAGGAGACGGGGCAAACCATTATTTCCGGAATGGGTGAACTGCATCTGGAAGTATTGATAGACCGCATGATGAGGGAGTTCGGAGTTCAGGTAAGGATGGGCAAACCTCAGGTGGCCTATAAGGAGACGATAACAGTTGCGACAGAAGCCGAAGGGCGCTTTATAAGACAGACTGGCGGTCATGGTCAGTACGGTCACTGCTGGCTTAGGGTTGAACCGGGCGAACGCAACAGCGGCTTCAAATTCTTTAATGAGGTTAAAGGAGGGGCTATATCCAGGCAGTACATACCGGCAATTGAAGCTGGAGTAAAGGAAGCCCTGGACTCGGGTGGGATGTACGGATATCCTCTTGTAGACATAAAGGTTACCGTTTTCGATGGCAGTGAGCATGAAGTCGACTCATCTGAAATGGCCTTTAAGATGGCTGCTTCAATGGCTTTGAAAGAAGGGGTAGCCCGTGCCAAGCCGGTGGTCCTGGAGCCTATTATGAGGCTTGAAGTAGTCACACCCGCAACTTTCATGGGTGATGTAATAGGCGATATCAATTCCAGAAGAGGACATGTTGAAGGCATCGAAACCCATGGTGAGACATGCGTTATCCACTGTTTTGTGCCGCTTTCAGAGTCTTTCGGTTATGCCACGACGTTAAGATCGTTGACACAGGGAAGAGCAACCTATTCAATGGAATTTCATGAATACAGGGAAGTTCCGATTGCGATAATGGAACAAATGTTAGCTAAAACAAAGGTAAATAGATGACCAAGCAGAAGATAAGAATTAAATTGAGGGGTTATGACCACAGGCTGGTGGATCAATCAGCCGGGCAGATAATTGAGACGGCAATTAAGTCCGGTGCGGAAGTCATAGGCCCTGTACCGCTGCCGACGCGAATAGAAAAATTCTGTGTTATACGTTCACCGCATATCGATAAGGATTCACGTGAGCAGTTTGAGATACGCACCCATAAGCGGTTAATTGATATAGTTGGACCTACCAGTAAAACAATTGACGCATTGACACAGCTCCAATTGCCGTCGGGTGTGGAGATCGACATCAGGTTATAGGAACTAAAAGATGTTTGGTATTCTCGGTAAAAAAATAGGGATGACGCAGATCTTCCGTGAGAACAGAGAAATCGCTGTAACTGCGATTGAAGCCGGGCCATGCAGTGTGACTCAGATAAAAAGTGCCGATAAGGATAAATATAATGCCGTACAGATCGGCTTTGATCCGGCTAAGAAGTTGAATAAAGCTGAAAGCGGCCATCTAAAGGGCGTCGGTAATTATAAAATATTGCGAGAAATAAGAATCGATAATGTGAAAGATTATCAGGTCGGACAGAAAATCGATGTGGGTATTTTTAAACCTGGTGACATCGTGAAGGTTGAGGGTATCTCGAAGGGTAAGGGTTTTGCCGGAGGTGTTAAAAGGCATCACTTCAGCGGTGGACCGAAAACACACGGTCAGTCTGATCGACATCGTGCACCTGGCTCGGTAGGCTCTACCACGACACCCGGCCGAGTATTTAAAGGATTACGGATGGCTGGGCATTTAGGAGCGGTAAAGGTCACTGTGCGTAATCTGGAAGTTGTCGAGGTTGATGTAAATAAAAATGTTATCTTGCTGAGAGGCGCAGTACCGGGTGCCAGAGGCGGCATTGTACTGATTGAAAAAGCTGCATAAAAGGTTATTAAAGTGGAATTAGAGGTAATCAATTTAAAAGGCGAAAAAACTGGAAAAATAGAAGTCAGTGATTATGTTTTTGGCCAGGCCTTAAACGAAGCTGTGGTACATCAGGCGCTGTTAATGCAGCTGGCTAATCGGCGTCAGGGTACTGCTGATACACAAACGCGGGGTGACGTTAGCCGAAGTACTAGGAAAATATACCAGCAAAAACATACCGGTCGCGCGAGGCGCGGGAGCACTACATCGCCGTTGCTGAAGGGCGGTGCCGTAGTTTTTGGCCCCCATCCGAGAAGTTACAGGCAGAGTATGCCGAAAAAAATGCGAAGATTGGCCCTGCGCTGTGTACTTTCTGCCAAAGTGCGTGACGGTCAGGTCAGAATACTGGATAAGCTTGATCTTCAGGAACCCAAAACTAAATTTATGGCAGATATTCTAAATTCTGTTGGTATTAACGATACGGCAATTATAGGTCTTGCACTGGGCAATGATAATATAACAAAGGCATGTTCAAATATACCGGGAATGAAAACCACAATGGTGTCTATGTTAAATGTGGCAGACCTTCTATCATATAAAATGCTAGTACTTGATATTGCAGCAGTTAAACGTATAGAAGAATTATGGGATAGCAGCAGGGAGGAGAACAGGCAGACTGCTGAGAAAGCATGAAGAGGTTTTTGTAGATATGAATATATACGAAGTTATACGCAGACCTCTGGTAACCGAAAAAAGTACCAGGTTGTCTGAATCGGGTAAATACGTATTTGAGATAGATAAAAAGGCTACTAAGAGCCAGGTTAAAAAAGCGGTGGAAACGGCTTTTAAAGTAAATGTGGTCGATGTAAATATCGTCAAAGTCCCGGGAGAAACCAAGCGTCTGGGGAGGCGCGAGGTGACCAGACAGCCGTGGAAGAAGGCAGTAGTTACGCTCAAAGCAGGCGATAAAATACAATACTTTGAGGGAGTTTGAGATAACAGGAGTACAAATTGGGTTCTGTTATAAAGAAACGTAAGAAAAAGATGGCGAAACATAAGCATCGAAAGCTTCTAAAAAAGAATCGATGGCAAAGACGTCATCCATAATTAGGTAGGAGTAGTTAGATTTGGCATTAAAGACATTTCGCCCTACATCACCCGGGCGTCGGGGTATGATTAATATAACATTTGATGATATCACAAAGACGGAACCGGAAAAGTCACTTGTTCTGCCTTATAAAAAGAAGGCTGGAAGGAATAGCCGTGGAGTAATAACCACCAGACACCGCGGAGGTGGTGCCAGGCGCAAAGTACGGATTATCGATTTTAAACGGGATAAGCTCGGTGTGCCGGGGAAAGTAGCTGCTATAGAATACGATCCCGGTAGATCGGCACGTATCGCTCTGATATTTTACGCAGATGGTGATAAACGGTATATCCTATGCCCACTGGGTTTGACCGTGGGTGATAGCATTATAGCTGGTGATAATGTCGAAGTAAAACCCGGCAATAACATGCCCATTGGCAATATGCCGGCTGGCACATTGATCCACAATCTCGAGTTTGAGCCGAATAAAGGCGGCCAGATCGTTAGGAGTGCCGGAGCAGCAGCACAATTACTGGGTAAAGAAGATAGGTATTGTACAGTAAGGTTACCGTCGGGAGAAGTACGGCGGTTTCTAAGCGAATGTAGAGCAACTATAGGACAGGTGGGTAATCTGGATCATCAGAATATTAAGTTGGGCAAGGCTGGACGTACCCGTTTGTTGGGGAGACGTCCCAAAGTTCGGGGATCAGCTATGACACCGAGAGATCACCCCCATGGAGGTGGTGAAGGTCGAGCACCGCGAGGAATGGCACCAAAGACGCCAACAGGCAAACCGGCATTGGGTCATAAGACGCGTGTGAAAAAACCATCGGATAAATTGATTGTGAGAAGGCGTAAAGCCGAAAAGTAAGAGGTGGAAAAGACATGTCACGATCAGCGAAAAAAGGCCCTTATTGCAATATTAAATTGCTGAAAAGGATTGAAGAAATTAATAAGAAGGGTGAGAAACAGGTGATAAAGACGTGGGCCAGATCATCCACCATAATGCCTGAAATGATAGGGCATACCATAGGTGTGCATGATGGAAGGAGACATGTACCCATATTTATTACTGAAAATATGGTGGGCCACAAGCTTGGTGAATTTGCACTAACTCGTACTTTTCGAGGCCATGTGACCAAAGCGTCAACTGCGGTACCGGCTAAAAAGAAATGAGCAGGATAGGAAATGAGAGTTAAAGCAGTAGCTAAAGATGTAGGTATATCGCCGCGCAAGGTAAAACTCATTGTCGATATGGTGCGCGGGAAAAAGGTTGAGGAAGCGTTAAATATTTTGAAGTTTGAGCCTTCTCATGCTGCTAAAGCTGTAGCTAAGGTGATAAAGTCGGCATCCGCCAATGCTGAAAACAATTATCAGATGGATCCTGCAGAATTGAAGATAGTGCAAATTTTAGCTGATGAGGGACATACATTAAAAAGATACAGGCCCCAATCAAGAGGGCGTTTCAGCCCCATCCTGAGGCGTTCCACTCATGTAAAAGTATTTGTCTCCGAGGAGGAAAAATAAGTGGGACATAAAGTTCACCCGTATGGATTCCGAATAGGTATTATAAGGGGCTGGAAAGCCAAATGGTATGACGAAAAGCACTACCTTGAGGCGTTGCACGATGATCTTAAATTAAGGAAAGCTATACAGGATAGGCTTCGGGAAGGCGCTGTGGCCAGAGTTGAGATTGATCGTCAGGGGAATGATATAGTGGTTACCATTCATACCGCCAGGCCGGGTATTGTCATCGGTCGCGGAGGCCAGCGCGCTGAAGAACTCAGAGCTGATCTGGAGAAAATATGTGGCAAGAAGGTTAAATTATCTATTAAAGAGGTGGAGCAACCCGAACTTGAGGCCTCTCTGGTTGCACGCAATATTGCGGATTCGCTGGAACGTAGAGTGGCTTTCAGACGTGCCATGAAGCAGGCGGCGTTCAAGACAAGGCAGGCTGGTGCAAAGGGCATTAAAATAAGCTGTGCCGGCCGGCTGGGCGGTGCCGAAATCGCCAGACGTGAAACCATCCACGAAGGACAATTGCCTCTACATACACTTACTGCGGATATTGACTATGGGTTTGCTGAGGCCGCTACTACCATGGGAAATATCGGTGTTAAAGTATGGATTTATAAGGGCAACATAATACCTGAAGTAAGGAGAGAAAGTGTTACAACCGAAACGAGTGAAGTATCGTAAATGCCAGCGCGGCCATCTGAGGGGTAAGGCACAGTCAGGTAATAAGATTGTGTTCGGCGACTTCGGTATGCAGGCCGAAGAAGCACACTGGATAACTGCCCGCCAGATCGAAGCTGCCAGACGTGTCATTGTACGATACCTGCGTAGGGGCGGTCAGCTTTGGATACGTATTTTCCCCGATAAGTCTGTTACTAAAAAGCCTGCAGAAACCCGCATGGGAAGCGGCAAGGGATCGGTTGATCACTGGGTAGCGGTGGTTAAGCCCGGCCGTGTACTATTCGAGATAGGGGGAATTAAGGAAAATATGGCAAAGGAAGCAATTACCCTGGCAGGTTACAAACTGCCGATTAAAACCAGATTTATTGTACGTGAAACTCTTAAAGAAGAGGTTAAAGGTGAAACTCGCTGAAATAAAGGCTTTGAGTGATAGTGAACTTCGTAAAAAACTGGAAGAAGCTCACCAGGAGCTGTTTAACCTGCGACTTAAGCTCGCTACCAGACAGCTTACGAATCACAGGGAATTGCATAAAGTTAAATTGAGAATAGCCAGATTGAATACAATTATACGCGAGCGTGAGCTTGGTAAGAAGTGATAATTATGTATAAGAATCGCAAAATCAGAATAGGTAAAGTTATCAGCAATAAAATGCAGAAGACCGTGGTTGTGCAGGTCGAAGAGCTGCGCAGACATCCTCTTTACAAAAAGGTTGTCAGGCATAAATCGAATTTTAAAGTCCATGATGAAAACAATACCTGCAATATAGGTGACACGGTTAAGATAGTCGAGACAAGGCCACTTTCAAAAGAAAAAAGATGGCGTATCGTTGAAATCGTTAAAAAGGCCGATGTTGTAGGTGCTATAAAAGATGATTTAGCACCAATAAACCAGGAGAGTTGAAGTGATTCAACCTTATACCAGACTTAAAGTTGCAGATAACACTGGTGCCCGTCAGATAATGTGTATAGGGGTTCCCGGGGGAACGCGACGGCGCTACGCTACAGTTGGTGATGTTATCACCTGTAGCGTTAAACGTGCTATACCCGGTGGTGTGGTAAAAAAGGGCGATGTGGTTAAAGCGGTGATTGTTAGAATTGCTCATCATTACCACAGACCAGATGGTACATATGTACGCTTTGACGATAATGCTGCCGTTATACTTGATGATAAGGGTAATCCCAAAGGTACTCGCATTTTCGGTCCGGTAGCGAGGGAGCTCAGAGATAAAAATTTTATGAAGATTATATCTCTTGCACCTGAGGTGCTTTAAAATGAAAATTCGTAAGAATGACAATGTTCTTATTATAACCGGCAAGGATAAAGGTAAGAAGGGCAAAGTGCGTAAGGCTCTGCCCGATAAAGATTGTGTGATTGTTGAAGGCTTGAACCTGATCAAAAGACATTCTAAGACCAAGGGAAAGACAAGGCAGGCCGGCATTATAGAGTTGGAAGCTCCAGTGCATGTTTCCAACGTAATGCTGATTTGCAACAAATGCAATAAGCCAACTAGGGTAGGATATAGAAAACTTGAAGATGGCAAAAGGGTCAGGTACTGCCATATTTGCTCGGAGATCATTGATTAGACTGAGGTAACCGGATAAATGGCAAGGCTAAAAGAAAAATATAAAAAAGAAATTGTTCCGTTGCTGATTAAGAAGTACGGGTATAAAAACGTCATGGAAGTTCCTCGCCTTACTAAAATCGTATTAAATATGGGCATGGGTGAATCACTAACCAATGCCAAAGCTTTTGAAGCAGCTGAAAAAGATTTGATGGCCATAACGGGGCAGCATCCAGTCATAACCAAAGCAAAGCGATCAATCGCTGCTTTTAAACTTCGCGCCGGCGTGCCTATTGGTATGATGGTGACTTTGCGCGATCGACGTATGTACGAGTTCATGGACAAATTAGTCAGCGTGGTGCTACCGCGCATACGAGATTTTCAGGGCGTGCCAAGAGATTCTTTTGATGGTCAGGGGAATTACACGCTCGGCATGAAGGAACAGATCGTTTTCCCCGAGATCGAGTATGATAAGGTTGATAAAATCAGGGGCATGGAAATAACCATCGTTACCACAGCCAAAACGGATGAAGACGGCAGACGCCTGCTTGAAGCTATGGGAATGCCGTTTAAGAAAAATTAGATCAGGGAATATAATGGCGAAGACTTGTAAGATAATAAAAGCGAATCGACCCCCGAAATTCAGGGTGCAGCAGCATAACCGCTGCAAATTGTGCGGAAGGCCTAGGGCGTATATCAGAAAATTCGGCATTTGCCGTATATGTTTCCGCACACTGGCACTCAATGGAGAACTTCCGGGAGTCAGAAAATCGAGCTGGTAATATACGTTAGCGGAGTTGTTTATCGATGGTTACTGATCCGATTGCTGATTTATTAACACGATTACGTAATGCTGCTATGGCAGGCCATGATAGCGTTACTGTCCCCGCATCAAAAATGAAAATATCTATTACTAAAATATTGAAGGACGAAGGTTTTATTGCCGATTATTCCATTATCAAAGGTGATTCGCACAGGCTGATAAAAATAGTGCTCAAGTATATCGATAAACGACCGGCATTTGCAGGTATTGAGCGGGTAAGTAAACCCGGCCTCAGGATCTATGCTGGTAGAAAGGAAATACCCAGAGTTTATGGGGGTCTCGGCATTGCGATATTATCTACCCCGCAAGGGGTGATGACCGGTCAGGAAGCCTGGAAAAAGAACCTGGGTGGCGAGATATTATGTTACGTATGGTAAATGCATACTGTGAGGTGAAACCGTGTCACGTATAGGACGAATGCCTATAGTTGTACCTTCGGGGGTGAAGGTAAATATACAGGGCAGGGAAGTAACAGTCGAGGGCAAAAAGGGAAAATTAACCCGCGTGTTTCATCCTGATATAAGTATCAGGCAGGATGGCGATAAGCTCATTGTGGAACGTTCCGGTGACGGTCGATTGCAGCGTTCGTTACATGGGTTGAGCAGATCTCTCCTATCCAACATGGTTGAAGGCGTAACAAAAGGGTTTGAAAAAAACCTGGAGTTAACCGGTGTTGGCTATAGGGCGCAGAAAACGGGAAATAAGCTGAGTTTGCAGGTTGGCTACAGCCATCCGGTTGAATATGAACCTCATCCAGGGATTGATATTGCCGTGGATGGTACCAACAAGATACGTATTACCGGGATTAATAAAGAACTGGTTGGCGAGACGGCAGCCGAGATTAGACGGATACGTATACCCGATTCTTATAAGGGTAAAGGCATAAAATACGTTAATGAGAAGCTCAGGATCAAACCCGGCAAAGCTGGTAAAACTGCAACCAAAGGGAAGTAAACATGTCTAAAATTAATGCTGTTACAGCCAGAAAAAGAAGGCATGACCGTATAAGAGGTAAAATTTCCGGTACACCTTCTCGTCCTCGATTGTGTGTATTTCGGAGTTTAAATCATATCTATGCACAGATAATCGATGATGTCGGCGGTAAAACCGTCACTTCTGCAGGTAGCCTGAGTGAGGAAATAAAGAAACAGGTTGAGGGTAAAACCAAAACTCAGGTTGCGGAGATAGTCGGTACAACAGTGGCTGAGGCCGCACTTAATAAGGGAATAAAGGAAGTCGTTTTTGACCGCGGGGGTTATAAATATCAGGGTAGAGTAAAAGCCCTGGCTGAAGCTGCACGTAAAGCAGGGTTAAAATTCTGAGGATTAGAATATGAAAGCAATAACAAAGATTCATGTCCCGGTTGGCAGGCTGGATACCAGCGATATGGAGTTTAATGAAAAATTGGTAGCCTTGGACCGTGTCACCAAGGTGGTCAAGGGCGGCAAGAATATGCATTTTCGTGCACTCGTGGTAGTGGGTGATGGCAGGGGGCATGTAGGAGTTGGACTTGGTAAAGCCAGAGAGGTCCCCGAAGCCATACGAAAAGCCGGTGTAGCGGCCAGGAAAAATATTATCAGTGTGGTATTCAAGGGAAGTACTATCCCACACGAAAGCCTTGCTAAATTTGGAGCTGCCAAAGTTTTGTTGAAACCCGCACCGCCGGGCACCGGTGTTATTGCGGGTGGTGGAGTGCGTGCAGTAGTTGAGTTGGCTGGGGTCAAAGATATCCTGACCAAATCATTGGGCTGCGCCAACCCCGTTAACGTCACCAAAGCTACAGTTATTGCATTGGCCAACTTACGGGATCCTCAAACGACCGTTAAGCTCAGAAAAGAACAAACCGATACCGAGGAGAATTAAGCAGGTGGCCAAGATACGTATTAAATGGATAAAAAGTGATATAGGATATTCCGAAGACCAAAAGAATACGATCAGAGCGCTTGGCTTTCATAAACTTAATCAGGTGGTCGAAAAAGAAGATACTCCGGCAATCAGGGGCATGATTGCCAAGGTTAATCACCTTTTATTTGTAGAAGAGAACGAAGATGGATCAGAGTAATTTGAAGTCTCCTCCGGGAGCAAGGCATAAAAGAAAACGCGTGGGCTGTGGGGATGGCAGTGGGCATGGAACGTACTCTACCCGCGGATGTAAAGGACAGAAATCAAGATCAGGTAGAGATCTTCGGCCCGGTTTCGAAGGTGGCCAGATTCCCATAATAAAGCGATTACCTTGGAAAAGGGGCTTCACCAATGTCGCTAAAACTAAATATTCGATAATTAATGTTGGCGACTTACGATTGTTCGATGCCGGCGAAGAAGTTGACCTTCCCAGATTAATAGCTTGCGGATTGATCAGGTCGGACAGATATCCCCTGAAGATACTGGGAAATGGTGTGATTGACAGACCGTTGATAGTCAGAGCCAATAAGTTTTCACAGACGGCTATAACCAAGATCGAAAGCGCCGGTGGCAAAGTAGAGGAGATCTAATATGCCGCAGACACAGACAAGGCCACGCCTGATCCAGGCAATGATAGATGCGTTTACGTTGCCGGATCTCAGGCAGAAATTGCTGTTTACATTTGCAATACTGGTGGTCTTCCGATTTATTGCACATGTTCCCATCCCCGGGGTGGACCTGGCAGCTTTGCAAAAAATATTTGAACGAAGTCAATTGCTGGGTATGCTCGACCTGTTTAGCGGTGGCGCTATGCGTACTTTCAGCGTGGCTGCTATGGGCGTATATCCCTATATCACCTCCTCGATTATTATGCAGTTGCTTGTGCCGGTTATACCAGCTCTGCGCAGGCTTTCCGAGGAAGGCGAATCCGGACGCAACAGGATTAACCAGTTCACGCACTGGCTCACAGTACCCCTGGCAGCATTGCAGGGTTATGCCCAGCTGCAATTGCTGCGCAGTCAGGGCGGGGTGCTCAATCTAGGGCCACTGGAGACGATTGGAACAGTTGCTTCTTTAACTGCGGGTACAATGTTGTGTGTTTGGCTGGGCGAGTTGATTACCGAACGTGGCATAGGAAATGGTGTATCGATCATTATATTTGGTGGCATCATAGCTGGTTTGCCCGAGCAGATAGGACGAGGATTTATAGCCAAGGATAACTGGGCAGGAGTAGTTGCATTTGCACTATTGGCGCTTCTGACTGTCGTGCTTATCGTTATATTCACCGAAGGCCATCGCCGCATACCGGTTCAATATGCACGTACCGCTTTTCGCGGTGGTAAAATGTACCGCCAGGCAGGCTCCACTTATATTCCATTGCGTGTAAATATGGCAGGCATGATACCGCTGATTTTTGCCATGTCACTGATGATTTTCCCCGGCACAATTGCCAGCTATTTTGCAGCTCCCCCGGGTCAGGAAGGGAATTTTGCCAATGCGGTGATGGAATGGTTCAGCCCCAGTACAGCCGCACCTATAGGTTTATTTTACTGGGTGTTGTATTTTCTGCTGGTAGTAGGTTTCACATTCTTTTACACCATGGTTATTTTTGAGCAGATGGATCTGGCGAGAACTTTGCAAAGACAGAGCGGTTTTATCCCGGGTGTTAGGCCGGGTAAGCCGACGACAGATTATTTGAATAATGTTATTAATCGTTTAACGTGGGGCGGAGCACTATTTCTGGCCGTAGTTGCCATTATGCCGTTTTTTGCGCGGGAGATAACTAATACGACTATTCTGACCCTGTCAAGCACGGGTATTCTAATCGTTGTGGGTGTAGCGCTTGATACTATGAAACAGATTGAAGCGCAGCTTACCATGCGGCGCTATGAAGGTTTCTTGAAATAAGGAGGATATAGAATATGTTCTTTGTTTTACTAGGAGCGCCCGGGGCTGGGAAAGGTACTCAGGCGGATATCATAGTTAAAGAGATGTCTTTGCCGCATGTTGCGTCGGGAGATTTATTTCGAAATGCCCTTAAAAATGGCACCGAACTGGGAAAGCAGGCGGAAGCCTATATGAAAGAAGGAAAACTGGTTCCGGATGAGATAACGATAAAGATGATACTTGAGCGTATAGCAAAGCCGGATTGTAAGTACGGATGTGTATTCGATGGGTTCCCCCGAACTCTTGAGCAGGCGAAGGCCCTCGATGACGCTCTGGAAAAACAGGGGAAATCTATTGAAAAGGCTATATACATTGAAGTCCCGGAAGAGGCTCTGCTGGACAGGCTTACCGGACGATATATTTGCCGAGTATGTCAGACACCGTATCATAAAAAAAATTCTCCTCCCAAGAAAGAAGGTGTATGCGATAAATGCGGGGGAGAACTTTATCAGCGGACCGACGATAAGGAAGAGACAATACGTGAGCGATTAAAGGTCTATTTTGTCCAGACGATGCCCCTGCTGAAATACTACGAGAAAAAAGGTAAGTTGCTGCGGATCAACGGTAACCAGCATATTGATGAGGTCAGCAGGGAAATAATAAGATACCTTAAAGGACTGCAGAAGAAATAAAGCAAATGACTATCATCAAAACGGCCGAAGAAATTGCCATAATGCGCCAGGCCGGGAGAATTGTTGCCATAATATTGCAGAAAATGAGTGAGGCGGTTAAGCCGGGAATTAAAACAAGGCAGCTTAATGATCTTGCTGATAGAGAGTTGAGCAAGTTCGATTCAGCACGTGCATCATTCAAGGGCTACCAGAACTTCCCGGCCAGCATCTGCGTATCGGTTAATGACGAAATAGTTCACGGGATACCCGGCAACAGGGTGTTGCATGAGGGCGATATAGTGTCACTGGATTTCGGGGTAATTTATAAAGGATTTCAGGGTGATGCTGCGTTGACTGTTGGCGTTGGCAGGATTACCGCGGAGGCTGCCCGATTGATAGATGTAACCAGAATGGCACTTGATAAGGGCATAGCTGCAGCACGAGATGGCGGAAACCTGGGAGACATAGGCGAAGCTATACAAAGCTATGTTGAAGCACATGGTTATAATGTGGTCAGGGAGTATTCGGGGCATGGCATAGGCAGGGATATGCATGAAGACCCTTTGGTTCCGAATTTCGGTAGAAAGGGCGAGGGTATTAGATTGAAGGCAGGTATGACTCTCGCACTGGAACCAATGGTAAATGCGGGTACCTGGAAAACGAGGCTGAGTTCCAATGGATGGACGGTGCACACTGCCGACGGCAGCCTGTCAGCCCACTATGAACATACAATTGCTATAAGAAAAGAGGAGACTGAAATACTGACATTGTTGTAAAATTCAATATATGGAAAAGAAAGAAGCTATAGAGGTCGAAGGAACTGTAATTGAGTCGCTACCCAATGCTACGTTCAGGGTAGAGTTGGCCAACGGTCATAAAGTACTGGCGCATATATCCGGAAAAATGAGGCGGCATTACATACGGATCTTACCGGCAGACAAAGTGCTGGTAGAGCTTTCACCGTATGACCTTACCAGGGGCCGGATTACTTACCGATTCAAATAGTTCTCGCAGCCTGGCTTTATTTTGACATAAAGTGAGTAAAGGATTATATTATTAGACGGTTTTTTTAAAAATAGGGATGTGATCGGAAATGAAAGTAAGAGCTTCAGTAAAAAAGCGTTGTGAAAAGTGTAAGATAATCAGGCGCCGTGGCGTTGTGAGGGTTATATGCAGTAATCCCAAACATAAACAACGTCAGGGATAGTCGCAGGAGTAAAATTAGTATGGCACGTATTGCTGGTGTAGATATTCCGAGGGAGAAACGGGTATTCTTTTCCCTTCAGTATATTCACGGAATTGGCCCAACTTCTGCCCGAAAGATACTGACAGAATTGAAAATCGATCCGTACAAGAAAGTTAAGGATCTAACGGATGAAGAAGTTTCGCGGATTCGAGAAAAAATAGATAAAGAGTATGTTGTTGAGGGTGAACTGCGCAAAGAAGTCACCATGAATATAAAAAGATTGATAGAAATAGGTTGCCGCCGCGGCATCAGGCATAAGCGTAATTTGCCTGTAAGGGGGCAGCGAACTCGGACTAATGCGCGTACCAAGCGCGGTGCTAAGAAGACCGTTGCCGGACGCGGACAGAAGCGTGGTGCAACCAAGAAATAAAGGAGTAAATGGCCAATATGCCACAGAAAAAGAGGACCAGAACTAAAAGGAGAGAGCGCAAGCAGATTTATGAGGGCAAAGCTTATATAACCTCGACTTTTAATAATACTATTATTACCCTGACCGATAATAAAGGGAATGTCATAGCCTGGGGTAGTTCAGGGACTGCCGGATTTAAAGGATCACGCAAAGGCACTCCTTATGCTGCACAGATGGCAGCTCAGGCAGCTTCAGCTAAGGCTAAGGATCACGGACTAAAGCAGGTAGAGGTCTTTGTCAGGGGTCCGGGCAGCGGTCGCGAAGCAGCTATACGGTCTATTCAGGCTTCGGGCATAACTGTGACCGGCATCCGAGATGTCACCCCTGTTCCGCACAATGGATGCAGGCCTAGAAAACGAAGAAGAGTGTAAACATGGCAAGATATATTGAAGCTTACTGCCGTATATGCCGTCGTAATGGCACTAAATTAATGCTTAAGGGGGAGCGTTGCTTTACTGAGAAGTGTGCCATGGAGCGTCGCAGCGGTCCTCCGGGTGTACATGGTGCCAGTAAAAGGAGGGCCAAGCAGTCTGAGCGTGGAATACAGCTAATGGAAAAGCAGAAAGCCAAGTATACATATGGCATGTTTGAGAGGCAATTCCGGCGATTTTTTAATGAAGCCGCTAGGATGCCGGGAATAACCGGGGAAAATCTCCTGATACTTCTCGAGCGAAGATTGGACAATGTTGTTTTTCGTCTCGGATTTGCGGATTCCCGATCGCAAGCGCGACAGCTTGTACGTCACGGCCATATCAAACTTAACGGACGAAAAACTAATATCCCATCGTGCCTGGTTAAAGCTGGCGATATTGTGGAATGGCGCAAAGAAAGCACAAAGACTGAATATTATAAGACGCTGATAGAAAAGATCGAGGATAAAGATATACCCGAATGGTTAGAGCTGGATAAAAACACCCTGCTGGGGAGAGTTCTAAGGCTGCCGGCAGGGGAGGAAATAAGGACCAACTTTGATGAAAAAGCAATCGTGGAATGGTATTCACGTTAGGAGGATTTTTGGTTCAATTATCTTTACCAAAAATTGAGTGTGCTGAATTCAGCCAGAATTATGGCAGATTTATAGCGGAACCTGTTGAAAAGGGTTTTGGCGTTATAATTGGCAATAGCCTCAGGCGAGTATTACTATCTTCTTTACCGGGTGCTGCAGTGACCTCCGTTCTGATCGAAGGGGTAACTCAGGAGTTCAGCACTATCCCGTATATGAAGGAGGACGTCATAGATTTACTCCTCAATATCCGTGATATAAGGATAAGGCGACTTTCCAGCACAGCGGAGAGCGGCAGAATGGTCCTGAATGCCCGTGGTAGAGTAGAGGTCCGCGCCGGGGATATAAAGGTGCTAAACGCTACCGATTTTGAGATAGTTAATCCGGATCATTATCTGGCCACTCTTGATTCAAGTGAAGCTAAACTCGATATGGAATTCACTGTCAAGGTAGGGAAAGGCTATCAGGCTGCAGCAAGCGGAGATAATGTGGGAATTGTGGTAACAAGCAGTGGTACCAGCAAAGAGATAACGGTTGATGCCATATTTTCTCCTGTTACAAGGGCTAATTTCCGTGTAGAAAGCAGTGGACCCGGTCAGGGTGCTGGAAAAGAGAAGCTCATACTCGAAGTATGGACTGATAGTACTATCGATCCGATCGAAGCGGTAAGCCAGAGTTCTACTATTTTAATTCAGCAGTTTGAAATATTCACCGAGATTGCCAAAGCTATTGCCGAAAAAGAAGAGGCTGAGACACGCCAGAAGGCGATACCACTTGATATCTATAATCAGCCTCTGGAAAAACTAAGTCTTTCAACACATACATATAACAGTTTACGGAGGGGTGGCATAACCACTACAGGCCAGATTCTGGAAAAGGGTTTAGACGGCTTGATGTCTTTAGGCGGCTTCGGAGCTAAATCGAGAGAAGAGGTTGAAGCAGCATTGATACAACTGGGAATTATGCCTTCCGTAGTTAGCGAAAAAGATAAAAAGAGGAAGAGCCGCAGCAAGAATACAGACTCTGAGGATAATGCATAATGAGACACAAATTATCTGGAAGAAAGCTGGGCAGGCCGGCTGCACAAAGATGGTTGTTGTACCGCAATCTGGTTACCGATCTGCTTAACTATGAGAGGATAACCACAACTTTAGCCAAAGCAAAAGAAACTAGAAGCCTGGCGGAAAAGATGATTACACTGGGCAAAGAGGGCAGTCTGGCATCACGGCGCAGGGCGCTGGCGTTTATTTTCGATGAAAAAGTCGTCGAAAAGGTTTTCAGCACCTATGCCAGCAGATATAAATCCCGCACGGGCGGTTACACCAGAATACTGAAAATCGGTACCCGAGAAGGTGATCGAGCACCGATGGCATTAATCGAAATGGTGGAGTAGATTTCACTTAGTCAGGTGGAGCACCTTAATAATTTAATACGGATTGTCCTGGTAATCGAGTATAATGGCCGGCGTTATTGCGGATTTCAATGGCAAAGTAATCAGCCTACTATTCAGAATGAGCTGGAAGAGGCTATTTTAAAGCTAACCGGTCAGAGGAGTCGCGTTGTTGCTGCCTGCAGAACGGATAGCGGAGTCCATGCTCTGGGGCAGGTGGTAAGCTTTCGTACAGATTCGAAATTGCCCAATTCTGCCTTTGTTGAAGGACTGAATTATTACTTACCCGATGATATTGCCGTAAAAAAAGCCGGGCGAGTTTCTCTCAATTTCAATGTGATGAAGAATGCGGTTAGACGGGAATATATTTATAAAATCTTGAATAGACGAGCCAGGTCTCCGTTTTTTAACGACTATTTTTTTCAAGTATCGGCCAAACTCGATTGGAATAATATGGATCGGGCCTGTAAGTTACTTATTGGAGAGCATGATTTTGCCTCATTTGTAACAGACTGGACAAGAACGGGGAGTACCGTGCGACATGTTTATGAAGCGAAAGTAGAAAAGGAAGGCGATATAGTGACTTTTTATATAGCGGCAAACTCTTTTTTAACGCATCAGGTGCGGAATATCGTCGGCACATTGATAAGGGTTGGCATGGGAAAATTGACTGAAGATGATTTTGAAAACATTTTAGAGTCGAAAAAAATCAGCCTTGCCGGACCAACGGCTCCGGCGCACGGGCTTTACCTTAAAAGAGTAGTTTATCCAGATAATTCGGAGTTTAAATATGAAAACATACATAGCTAAACCCAATGAAATTGAGAGGAAATGGCATGTCCTGGATGCTGATGGCCAAACACTGGGTCGTCTCTCTGTACGGATTGCTAAATTGCTTATGGGTAAGCATAAAGCGATATTCGTAAATAATATAGATACGGGCGACTATGTGGTGGTCATAAATGCTGCCCGGATACGGGTTACGGGTAAAAAGGCCAGGGAGAAAATGTACTATAGGTATTCCGGGTATCCCGGTGGACTGAGATCGATTACCCTTGGGGAGATGCTTAAAAAATATCCTGAAAGGGTGATAGAGCATGCTGTTAAAGGGATGTTGCCCAAGAATAGACTGGGTAGAGCAATGTACAGGAAACTTCGGGTTTATGCCGGTCCGGAGCATCCTCATACGGCACAGGTGGCCGATATACAAATATCTGACAAGGGGAACTCTGACAAATGAATACTGTAACATATAGCCGAGGAACAGGAAGGAGAAAATGTGCGATAGCTCAGGTTAAGCTGAGTTCCGGTAACGGTTCTATTGTGGTGAATGGTAAACCATACCAGGAAGTGTTTACCCAGATTAACCACAGACTGATGATAGAACAGCCGTTTGTGGTTACCGATACAGTGGGTAAATATAATGCGGAGGTAAAGACCACAGGTGGTGGAATATCAGGGCAGGCAGGTGCTATAAGTCACGGTATAGCCAGAGCACTTGTAGCTCTAAATGAGAGTTTCAAAACCCCGCTGCGACAGCATGGGCTATTGACACGGGACCCGAGGGTGAAAGAGCGTAAGAAATACGGTCTGAAACGGGCGCGCAAGGCACCTCAATATACCAAGCGTTAAAATGGATTCATTACAAAAACCCGCCTGCAATCTTGAAGGCGGGTTTTTGCTTATAAAGGTATTTTATATAAATGAAATTTATCTTGAGTTTCTTATATTCATCTTATTTCCGAAAGGCGCTTTTTTAGAAGGTCGATCTCGGGCACCGGACTGGGGTCGATGCCATACAGTATGGACAGGTAATAACTTACCCAATCCCCCAGCAATACCAAGCTCATCACATGTTTAATCGGGTTTGTTCCGCCGCTATCGATATACTGATAGGGTATATTTTTGCGATCAAGCAATTCAGCAGTTATTTCATAGCGGATAAGGGTACGATGGTGAAGAGAAGGACACCGTAGGAGAATTATAAAAATTTTATCCCGTATATCGTCGGGGTAGCTGTATCCCAGAACTGCATTGTGATTTAATTCAGGTAGTATTTCAAAAAAAGCCCAGGATTTGCTGTTCTCGTTTATCTGAGTTTTCCAGCGACGGGCTACGTCGGCAAGAATTCCTGCACCATATATAACAGCGATTTTCCCGTAAAGTGTCAGAGAAAGCTTCTTGGCTTGGTTTTTTGCCGTTGGCGATGTATCACTCCATCGATCTTCCAGTTTTTCTAAGGTTGCAATCATGCTCTCCACCTCTCTGGTTTTATTTCTTACCAACCGGAGATTTTGCATAAAAGCCAGCATTGGTAGCACACTGTAGCCCAGTGCTGCTCTGGGTGGAGAAACCTGATCTATAATAAAGGCAGGTATATCGTTCTGTCTTGCCATCTCTATAAGTCTGCCACCAGTAGTGATAACCAGTTTTTTGCACGGTTTTTTTAATGACTGTCCGAAAACAGAAAGTGTTTCTTCTGTGTTGCCTGAGTAACTCGAAGCTACTACCAGAGTTTTTTCATCTACGAATTCGGGCAAATCATATTCACGATGGGTGTATATGAGGATTCCTGGCGTTGAGCCAATTACGGCTTTAAGCAGATCTCCTCCGATAGCCGAGCCCCCCATGCCTACTATCACAATCTTATTAATATCTGAATACGATTCAGGAAGAGAGAATTTCAAGCCACTACGCCAGGCACGCCGGCACTGGTCCGGCAGCTCTTTTATTAACGTGCGCATGCCGGATTTATCGATGGACGCATAGATAGATTGATCGTCGAGGTTAACCATGATTATATCCCTGCAAGATCCTGACCGAATTGGAGCAGATTTTGCACTTCTTCCTGGCTTTGGCTCTCGGCATAAATGCGCATCAGCGGCTCCGTTCCCGAAAACCTTATAAGCAGCCATGATCCATCATCCAGTTTGTAGCGGTACCCATCGCGCCTGTCTATTTTGATAACCCTGTGTCGTGCAACGGATGACAATTCGGATTCTGATAGTTTGGAAAGCGCGATTTGTCTGGTCTTGTTATCCAGGTGGACATCCATCCTGTCATAATAATGCGGTCCCACCTTTTTATACAGGTCGGCTAAAAGCTGCGTCGGTGACTTGCCTGTCTTTGTTATGTAATCGAGCAAGAATAAACCAGCCAGTATCCCGTCACGTTCCGGTAAGTGTCCTCTAAATCCGTACCCGCCGCTTTCCTCACCACCGAGAAGGGCATTTTCCTGAAGCATAATCGGTGCCACATATTTGAATCCGACTGGAGTTTCAAAAACAGGCACGTTGTATAGCTCGCCTATTTTATACAGCATGTCGGTAGAGGTTAACGTCTTTACTAATGCGCCACGCTCTTTACGTATATCCAAAAAGTACATTGCCAGCAGTGCAAATACTTCTTGGGTATTGCGGTACCTGCCGTTTTCATCGATAAGACCTATGCGGTCGGCATCTCCATCGGTAGCCAGACCTGCAATAGCATTGTCTCTTATAACATGGCGTGCGAGCTTGCCAAGATTCTTTGCAATCGGCTCGGGCTGTATACCCGGGAAAAGGGGATTTCGTACGCGGTTTATCTCATGGATCTGTACTTGGCCACCTTCCAGCAGGTTCTTAAAATAGCCGATCCCGGCGCCGAACATGGAATCGACTACGATCTTTAACCTTCTCTGTTTCAACTGCTCTATATTTAACAGGCTGTTTAAGTGTCGGGCATAGCTGTGAAATGGATCATGAAAGGAAACGAGTTTTTTCCGGATTGCATCTTTAAGATCAAGCCTGTTCACCCTTCCCTCTGCCACGATGTTATTGGCAGTTTTTTCTAGAACAGATGCGATCTCTGCCGGGGCGCTTGAGCCCGTCTGGACTTTATATTTAAAACCGTTGTAATTACCCGGATTATGGCTGGCTGTAATCATAATTCCGCCATCTGCCTTTAAAGCAGTAATAGTGAAACTGGTAACGGGAGTAGGGGCCGGCTTTGATAGCAAATAAGCCTTTATTCCGTTGCCTGCCAGGACTTCAGCACAGGCTGCTGCGAAATCCTCAGATGCGTACCGCGTATCGTAACCGATAACTATCCCGCCTTTGCCCAGACCGGCCGAGTTTAGATACTGGACTACACCCTGCGCACAGGCTCGCACATTATCAAATGTAAAATCTTCAGCGATGACAGCACGCCAACCATCGGTACCGAACTTTATCGGTGCAGACATTTTAAATCCCAGCTTCAGCTCTCAAAATTTTGGCCTTGTCGGTCTTTTCCCAGGGGAATTTTACATCCGTCCTACCGAAATGACCATAAGATGCGGTCGGCCTGTAAATAGGCCTGCGCAGATCGAAATACTCTATAATAGCGGCCGGACGGAGGTCGAAATGTTTGTTGATAAGGTCAAGTATTACTTTATCCCGTACCTTTCCCGTTCCGAATGTTTCGATAGATATCGATAAGGGATGTGCAACACCGATTGAGTAGGCAACCTGGAGCTCAAGCCTTTCGGCCAGACCGGCCGCCACGCAGTTTTTCGCAATATATCGTGCCATGTAAGTAGCCGAACGGTCAACTTTTGTCGGGTCTTTACCGGAGAATGCACCACCACCGTGACGGGCAAAACCGCCATAGGTATCCACCAGAAGCTTGCGACCGGTGAAACCAGTATCTGAGACTGGCCCACCTACTTCGAATCTGCCGGCAGTATTAACAAAGATCTTCGTATTCTTATCCATCATACCCGAAGGGATAACAGGTTTGATAACCTTCTCAATAATATCACTTCTGATAGTATCGTTATCCGGTTCGGGATCATGGTGAGCACCTATAACAATAGCTTCAATGCGCCTGGGCCGCCCGTAGCTATATTCCACAGTTACCTGTGATTTACCATCCGGCCGCAGGTAGGGAATGATGTTCTTCTTACGGACATACGCCAGCCGTTGTGCCAATAAATGTGCCTGAGCAATGGGTAAAGGCATAAACTCGTCCGTCTCATTGCAGGCATAGCCGAACATCATACCCTGATCACCGGCTCCCGTTTCATCAAAACGGTCAATTCTCTTTCCTTTGATACGTGCTTCCAGCGCTTTGCTTACGCCAGCGTTTATATCCGGAGACTGCTTTTTAATTGATACCAGCGTGGCCAGGCTCTGGTAATCAAACTGATACTCTGGTCGGGTATAGCCGATATCTTTTACTACCTGCCTGACAATTTCCGGTATCTCAACATAAGTTTTAGTTGTTATCTCTCCAAGTACAACTACCAGACCTATGGTAACTGCCGTTTCGCAGGCTACTCTCGACATCGGATCGTCTTTAATCATGGCATCCAGTATGGCATCGGAAATCTGGTCGCAGAGTTTGTCCGGGTGCCCCTCTGTAACCGATTCCGAGGTAAAGAAGTATTTGGGTGAACGCATGAAGCTATTTTTCATAACGACTCCTTGATTTTTATGTACCTTCTTCCCAGCTTTTCATATACCTTTCCTGCTCCTGGGTAAGTTTATCTATTGCAATACCCATAGATTTCAGTTTAAGGCTACCTACCATCGCGTCTATCTCTAAAGGTACCTGATATACATCGGGCTTGAACTCTCCTTTATGTTTTACCAGATGCTCCAGGCACAGAGCCTGGTTGGCAAAGCTCATATCCATCACGCTGGCCGGATGTCCTTCGGCGGCGGCAAGGTTGATCAGCCTTCCCTCGCCCAGCAGATAGATCCTCCGGCGATCGGCCAGAACATATTCATCTACGAAAGGTCTGATACGCCTCTTGGTGGTTGCCAGACTTTCGAGTGCGGGTATACTGATTTCCGCATTAAAATGGCCACTGTTGGCCAGGATAGCGCCGTCTTTCATACGAGAGATATGGGCTTTATCGATTACATTTGTGTTGCCGGTTACTGTAATGAAAACGTCGCCTATTTTGGCCGCATTTAGCAGTGGCATAACTTCGAAGCCATCCATAGCAGCTTCCAGTGCAGAGATTGGATCAACTTCGGTGATGATCACTTTGGCTCCCATACCGCTGGCTCGTCTGGCAACTCCTTTACCACAGTAACCATAACCGCAGATAACCACCCTTTTGCCCGCCCAGAGTATATTTGTGGCACGGGTAATACCGTCGATGGTGCTCTGGCCGGTGCCATACCGATTATCGAAAAAGTGCTTGGTTTTAGCGTCATTTACAGCGATTATGGGGTATTTCAGCTTTTTAGCTGTAGCCATATTTCTAAGCCGGTTAACGCCGGTCGTAGTCTCTTCCGTGCCCCCGATAACGTTTGCCAGTAAAGCAGGTTTATCCTGATGTATGGTGCTAACAAGGTCGGCTCCATCGTCAATGGTTAGATGGGGTCTGTGGTTTAATGCCGACTCAATGTGTGAATAATATGTTTTATTATCTTCCCCTTTGATGCAGAACATGGAAAAGCCTAATTTTACCAGAGCAGCAGCTACATCGTCCTGTGTACTGAGGGGATTGGATGCGCACAGCACCAGGTCAGCACCTCCCGCCTGCAGTGTCAATGCAAGATTGGCGGTCTCGGTGGTAATATGCAGGCAACCTGATATGCGTATTCCTTTAAAAGGCTTTTCTTCGGCAAAGCGCGTTTGTATAAGCTTTAATACGGGCATCTGATAGCTTGCCCACTCAATTCTGAGCTTACCCTCGTCGGCAAGCCCGATATCCTTAATATGGTAGTTCATAAAAGGGTCAACCTTTCTAAAATCAATGCATTAATATTACCTGATGTATTAGCTGTGTCAAGTACTATATGGTTTATTTCATTTAACTCATCTACCGGCTCGAAGTCTTTTTTAATATCATTGAATATCTCCCAGCGGCCATCGGAAACTGAACCCTGTTGTTGTCTGTATTCCAGGCGTCGCTTTATTACCTCTTCATTTGCTAAACATTCAACTGCTAAAAATCCGGCGCCCGTATCTTTTGCAAGATTCATTGCCGCCAACCGGTCAGTGCGTTTTTTAAAGGAGGCATCGAGTACCACGGATTTTCCTGCAGATAGTTGCTCTTTTGCCGCATCCAAAAGGGCCTTATATGTCTGATGGGTTATCTCAGGTGTGTAAAGCCCCTGATTAAAGTTATCATACTGGCGCCTGTGAAGAGGAACTCCGGCGAGTTTTTTACGTATCACATCCGAAGAAAGCACTACACAATCAAGAGCATGTCCTATTTTGGCTGCAGCGGTAGTTTTACCTGTTCCAATCAGACCAGTAACTATAATCAGAAAAGGTTTGTTGGTGATATATTTGTAAGCCAGACTGAAATATAACCTGGCTTCATCGCGGAGGGCTGGCTTATCCGGCAGTAAGGGGTCATCGTATTTAAAACAGGCAACCTTTCCGCGTACATATGCCCGGTAGCACTTATAGAAGTCGAGCAATTGAGTAAGTCCCTGATCATTTGATGCTTCAATATAGGCTTTGACAAAATATCTACCCAGATCAGCCCTCCCGTAGCGATCTATATCCATTGCCAGAAAAGCTATCTCAGAAACCGTATCGCAATAGCGGAATCTGTCATTAAATTCTATACAGTCGTAGATATATAAATCGTCGGCAAAACAGATATGAGCAGTATGCAGATCGCCGTGGCAGTCTCTTATTTTACCAGCAATGACACGCTGGTTGAAAACACCTCTATTTTCGAGCATAAATCGATCGGTCCAATTCCTGATGGAGTGGTATACATGGTTAGGAATGATGGTATCAATATATTTTTCTGTCTGGGAGAAATTTTCATCTGTATTGGTTTTTATGGTTTCCAGACTGCCGAAACTATTTATATCGGGGCCGGTGTTGGCCTGCGCGTGAAAATTAGCCAGCTTCAGTGCTATCATTTGAAGCATATCGGGTGTAACCTGATCTAGCTGGAGGAGCACATTCATCATGCGCTGCCTTGCCAGGGTCTTCATCTTAACAGCATACTCGATCACATTTCTGCAGTCACCAAGTTTGAATCCTTCGGGGAGTTGTGTGATAGGCACAACATCCAAATAAACTTCAGGGCACAGGCGACGGTTTAGCTCGATTTCCTTCAGGCAGAATTTTTTACGTAAATCGAGGGTTGTATAGTCCAGAAAACCCAGATTGACGGGTTTCTTTGTCTTATAGGTATATTCTCCAGCGATAAAGACAAACGACATCTGGGTTTGTACAAGCTCAACCGAAGCGGGCTTGTGTGGATATATCGAAGGCTGAAGAAGGGCTTTTACATAGGCGGGTAATTGCTGTGACATGGAGAATAATTGTACCAGTTTTGTGGTCTTATGTCATAAAGTGTTGGGCTTCAGGGCGTAAGATCTCCCCCTGCCAGTTTGTCAAGCCAGTCGATAGATTTAAGTTGTTTTTCAAGTATGTATTTAACGTTTTCACGCATGATGATTTTTAGTTCGCGGCTGAGTTCGGCATTGAGCTTCACGCGGCTGGCAGTGGCAAAGTCACAGTTCAGCCATAGCCGTAAAACCTTAACCGCATTGACGGATATGGTGCGTGCGCTACTATCGGGATAGCCGCAATTTCGGCAGAGGATACCTCCCTGGGCAGGGCTGTAGTAGTTCACTTCCGGTAACAGTGTGCCGCCACAACTTGCACACTTCTGCAATTGTGGCCGATATCCCTCACGGTCCAGCAATCGCAGTTCGAAATAGCGTATGAGGCGTTCGATATCTGCCGTCGAGATAAGCTCCTGCAGTGTGTTTAAAAAAAGATGAAATAATACTTGATCTTCCACATTTTCTTCAGTAAAGCTATCCACCAGCTCCGAAAGGTAAAAGCCGTATGACATAAGTTCGAGGTTTTCACGTAGAGGTAGGAATGTGTTAATGGTCTGAGCCTGGGTGACAATATCGAGGTTGCGGCCGTGGGCCAGCATAAGGCGGCTATATGTCAGAAGCTCAACATTGCCGCCCAGCTTGCTTCCCGGACGCATGCTTCCTTTAGCAATAGCCTTTATTTTGCCGAAATCAGAGGTAAAGAGTACCAGCAGCCGATCTGCTTCTGCGAACTTATACCTTTTTATGATGATGGCGTCCGTTTGATAGACACGCGCAGGCATAAGATAAGCTTATTACATCTCCTGGCGGCCTTCAAGGGCACGACTGAGTGTAACATCGTCGGCGTATTCTAGATCCCCACCGAAGGGCAGGCCGCGGGCCAGGCGGGTAATCTTAATGCCCAGAGGAGAAATCAGACGCTGAATATACAGAGAGGTTGCTTCGCCCTCAGCATTGGGATTGGTAGCCATTATCACTTCTACTATGTTGCCGGAGCTGAGGCGGTTAAGCAATTCTCTTATACGCAGGTCTTCAGGCTTAATACCGTCGCCCGGTGATATGACCCCGTGCAGAACGTGATAGAGGCCATGATATTTTTTAGTGCGTTCCAGCGGCATTATGTCGATGGGTTCCTCAACCACGCAGATGCGGGTACGATCGCGTGTTTCATCGGAGCAGATAGAACATGGATCTGATTCGGTGATATTCAGACATATCGAACACAACTTCAAATTATGCTTGATGCCAAGGATGGCTTCAGCCAGATCCTGTGTTCTTTCGGGAGGAGCCTGAAGCAGGTAATAGGCAAGACGCTGTGCTGTCTTGGGTCCTATGCCGGGCAGTTTATTAAGTTCCTCGATAAGGCGCGATATCGGTCTGGCGGAGGGCAGGAAATCAGGGTTCACGGGACCTCCCTACATTAAGCCGGGTATTTTCATACCACCGGTAAGCTTGCTCATGCTCTGAGCAGCCATTTCTTGTGATTTTTGAATTGCCTCATTACAGGCTGCAAGAACAAGATCCTGTAAAAATTCTACATCTTCTGGATTGACTACTTCTGGCGATATAGTGATCGACTGGAATTGCTGATGGCCGTTGATAATAATTTTAATAGCACCTCCACCGGCTGTGACCTCAACATTGGTTTTGCCCAGTTCCTCCTGGGCTTTCAGCATCTTGGCTTGAAGCTCCTGAATCTGCCGCAAATTAAACTGGCTCATTTCTCCTCCGTATCAGTGTTTTCTTCAATAATACGCGCTCCCATACTGAGTGCAGCCTCTACCAGATGATTGCTGCTGGCCGGTTTAAGTGTTGATTTTGTTGCTTGGGGAATCAGAATGCAGGTAACAGTATAATTATGTCCGAAAACTTCATAAAGCTTTTTCTCGATTAAGTGGAGATATTTGCGGTTATCTATGTAATTCTTATGGAATTCATGGTAGAAGCCCAGTACAAGAGTACCATCTTTGATCTCAACCGGTTCGCATGCATGGCGTAATCTTGCGTCGAGGTTTCCGCCGGAACCCTCTCCCCGCAGCGAATTGATAAAGGTTCTCCAGTTTTTCTTGATGTACTCAAGGTCATTGGGATTTTCCATTTTAAGCGGCTCGGTGGGTCCTGTTGCTTCATCCTCAGCCGGTTCCACAAAGCCAGCTTGTTGCGGATGTACATTTGACTGTTGACTGACCAGGCTGACAGGACGTGTCATTTCACCAGTTCTGGTTGTTTTATAGGCAGTTGGTGCAGTGCGTGTTCCCTGCCAGTCTCCACGCGGAGGATTGTCTGATGTGATCTTATAATTTTTACTGGCAAATAAAACGCTTTCCACCAGAGCCAGCTCCATTGGCAAAGGAGAGCTATTATCAAGACGCAGATCCACGTTGCAGAAAAGCTTGACTGCATTAAGCAGGTAATCCAACGTTGTTCTTGTGGCGATCTTCTGCATTTCAGCCAGTTCTTCTTCGGTACAATCGATCATTTCCGGTGAGCCGGAACGTACCAGTAGAAGCTGGCGGAGGTAATCAACGAACTCTCGGTTGAACTGCCTTAGATCAAGCCCTTCTGAGGCTACAGCATTGATAGTTTTCAGGCCAGCAGAGACATCTTTATCCAGTATATGTTCCGCAAGTTCTCGTATGCGGAGGTCGCCGCTTATACCCAGCATAGATTTGGCCTGGGAAAGTGAAATTTCATTACCGTAATAAGTGACCATCTGCTCGAGCAGATTGGTAGCATCCCGTAGACTGCCGGTGGCGACTTTTGCTATCAACTTGAGTGCTTCAAAATCGATCTTAATCCCTTCCTGAGCACATATGTAGGATAGGCGGGATATAACAGAACTGGCCGATAAACGGTGAAAGTCGAAGCGCTGACACCGCGATGTTATGGTTGAGATGATTTTATGGGGATCTGTTGTTGCCAGGATGAAGATTACGTGGGGAGGCGGTTCCTCCAGGGTTTTAAGGAAAGCGTTGGCGCCTTCCCTTGTAATCATATGCACCTCATCAATGATGTAGACCTTGTAGCGCAACAGGTTGGGTGAATAGTTGACGCGCTCTTTAAGCTCGTTCATATCATCGATGCCGCGGTTGCTGGCTTCGTCGATCTCAATAATATCCAGTGCATTACCCCTGTTAATGGACATACATGAGTCACACTTATTGCAGGGCTCGCCTTCTGAAGGTGATTGGCAGTTAACAGCTTTAGCCAGAATACGTGCTGTGGAGGTTTTCCCGCTACCGCGCGGACCGCAGAAGAGATAGGCGTGTGCGATGCGGTTACTCTTGATCGCATTACGTAATGTTTGTACCACATGTTCCTGACCGGCTACCTCTGCAAATGTCTGGGGACGCCATTTACGGTAAAAGACCTGTGAATTCATTGCGAACTAATTATACTCCAATCCAGCAAAGTGCTGGAAATACCCGATGCGGATTATCGGGTTTCTCAGTCCGCTCAATCATTCGACCAATTTCAGGTAATGATTTATCAGTACGGATCAATAAAATTTTACCATTTTATCCAGTGGTTCGCGTGAGCTGCGGAAGCTGTTGGCAGGATGGTTCCAGTCAGGATAACCGATGGGTATGCCGATGACGAAAAGTTTGTTTTCAGGCAGGCCCAGGGCTTTGCGTAGGACATCCGGATAGAGCACGGGCATCAGAGCGGGGATCGTTCCCAGGCCCTGTTCTGTGGCAAGCAGCATAATTGTCTGTGTAGCCATTCCGCAATCGAAGATGTTAAAGAGATTTGCCGATTCGGCAGCGTTATACAGGTTCTTATCGATTATTATATATATGCAGCATGGTGCACCCCATAGTCGCATACCCCACGTATTCCATTCTGCACGTTTTGCTCTATCCTCTCGGGTTATTCCGAGCTTGTCCTGAACACCTCGCATGAGTGCCACATAGCGTGAGCGCCATGGTTCCGGATATTCCATAGGCGCGGGGATATCAGGTCTGGGCATCTGGGAAAGACATGCAAGGACAGATTGCTTTATCTCGGTTAGCTTTTCTCCACTTACCACCGCGTATTCGCAGGGCTGGCTGTTGCCGGAAGAGGGTACACGAAGGGCGGTCTCCATGATTTTCTTCAATATCTCCACTGGAATCGGATCCGGTTTGAAAGCACGTATAGATTGGCGTTTAATTACAGCTTCGCTAACATCCATTTTAATGCTCCTTTAAAATCAGATTTTATATCGCTGTCTAAGAGGAGGAAAATCTCCTCAGAGAAAATTCATACTGAATTGATCTCTTTACTAATCAGACAAAAGGTTACCATATTTTCTGCATTTATGAAAAATTCTTCCTGAAAGAATGTTTGCCGAGACGTATTTAATTTATGCTATAACATTTTTAATTTTTACAAAAGACCCACATCCTGTGCTATAATCATGCGTTATAGAGTTCAGGAGTAAGACATTGGACAAGGAAAGAAAAGCGGCCATTATGAAGACGTATGCGTTGCATGAGAAAGATACCGGCTCTTCTGATGTTCAGATAGCCGTGTTGACCGAGAGGATAAATCAGTTATCTGATCATCTGAAGCTCCATTCTCATGATCAGCATACACGTCGCTCTCTTCTCAAGCTAATCGGGAGGCGCAGGCGGTTACTGGCATATTTGAGCAGAGAAGATATCAACCGCTATAGAGATCTTATTGGCAAGCTCGGTTTGCGTAAATAAGAAATTAAATAAAAAAAGAAGGTTTGAAAATGTCCCAGGTTTTTAAGGCTAATGTGGGGGACAGAGATCTTATCATCGAAACCGGAAAGCTTGCACAGCAAGCGGATAGTGCGGTTACTGTCAGGTATGGTGATACGGTCGTTCTGGTAACCGCATGTATAAGCGAAGAAATCAAAGAAGCAACCGACTTTGTACGTCTGACCGTAGATTATGAAGAGCGGCACTATGCAGTGGGTAAAATCCCGGGGAGCTTTTTAAGGCGGGAAGGTCGACCGGGTGAACAGGCTATTCTGGCAGCCCGTCTTTGTGACAGGTCGATCAGGCCACTTTTCCTTAAGAGCCTGCCGAATGATATTCAGATTATTGTTACTGTTCTTTCCACCGATCAGGAAAATGATCCGGATGTACTGGCTGTAAATGGTGCCTCAGCCGCTCTGACTATTTCCAGCATACCCTTTGATGGACCCGTGGGTGCCACACGTGTTGGTTATATCGATGGAAAATTCGTACTGAATCCACTGCTTCCTCAGATGAATGACAGCCTGCTGGATCTCGTGGTCACCAGCAGCCGTGACAATATAGTAATGGTTGAAGCCGGCTGTAAAGAGATTTCGCCGGATATCTATCTTGAAGCCGTGAAGCTGGCGCATATTGAAAACCAGAAGATAATTAAATTGCAGGACGATATGCGTGAGGCAACGGGTAAACCCAAACGGGAAATAGAGAATGCCGGTATCAACTCTGAATTGCTGGCAGCACTAAGTACGGAATACGAAGACAGGATTTATTCTGCTATGGAAAATACAGAGCGTGCCAGACGGCAGGCCGAGCTGGATATAATTGCAAAGGAAGCGAAGGAGAAGCTGAAGGAGTCTTTTGTCGAAGCCGATATAGTAACCGCGCTTGATGAAGTTCAAAAGCGGATATGTCGAAGAAAGATTTTATCCACACGCAGGCATGTTGATGGCAGAGCGGCAACGCAGATAAGGCCGCTACGGGCTGAAGTGGGGCTTTTGCCAAGGACGCATGGTTCGGGATTATTTGAACGAGGAATGACACAGGTCCTTACTATCACGACCCTTGGATCGCTCGGTGAGGGCCAGCTGGTGGATGATCTGGGGTTGGAGGATACACGACGTTTTATGCACCATTATAATTTTCCGCCCTTTTCTACCGGCGAGGTAAAAAGACTGGGATCGGTAGGCCGCAGGGAAATAGGGCATGGCGCACTCGCCCATAAAGCTCTACTGCCGGTAATACCTGATGAGCAGGAGTTTGCTTATACAATCCGATTGGTATCCGAGGTTTTAAGCTCCAATGGCAGTACCTCTATGGGAAGTGTTTGTGCCTCCTCCCTTTCGTTAATGGATGCTGGTGTTCCCATTAAGGCGCCGGTCGCTGGCATTGCTATGGGCCTGGTGACCGATAAAGAAAACCCTGATAATTATGTCATCCTGACCGATATCGAGGGGATGGAAGATTTCTACGGTGATATGGATTACAAAGTGGCCGGTACAGAGGCTGGGATAACAGCAATTCAGCTAGATATAAAACTGAAAGGGATCAGCCATGAGATACTTTCCAGAGCTACTATGCAGGCGCTGGAGGCCCATCGAGAGGTCATGGCAGTTATTAAGGCAGCCATACCGGCTGCGAGACCTACGCTGAGTAAATATGCTCCGCGTATGTATAAAATCACTATCGATCCCGGGAAAATAGGGCAACTGATAGGTCCCGGTGGGAAAAATATAAAGGCTATCATTGAAGAGACAAAAGCTACTATCGATGTATCAAATGATGGCACTGTGGTAATAGGCTCATCCAGCGAGGATATGGCGCGTGAAGCTATTCGACGGGTAGAAGGTCTTACTCAAGATGTAGAAGTCGGTGCCATTTATACCGGAAAAGTTACTCGACTGCAGAATTTCGGTGTGTTTGTGGAAGTCCTGCCAGGAAAGGAGGGGCTGGTCCATATCAGTGAGCTGGCAGATCACCACGTATCCCGTGTTGAGGATGTTGTTAAGGTCGGTGATGAGATAATGGTTAAGGTTACAGAAATCGATCGTCTGGGACGCATTAACCTGTCGCGCAAAGCGGTATTTACAGAGAGCAAGGTCACACCGGGAGAGGTAAGACCATCACGTACCGTGGGGACTCATGAAAGGACACTTGCCGGGACAAGGAATCCAGTTCACGGTGATCAGAAAAGGGACAGCAAAGTTCATCAACATAACCGGCCACAGCGGGATCGCCAGCAACGTAAAAGTTAAGAGTCGGTTTGAACATTTAACTGCGTGAGGGTAGAAAGATGTCTAAGATCAAAGTAGCAGTTAACGGGGCCTTAGGCCGAATGGGACAGCAGGTTATCGGAGCTGTGGCTAACGATCCCGATCTCGTTTTAGTAGGAGCCGCTGATATAAAAGTGGAAAGAGAACATCTTACAGTTCCTGGTATCAGTGGAAAAATACCTTTACATTCCGATTTAACCACGATTATTGAGATGTATCATCCGGAAGTAGTGGTTGATTTCACAATAGCTTCTGCAGTACCATCTACGGCCAGGCTTGCTTTAAAAAACGGCGCGCATTTGGTAGTGGGGACAACGGGTCTGCGCGATAACGATCTTAAGGAAATAGACGATTTGGCGTCCAGATATAAAAAGGGTGCTATTATAGCGGCTAATTTTGCCATAGGTGCAGTTGTCCTGATGCATCTGGCTAAAATAGCATCGAGGTATTTCGATAATGCCGAGATCATAGAGCTTCATCATGATAGAAAAGCAGATGCACCATCGGGAACAGCACTGGCAACAGCGGATGAAATGCTGAAAGCAAGAGGCAAGCCTTTTATCTTGCCTTTAACAGAAAAGGAGACAATGAAAGGCACGCGGGGTGGCCAGATTGGGGGAGTCTCGATACACAGTGTGCGGTTACCGGGGCTGGTGGCCAGTCAGGAAGTGATCTTCGGTACAGTAGGACAGACGCTAACACTCCGGCATGATACTATCAGCAGAGAGAGCTTTATGCCGGGAGTGATACTTGCCATAAAGGAAGTAGTTAAACGTCAGGGTCTGCTGGTGGGTTTGGATTCCATACTAAATCTGGGAGATTGATATGCAGGATGGATATAACGTTGCAATCGTAGGTGCTACCGGCATGGTGGGGCAGGAGTTTATCAAAGTGCTCCTGCAGCGGAAATTTCCTGCCAGGTCGATTTCATTGTATGCATCAGATCGTTCGGCAGGAAGGAAAATGTTTGTAGGGCACGAAGAGGTTGTAGTAAAAGAGACAGCAAACGATTCATTCGATAATATTGATATTGCCCTTTTCTCGGCTGGCTCGGATATAAGCAAACACTTTGCGCCTGTTGCCGCCAAGGCTGGTGCGCTGGTAATTGATAACAGTGCCGCATGGCGCATGGATCCCAGGGTACCCTTGGTAGTTCCGGAAGTTAATCCGGAAGATATTAGAAAACACCGAGGGATTATAGCCAACCCCAATTGCTCTACCATTCAGATGGTTGTGGCTCTCTATCCGTTGCATAAAATTAACCCGATAAAAAGGATAGTAGTGGCCACATATCAATCGGTATCCGGTACCGGGCTTGCAGCTGTGGAGGAGCTGACCAAACAGTCTAAAATAGTGCTGGAAGGAGGCAATGTGGTGCCTCATGTATATGCCCATCAAATAGCGTTTAATCTATTGCCTGAAATAGATGTATTCCTCGATAATGGCTATACCAAAGAAGAATGGAAAATGTTAGAGGAGACAAGAAAAATAATGCATGCAGATAATATTGCAGTATCTGCCACCTGCGTCAGGGTGCCGGTGTTTATTGGTCATAGTGAGGTTGTTCAGGTGGAATTTAACGAATATATATCTCCTGATGAGGCTCGAAACATTTTGAGTAAGGCTCCCGGAGTGAAAGTGCTGGATGATCCCAATGTAAGCCTCTATCCGCAGCCATGGCTGGCTGCCGGCACAGATGACGTATACGTTGGCAGGATCAGAGCGGATGCTTCGTATCTCAATGGTCTGGTGATGTGGGTGGTGGCTGATAATATAAGGAAAGGAGCCGCATTGAATGCAGTTCAAATAGCCGAAGAAGCGATAAAGAACGATTGGGTTAAACCTGCCAAATAACACAACGGAGTGTTGAAATGAAGAAGTTTGGTCGTTTGCTAACAGCTATGGTAACACCATTTGATGATGGAGGTGGAGTGGATTATGAACAGGCAAAGAAACTGGCACGTGCACTGCTGGCTTCGGGAAGCGATGGGCTTGTTGTCAGTGGCACCACCGGCGAAAGCCCTACACTCAGCATGGAAGAAAAACTACGCCTTTTCTCTGAGATAAGATCTGCTGTGGATAAAAGCGCAACAATTGTGGCGGGGACAGGTAATTATAATACGCGTGAGAGCATAGAACTTACGCGCGAAGCTGAAAAAACCGGTGTGGATGCCTGTTTGCTGACTGTCCCCTACTATAATAGACCGACGCAGGATGGATTATATGAGCATTTCAAGGCTATAGCTGAGAAGACCACTCTACCCTGTATTATCTATAATGTGCCATCACGTACTGTAACCAACCTGACCGCAGATACGACAATACGGTTGAGCAGGATAGACAATATTGTCGGCATCAAGGAAGCGAGCGCGGACTTCACACAGATTGCGAAGATTATCGAGGGTGCAGATAGAGATTTTATTGTTTACAGTGGAAACGATGGGGATACATTCACTGTATTGAGTCTGGGTGGATACGGGGTTATAGGTGTTATTACACACCTGGTTGGTCTGCAGTACAGGAAAATGATGGATGCCTTTTTTGCCGGACAGATTGCAGAAGCTGCCAGATTGCATCGCAGTTTTATACCACTGGTAAGTGCCATGTTTCTGGTAGGCAATCCGATGCCAATAAAATATGCTCTTAATTACCTTGGCTTCAGGGTGGGAAAGCCAAGGTTACCACTCGTGGAGCCAGACGCGAAGACAAAATCTATAATTGAGACAACTCTGAAAGATTATAAAATAGATCTGCCGATTAAATGATTTTTTTGATGGTGATGCTTTGATCACGCCTTGGACCTATGGAGATTATATGGAAGGGGCAGCCGATTAATTCTTCGATCCTTTTTATGTAGCGGAGTGCATTAGGCGGGAGCCTTTTAACATCTCGAATATCACTGGTGCTGGTTTTCCAACCGGGTAGTTCTTCATAAACAGGCTGGCAGGTCTCAAGTGCCTTTATATCGGCAGGGAAGTGATTAATCGTCTTATTGCCAATTTTATAGGCAACACATATTTTGACCGTATCCATTTCATCAAGCACATCGAGTCTGGTCAGTATGGCACTGTTAAAACCGTTGAGTTCAGTGCTGTAACGACCTATGACAGCATCGAACCAACCACAGCGGCGGGCCCGCCCGGTGGTGGCACCGTATTCGTGTGCGCGTTCTCTTATATAGTCTCCAAGCTTATCTTTAAGCTCTGTCGGCATTGGCCCGGAACCTACTCTGGTTATATAGGCTTTGAAGATGCCAACAACCCGCTCGAGGGCTCTTGGGTTTATGCCCGACCCCAGGCAGGCCCCCGCGGCCAGAGGAGACGACGAAGTCACGTAAGGATAAGACCCAAAATCTGTGTCTAACATTGTGCCCTGGGCGCCTTCCAGCACGATATTGCGACCTCTGGAGACGAGATCGTTAATCATCGAAGTGGTATCTTTTATATATACAGACATTCGTCTGGCATAGCCGCTGTATTCCTCAAATATACTGTCGAGGCTCAGAGGAGGTTGGTCGTAGATTCTGGTTAATAAATCATTTTTTGAGGAAAGGATAGTCTTAAGACGGGATTTAAAGTTTTCAGGGTCGAGCATATCGGATATACGGATACCTCTTCTCGCGGTCTTGTCGGCAAAAGCTGGACCTATTCCTTTTCTGGTTGTTCCGATGGCTCCTTCTCCGCGTCTTTCCTCTTCCAAACCATCAAGCAATATATGCCAGGGCATAATGACATGTGCCCGATCGCTGATGTGCAGATTGCTCACGTCAACGCCCTTGCTCTGAAGATTATCAATTTCCTCCAGAAGTACTCTGGGATTTACCACCACACCATTTCCAATTATACAGGCTGCCCGGGGATAACAAATGCCGGAGGGCACAACATGAAGCCTGAATTCACCTTTTGGGTTTATCACAGTATGGCCGGCATTGTCACCACCAGAAAAGCGGATGACAGCATCCGCTTTTTCGGCCAGGAGATCTACTATTTTCCCTTTGCCTTCATCGCCCCACTGGGCACCGATAACTGCTACTACTGACATATCATCTTTCCAAATACAGGCTGCCTTTTTTACACAACCTGTAATAATAAGGGAGTATGGCTAAGCCTGTCAACTAAAGTTTTGACATATACCGCCTGCCCCAGAAATAAAGAAGGGTAATTCCTCCTACAATGAGGATGATAAGGCCTGTTAAAATTGTAAGAAATATCAAGGAGATAAAATCTATCCCTATCCAGTAGATACCTACCGAAGCCAGACTGATGGCAACTACAATTGAGACGCAAGTCAGCAAAGCTAATGTGGTGAGTGCATATTTAAAAGCATTATCGCTCATATTACCTCATATGTGTATATTGTATTACAAAGTTTTAGATCTTCGCCAAACGTGAAAAAAACGCTGTCCCACAGTTATGAAAGAAAGGATAACCACCAGTGATAACGCCAAGAACACCAGATTCAAGAGCAGTCCCAGTGCCAGTATTATGACCCGCTCGGGCCGTGTGAACAAACCCACGCTACAGTCGATCTGAAGACCTTCAGCACGGGCGCGGATATAGCTGGTGAGAAAGGAGCCGGTCAAAGCCAGGAAAATAAGCACCAGTTGCATAGTGGTATTATAGGGCCAAATGCTAGTCGATGTAATAAAGATAAAGCTCAGAAATACTGCAGCCTCGGTAAGACGGTCAGAAGTCGAATCGAGCAGTGCCCCGAATTTGGTTGCCTGGTTAAGGAAACGGGCCATGACGCCATCCAGCATATCGAAAAGGCCTGCCAGCAAAAAAATGAGGCCACCAATGAAAAGGTGTCCCGAGCCTATTATAAAAGCTGCGATGAGATTCAAAAAAATACCGATGAATGTTAGCATATCGGGGGATAGCCTGAGCTTTTTTATAATCGGAATAAGGGGCGCAGTAATGGATGTTTGAGCTTTTTTTCTGATTTCATGAAATGAAGGCATTATATTTTCCCGCTGTAAGTATTTATTAATGTTTTATAGTAGTCTGCGACCTGGCGGCTTACGTTTTCCCAGCTGTATTTTTCGGCGGTAATCAGTCCATTCTCAATAAATTTATTACGTAAAATTTTATCATTTATCAATGTGAGTAAAGCATCTGCTATGCCGCGCCTATCTTTCGGTCTAGCAAGAAGCCCGTCCTGCCCATGTGTTATGACACTCGCATAGCCCGGTATGCTGGTAGCTACTACGGGTGTACCGCTGGCCATAGCTTCGAGTAATACTATGCCGAAGCTCTCGCCTCCGGTAGCCGGTGCACAAAAAATATCGGCTGTTCTGTAATATCTGGGGAGCTGTTCAAAGGGTACGAACCTGGTGAAAATTACCTGGTCAGGAAGTAGTCTTCTGGCAAGCAACTCGTACTTATATCGGAGCTTGAGACCGGGGCCGGCAATAATAAGCCGGAAATTGTTGAATTCTTTTTTAACCAGAGAGCATGCATGAATAAGATCATCAACTCCTTTTCGCTCTTCCAATCTGCCTACAAAGAGAATATTGATCTTACCATCTTTGAATTCAGGAAGATGTGGGCCTTCCGGACGGTAGTGCCTGGTGTCAACTCCATTGGGTATAATTCGATACTCTCCTGGAAGATACCTGGATATATATTTCAGAGCCGGTTGTGATACGGCAATCTTGCCATGAAGCTTTTTCCCCAATCTGTGCATAATCGGCTGACCAAGCCAGTACATTAAAGACCTGTCATGGCATGCGTGAAAAGTACCCACATTTATAGTTTTCGATTGTGTCAGCGTGCTCAGGCAGAGCATGGGGATAAAAGGCTCATGCAAATGGATAATATCGAAATTTTCGCGGTCAAGTACCCTGTTTACCTGATAAGGTAGCCAGGGTGAAAGGGGAATGCGGGCAGTAGTACCACCATAGGGTATTGGGAGTGGCCTGCCAACCGGCGTAACATCCTCTCCGAAATACCGGGTACCTTTTCTGCGCACAGGAGCAACTATTTTAACTTCGTACCCCATTTGCTGAAGATAGTGCCCCAGATAGGAGACGTGGTTAATTACGCCGCCGGGATGGGAATAATCATATGCGGAAATTAAGCCGATTTTCATGGTCAGGCATGTCTGGCATTTTATACGTTGTTATTCAAGCTATCTCGGGCAGGGTGATGGGGCGTTGTTGATCCTGTCCGCTGATAAATTGCTCTACCCGCCGTCTTGCTTCATCGTCGGAATATTGTATGGGAGGTGATTTCATAAAATATGCACTCGGGGCTACGATTGCTCCGGCCAGGCCGCGGTCTTTGGCTATTTTAAAGCAGCGGACTGCATCGATGACTACTCCGGCAGAGTTCGGGCTATCCCACACTTCCAGTTTACATTCGAGATTCAGAGGGACATCTCCAAAGGTTCGCCCTTCCATCCTTATATGGCAGAACTTGCGATCAAGCAGCCATGGTACATAATCGCTGGGGCCGACATGTATATTATCAGGATTCATTTCGTAATCGAGCTGTGATGTAACGGCGTTGGTTTTAGATATCTTTTTGGATTCAAGGCGTTCGCGTTCGAGCATGTTATAAAAATCGGTATTGCCTCCAAAATTCAATTGGTAAGTACGTTCAAGCTTGACCCCGCGGTCGCGGAAGAGCCTGGTCAGCACCCTGTGCACAATGGTAGCACCAACCTGGGATTTGATATCATCACCGATCACTGGAAGGCCGGCCTCATAAAAGCGGTTATGCCAGTACGGTTCTCTACCTATAAAAACAGGGATACAGTTGACCAGACCTACTCCTGCATTCAACAGTTGCTCTATATACCACTTGGTGGCCTCTTCGCTGCCTACCGGCAAGTAATTTATGGCAACATCGGCCTTAACTTCCTTGAGAATGCTTACAATGTTGGCGGTTGGGCCCGGAGCCTTCTGTATAATTTTGCTGAGATATTTCCCCAGTCCATCATGCGTCATACCCCGTACGACTTTTACACCGGTAGTGGGAACATCACAAAATTTATAAGTATTGTTTGGTGGGGTAAAGATAGCCTCGGCCAGATCCTTGCCCACCTTGTTCTTATCGATGTCGATAGCGGCGACGAAATTTATATCCCTTATGTGGTAGCCGCCCAGGTTTACATGCATTAAGCCGGGTACAAATTCGTCGTCTTTTGCTTTTTTGTAATAATGAACTCCCTGTACAAATGATGATGCGCAGTTGCCTACCCCGATGATTGCTACATTTATCTTTCCCATTGTTATAAAACTCCTTATTGATACTGAGTATCTTTACATTACTTTAAAATAGTATTTTCACTCTTTTCAGAATTAATCTGTCTTATAATTTTCCTTGGCCTGACAAGCCACATGGGCAGTTTGGAAGCATGCAGAACCTTATCAGCCACACTGCCCATTACGAACCGTGTTATACCGCTTCGACCATGTGTGGAAAGTGCTATCAGGTCGTTTTTTTCATGGGCAGCTATATCGATAATTTGTTGTGCAGGATCGCCGTATACAATCTTATATGAAGCCTTTATACCTTTTTCTGATAATCTGTTGCATGTCCGTGTGAGATAATTTTCCCCGGCATCGTGCATGGCTTTAACAAAACGGGTGAATTCAGAGCCCAGGAATCTGGCTTCGACAGCATGGGGTTCAGGTATAACGTGCAGAAGTGTAATTGATGCACCTGTTTTAACTGCTACCTCTTCAGCATCGTGTAAAGCCGATTCGCCTGCTTCAGATCCATCCAGAGGCGCCAGTACATGTCTGAAAGTTGCGCGATGTTCACGGTCAATTTCTCTAACATGCTTGCTGTGAATGACCAAGACGGGCACAGTGCATTGCGATATCACTTTTTCAAAAACACTGCCAAGCCACCATCTTTTCAGGCCGCTGTGACCATGGGTGGCCATTATTATTAAATTTACGTGATGTCTCTGTGTATAAAAAAGTATAGTCTCAGCAGGACCACCGTAAAAGACCTTACCTTTTGCCCTGATATCCAGTTTTTCTGTAGCTACCTGAGCGAAATCAATCGTCTCATTTTCGCTCTCGCTGTAGACCAGGACTGAGCGGCAGTTTATATGATTGTTTTGAAGATGCTCTACCACGTGCTGTACGTAATCGTCCAGCAGTTGATTGACACGCCTTTTTTTGCTGCCGAGACCGACACTCAGGATATCTACTTCAGAGCCGAACCTGATTGCCAGGTCTCGAACATATGGCAGAACTGTTTCGGATTCTATCGAACCATCAAGTGGTACGAGTATTTTTTTAAACATAGCGGCTAAAATACGCCCTATTATAACAGATTATGAGCCTTATCTTGTATAATTTAAGGTTTTTATGTTAATTTATAGAATGCTTTATGATTTCCATACCCACACTTTTTATAGTGATGGGGTACTTTCGCCCACTGAGCTGGTAAGACGGGCGGCAGTTAAAAATTATGTTGCTATCGGCATTACCGACCATGCAGGTATTGGCTCTATGGAAAGGATAATAAAAGAAGTCAGTGCCGATTGCGAGCTGGCTAGATCGCACTGGAATATACTGGCAATGCCCGGTATCGAACTGACTCATGTACCGCCGGATACAATTGATGAGCTTGCTAAAAAGGCTAAGAATCTGGGAGCCTGGCTGGTTGTGGTGCATGGCGAAACGCCGACAGAACCTGTAGAAGAAGGAACGAATCTGGCGGCGGTAAAGTCCTCCTATGTAGATATACTTGCCCATCCAGGGCATATAACGACTGAAGCGGCCAGGCTGGCTGCCAGAAACGGCGTGTTTCTCGAGATTACAACCCGGAGGGGTCACTGCACGGCCAATCCCTATGTTGCTGAAATTGCCGTTAAAACTGGTGCAATGCTGTTGCTGAATACCGATTCCCATACTGAGGATGACCTGTTATCAGAACAACTGGCCAAACAAACCCTTACACAGGCCGGAATAAGCCCACGAAAATTTAAAAGCATATTAGAACTTAACCCTCTGAAGCTACTTCAGCGGGTAAGGCGCATTGTTTAAAATAGTTGCTCCGATCGACGGTTAGCTCTTTCCGATCCGGTACACGGTAGTTCCGCAGATAGGACACACGCCCTTGGTGGCCGGTCTGCCGTTTTTCAATGTGACTTTCTCTGGATTTTTGATTTCAACCTTTTTTCGGTCTTTGAAGCAATAGGCCATAGGAACATGATGTGTCATCCTGGCACCTCCTGCATCTTTTTTCTGCCTCTTAAGGCTAATATAGCTAATACGAGTACGTATGTCAAGCTGTTGATTTTATTTTTGTGCCGGGTAGTAATTCCGATTTAACGGATAAAGACTTTTTCGGGATGCCACAGTCTACTGCAGGCTTCATAGCGCAATACAGCAATTAGTTTACCGTACCGGTCATAACATCGTAAGAAGGAACCATTATCGACCGGTGCATTATCTATTACTATTGATTTGCCATTCATAACCGATGCAATTAAATTCTGGTCAATTATAATTTTCGGCCAGCCTGATAAGGGATGATCAAGCGAATATAACAGCTGTGAGAAGCCCTTAGTAGCGATAGAACCGGCGATTTCCTCCAGTGAAAGTGCTGTATCTAAATTGTACGGGCCATAAGCCGTGCGTATCAGGTCATTTAAGTATGCTTGGCATCCAAGCATATTAGCGAGATCATGCACCAGAGAGCGGATATATGTACCTTTGGAGCAGCGCACACGTATTTTTAAATATGGAGAAACGAAGCTTATTACATCGATGCTGAAGATATTAACGTAACGCGGTTTGAGCTGTTCGGACAAGCCGGCCCGTGCGCGGATATAGGAGGGGATGCCGTTGACTTTTATTGCACTATAAGGGGGTGGAATCTGTGTGATTTCGCCGATAAACTGTGGCAGGATTTCCCTTATCCGATCGATAGTAACATGGGAAAAATCGCCTCGCGAGATGACAGTGCCCTGGGCGTCGTAGGTATCGGTTTCTGCGCCCAGCATTATGCCGGCGATATATTCTTTGGGTAAAGAGTGTATATATTCTATGATGCGTGTCGCCAGGCCAAGGCATACCGGTAACACCCCTGTAGCCAGAGGATCTAAAGTACCGGCATGGCCGACGCGCTTCTGTCCGCTGAGGCGGCGTATAGCTGATACAATTTGGAAAGAAGTAGCTCCTTGGTGTTTATTGACATTGAGGATTCCGTTAACGGTCATTCCTTCCTGCCAGTTTGTCTTCTGTAGCTACTCTTTCAATAAGATTGACGAGCTTTACACCCTGTTCAATTGAATCATCGAACTGGAACTTGAGTTCGGGGACGAATCTGATTTTAAGGCGGTGGGCTAACTCGCGACGTAAAAAACCTGCAGCAGAGTGGAAACCATTTAATATCTCATCACGATCGGGCTCGGCGCCCATAGCACTTACCAGGATTGTTGCATTCTTAAGATCGTTGGAGAGAGAGACTCTGGTAATGCTTATCAATCCGCTCAATCGGGGATCATTGATATGCCTTCGCAGTAGGTCGCTTATTTCAATTTGTATGAGGTGATTTAACCGTTCCGTACGCCGCGTCATGATTTTCTCCGCAAAAATATTATAGCAATGAGCAGAAGAATTTGCTTCGCGGATTAATCGATTTTTTCCTTTCGAACAAACTGGAGTATATCCCCGATTAAGAAGTCGCCGAAGTTTTCCAGCTTTACGCCGAACTCCATACCAGCCGAAACTTCCTTCACATCATCCTTAAAACGGCGCAGCCCACTTACATGTGATTCTGCGATGACTTTAGCGTTCCGCAGGACTCTTACCTGCGAGTCTCTGGTAGCCTTGCCTTCTTTCATAAGCGCACCGGCGATTTTGCCTTTCTTGCCCGACTCGAATACAGCTTTTACCTCAGCCTGACCTACAACAACATCCACATATTCCGGTTCAAGTAAGCCCTTGAGTGCCTTTTCCACATCCTCAATAAGCTTATAGATAATATTATATTGCCTTATGCTTATGCCTTCCTGCTCGGCCAGACGGGTAGCACCAGCTTCGGGTTTGCTGTTAAAACCTATTATCACCGCCTTTGATGCCATGGCCAGCAGGACGTCCCCCTCCGTAATACCACCCGTACCAGTGTGGATGACTTTTACGCGGGTCTTGTCATTGCTCAACCGCTCGAGGGAATCTCTAATAGGTTCGATACTTCCCTGCACATCCGTCTTAAGTATAATGTTGAGTTCTTTCATCTCTCCACTGGTAGCCTGGGCGGCAATGGAAGATAGGCTGATAGCATGAGGTATTGCCGTGGTTGCTCGGGAAGAACGGTTTTTTTCAACCAGCGCTCTAGCTTCTTTTTCATCGCTAACTACCTGGAATATCTCTCCGGCGGCGGGCACCGAATCAATACCAAGTATTTCCACAGGAGTCGATGGTTCTGCTTTACGGATATTCTTTCCGGCATCATTGAACATGGCTTTAACTTTTCCGGATATAGTTCCTATGACGATGTTATCGCCGATTTTTAATACTCCCTTTTTAACCAGCAAGGTGGCTACCGGACCTCTATTTTTATCCAGTTTGGCTTCGATAACTATTCCTTCGGCGGGGCAATCCCACTCTGCCTTGAGCTCCAGCATATCGGCGACCAGCAGCAGGTTTTCAAGCAGGTCGTCTATGCCTATTCTTTTTTTAGCCGATACCGGGACACATATGGTATCTCCTCCCCACTCCTCTATCAGCAGACCCAGATCAGCCAGCTGTTGTTTAATTTTATCGGGTGAGGCATCGGGCTTATCTATCTTATTGATGGCAACTACAATTGTAACTCCAGCTGCCCTTGCATGATTGAGTGCTTCAACAGTCTGGGGCATAACTCCGTCATCTGCGGCTACTACAAGCACTGCTATATCTGTTGCCTGCGCGCCCCTTGCCCTCATAGCGGTGAACGCCTCATGGCCCGGGGTATCAAGGAAGGTTATTTTCCTTCCGTTCATTTCCACCTGATAAGCACCTATATGTTGGGTGATGGCACCGGCTTCACCGGCGGCAACATTGGTTTGTCTTATGGCATCGAGCAGGCTTGTTTTGCCGTGGTCGACATGACCCATGATAGTTATAACCGGAGGGCGCGGGTGCAGTTTAGCTCCCTTTCCGCTAACTGTCTGCTTTACCTGCGAAGATACTAAAAGTTTTTTGGGTAAGTAGCCGAAATCGGAAGCTATTTTTGCGGCCACCTCGTATTCCAGGGCCTGATTGATGTTGGCCATAATGCCGTTGCGCATAAGCTGTTTGATTATATCGATGCCGCTGGTGCCTAACTGGTCCGCCAGCTGTTTAACCGTGATGACCGGTGGAAGTACAATTTGTGCCAAACCACGTTTGCTGTTGCTCTCACCTGTACCTGTTTGACCCTGACTGTTTTTCATTTCCGATTATCCCGATCAGATAGATTCCTGCTGAAATCCAGCAATGCCTGTCGGTTTTCCGGGGATAGCCTGATCCGCAGGCCGAATTCTATTCGGTTGCCTTTGAGTCCTTTTTCCCAGCATGACCGGTCCGGACAGAGGTAAACACCTCTTCCGGGTAGCTTGCCTCGGGCATCCACTACAACGCCTTCAGATGTTTTTACTAACCTGATAAGTTCCCGCTTGCTGTTGGCACAGCGGCAGGCCACGCAGGTTCGTACGGGCACATGTTTTCGCCTGGAAATTGGTGTGTTGTTATTAAGCTTCTTCAAAGTCTTCATCCTCGATGTAAGCATGCTTCTTCGGTTTGGATTTTTTAGCTTTCACACCCAGATCCTTGCCTTCGACTTCCTTTTTAGCAAAGTCTTTTTTACGAGATTTACCGTTTCTCCCCGATAGAATTTCCTCGGCAAACCTGATTTTAGACGGCTGTTGGGGTATCGATAGCTCGGCCGGTATTAATATCTCGATATCAGCTGGCTGGAGCTCCTCGAAACCGGAAGTCGTCGCCTGTGCAGTTTCCACTTCTGCCAGAGCTGCAACCGGCTCTTTTTCTTCTGATATGATATCTGCCTTCGCTTCTCCATCAGATGATCCTGCTAATATCTTTTCATGTTCAATCGGTGCTGGTTCTATTTTCTGAGCTGCCATTTGAGGCTCGGGCTGGCCGGAGATTTTCTCAGCCTCGATTTCTGAGACACTTTTAATATCTATACGCCATCCTGTCAGCTTGGCGGCAAGGCGGACATTTTGCCCCTCTTTTCCTATGGCCAGGGAAAGGTGCTTATCAGGTACTTTGACCAGTGCTGTAGTTTCGGCTTCATTGAGTGTAACGCTGATGACCTGTGCCGGGCTAAGAGCATTCGCTATGAAAATCCTGGGGTCATCTGACCACTGCACAACATCTATTTTTTCACCGTTCAGTTCATTAACAATATTCTGAATTCTGATGCCGCGCAGACCGACACAACATCCCACAGGATCGATGCCCGGCTGTCGGGTGCTAACGGCAACTTTGCTACGATAGCCAGCCTCTCTGGCGACAGCCTTGATTTCAACTACCCCGCTGGCTATTTCGGGTATTTCCAGCATAAGCATATCTCTTAACAGGTTGCGGTGGGCGCGTGAAGCGATTATCTGTGGCCCCTTTGTTGTACGGGTAACCTCAACAATGTACAACTTGAGCCTCTGGCCCTGTCGGTACCGTTCTGTCGGGATCCTTTCACTTTCGGGAATTATCGCTTCGGTTTTACCGATATCAACTACTACATGTTCAGGTGTAACCCTTTGTACAGTTCCGCTTATAATTTCTCCTTCTTTGCCGGCGAACTCTTCATAAATTGCACCACGCTCGGCATCGTGAAGCTTCTGTAATATAACCTGCTTGGCTATCTGCGCGGGGATACGTCCTGCATTGGGAGGCGGGACTTCGATTGCTACAGTATCCCCAACCTGCAGGTTTTTATCTATTTTTCGGGCTTCTTGCAAGGAAATCTCCCGATACTGATCTGCAGTATTTTCGACAACTGTTTTTTTCAGGGTGAGTTTAACCTCACCGGTTAACGGATGTATTTTGACTGCTATATCTTCACCATGAGTGAAAGCTTCTTTACGGTAAGCGGACACCATGGCTGATTCGAGAGCAGTCAGTACAATTTCCTTGGGCAGATTTTTTTCTGCCGCAAGTTGCATAAGGGCGTTCATGAATTCAGTCTTAGCCATCGAAGTCAATCTTCCTCAATATGCATTTTCAATAAAAAAGTGGGTACAAGGACCCACTTTTAAGCAAGTATTGAATTCTATTAAAATATTACCATATATTCAGCAGTAATGCAAATTATCAAACGGAACTGTCAGTATGGGTAGAAATTATCCCAGCTTCTGGCTTTTTGGGTTAAAATCTGGGAATCTTGGTTCTATGGATTTTCTCCAACGATCTTTGTAAAGACCTGTGCTTGATGGCATCTAAAATTATTTTGCTGTGCCAATCAAATGTTATATCAGGAGATGCAAGCAGCGTGTCGTGTATGCCATAGCGTTCGATAATATCGAATATATGATCTATCTGATCATCATTGAGTTTCTGATAAAATCGATGTGCCCAATAATCAATTGTCAGCTCACGGCTGAGGATGCGATGCCACTGCTTCTGATACAGGGATAAATATTTTTCGCTTAGATTTTCAAACATCAGTGCCTTATTCAGGACTTTTATAGCCTCGCATGCCGATAGCAGACCAAAGTATATGCCACCTCCCGTGGTCGGCTTGACCTGGCCGGCAGCGTCGCCAACAACTACGACTCTGTTAGCAAAGGTTTTGCGAAGTGGTTTGAGGGGTATCATGGCATAGTCCACCGCATGTAATAATCTGCCAGTCTTCCCTTCATCAGCCAGCTTCTGGAGGAATGCGGATATGAATTTGGCTGGATTTTGCCTGCATAGGAGGCCCACTTTGGCAAGTGAATGGCCGGCCGGAACCAGCCAGGCAAAAAACCCGGGTGCAATCTCGTTACCACTATATATTTCTATCTCATCGATATTGTCTTCGATTTCTACTTCTGTTTGTGCTGCCATTGCATACCGGTCTATTTTGCCCAGCCCTGCATCCAGTGTTAGAGAATTGGCGAATCCGGCGGCAATGACAGCAACCCTGCTTTTCAATTCTAGGGCTCCTTTTGTGCCGGAACAGATTACGCCGATACAATCATCGTAGTATTTCAAGTCTATTGCCATGGTATTGAAATGGTATTCCGCTCCGCGGTCTCGGGCCGATCCGGCTATGTATTTATCCATGGCCGGTCTGTTGAGTACATACGCCTGTGTATGACTGCGGTTCAAACTTATGCATTTACCCGAAGGTGAAAAGATACGGGCGGAATGAATCTTATTCTGAATGATTGACGCTGGCACCGTGAGCAAATCGAGACATTCATTGCTGATAATTCCCGTACAGCATATTTTGTGGCCGGCATCTGGTTTCTTCTCAATTACACCGACACTATGGCCCAGCACGGAAAGCTCTCTGCTGATGAAATTGCCGATAATGCCCGCGCCTATCACAATAACATCATAATCGGGCAGTCTTGTATGGAGCATAGCTATAATACCTTACCCGGGAGCTACAGCCCGCCAAATCTCCTCTGTCTTTTACTATAGGCCAGCAGTGCTTTCTCAAATTCGGCTTTATCGAAATCCGGCCAGAGCACGGGTGTAAAATACAGCTCGGCGTAAGCCGATTGCCAGATAAGTAAATTGCTTAATCGCATTTCATTGCCAGTGCGGATAAATAAATCGGGGTCGGGCATTCCGGCAGTATAAAGGTATTGAGAAAACAGCTCCTCATTTAATGCATCGGCGGATATTTTATCACGGATAATCCGCCGGACTGCGTTGATGATTTCACTTCTGCCACCGTAGTTAAAGGCGATATTGACGGTTAAGCCGGTATTGTGGGCGGTTATTTGAACTGCATGAATAGCCTTATCCTGTATTTTCTGTGGCAGTGGGGAAAGGTCGCCCAGATGATTTATGCGTATGTTGCTGGATCGTGCAATCTCAATGGCTTCGTCGATATTTTCTTCCAGCAGGGACATAATGCCTTTTACCTCTGCTTCCGGGCGGTTCCAGTTTTCGGTAGAAAATGCATAAAGTGTCAGGTAGGGTATGCCGTAAGTAGCAAATAGTTCCACGAAGCGGCGTGCATGGATGGTGCCCTGCTTATGACCGTAGAGGCGTGGTTTGTTACGCTTTTCAGCCCATCTGCCATTTCCATCCATTACTATGGCTACATGTCCGGGTAATTTTTCTATGGGAATAGGAGGCATTATTTTTTGAGACTCTATTTTTTCGTTACTGGCTCTTTACATCGCCCGAATCTGTACTGTGCTTCAGCAGCTGATATTCATGCCTTTGTATCGCCATCATTCCGGGTCCGAGGTTGCTAGCCAAGCATACATGCGCACCCACAATAGAATTGGGTCCTATGCGTCTACCCGGAAGTATACCCGAATTAATACCCATTTTACAATAATCACCGATGATTGCACCGAAGTGGTCTCTGCCGGTAGACAATGTGCCTTCATCGTAGCTTACCTGTATATTATTTTCATCAAATCGGAAGTTGGCGGTAACACTTCCGGCACCAAAGGAGCAATGATTGCCGATAATGGAATCACCGATATAATTGGAATGGAACCAGCAGTTGTTACCGATATACGAACCTTTTATCTCTGAGGAAAAACCTACAACACAATTGTTACCTATATGGCTGTATTCTCTCACCAGTGCGTTGTTGCCGATAATTGTGCCCGATCCAATATATACCGGGCCGCGTATCACAGCATTTTCGAGTATTCTGACGTGGTCTCCTATAACCACCTTCCCCTCAATCACAGCATGATCGGAAATGGTGGCAGAAGAAGAAATCTTTGTATTTGCGGCATCGAGCATGATCTTTACGATATCCAATATATGCCAGGGATATTTAATAGGTGCCCAGATCCCTTTATATGGCACCACCCTTATTTTTATGCCTGTTTGCACTATACTGTCAAGCGCGCACTCGTACACGTCATCATGTGTCGTATGTACCGAGGCAATGTGTTTTAAAAGCAATTTAACATCCGTATGCAGGTGAAGCAAAATATTGATCAAATTGCCCGGCTCTGTACCAGGTGCGGGTTTCTCTATAATATGCTTCAGGTGATTATTTTCATCTACTGATAAATATCCACCCGGGAAATATCCATTGATCTGGTAGCCCAGAATATAGGAAGCAGCATCGCCTTTTTTATATGCCGAAAGCATTTCTTGGTAGGCGGAAATACCGAATACATCATTGGGATTGACTACGATTATTTCGTCTTTGAGCAGGTGGGAGGCACTCATTAACGCATTAGCGATGCCGAGGGGTTGTTCCTGAATGGCAAACGAGAATTTAGCACCCTTTTTTATTCCGTCAGCCAGCTGTTTAAGTCGATCTGCGTTTCCTTTATTCGCTATTATAACGAAGTCATTGAGGCCAGCACTCTGTGCAAGCAGTACCTGCTTTTCAAACAGTGTATTACCCAGGAAATCCAAAAGAAATTTATCCTCTGTAATAGGGAACATCCGTTTGCCAACACCGCCACAAAGGAAGACTACTTTCACCCGAGCACCTCTTTCAATGAATTTTGAACAATGGATAGGCCGCTGTTTAGTAATTCCTGTGTATATGCTTGCCCCTTGGACTCAGCCAGCACCCGGATGGCCGGTTCCGTTCCGGATGCCCTGATCAGCATCCATGATCCGGTGAATTCAAGCCGCAGACCATCCAGATCGTTAATCTCGAGCGGTTTAAGTATATCTATCTTTTGTCGTATCTTCTGCATAACAGTTGCCTTAATCTCATTGGGGCAGTGCATTTTGCTTTTATTAAAATATAACGGTGGAAGCGATTTGACAAATTTACGGATGTCGCTGATATTTTCCAGAGATGAGAGCAGGAACAGAGAAGCAAAAATGCTATCCGGATAATAACCCGCTTCGGGTATTATGTAAACGCCCACAGTCTCAACTCCGAGTGCTGCGTTGTTTTCGCGTGCAAGATGGGCGACTGCCACATCTCCAACCCTGCCTCTGATGACACCTGCTCCCAGATCCTGTACAGCAAGGTCCAGCAACATACCTGTTTCGATGGTTGTAGCTACTGACTTTCGTCCTGTGGATTCAATCACCTGTCGGGAGATGAAAGAGGCCATTTCATTGAAGCCGATGAAACCTGCCTGATCGCAAAAAACCACCCTGTCGGCATCGCCATCGAAGCATATAGCCAGGTCCGCATTTTTCTGCCGTAGATATTTGATGGTCTCTATTAAAGTGTCCTCTTTCGGTTCGGGATTGCGACCGGGGAAACGGCCATCAGGCATATCGTTAAACGGGATCACTTTAAAGTTCAATTCATGGAATATTTGGCTGGCAATGCGGCTGGCAGCACCATTTCCGGGATCGATAAGAAGTTTATGATTTAAATTAAAATTGAATTTGGCGGCTAATGATTTGATATATCCGGCATATTTCTCATAGGCATGGGATAGCTGATCTACCGAGCCGGCGCTGCCGGTTCTGAAGTCGCGCCGATAAAACAAATTTTCTATTTGCTCTTCCTGGGGCCGGGTAAACCCGATTCCATCCCGGTTAAACAGCTTAATGCCGTTGTACTCAGGAGGATTATGAGAGGCGGTTATCATAATACCGGCGGAAAATTCGTACTCACGTGTAAGAAATGCCAGAGCAGGTGTGGGAACGATGCCCAGATGCACAACGTTGATGCCGCATTCAACCAATCCAGAGGTAACTGCATTTTTAATCAGTTCTCGACTCAATCGGGTATCGGTGCCGATGCAAACGGTTGAACCGTATGGAAGTAAACTGCCAAGAGCCCTGCCGATATTTGTGCATAGATCCGGTGTAAGATCCTGATTGACCACCCCTCTTACACCGCTGGTTCCGAATAGATTCCCGTTCATTTTAATTGATGGTGCAGTTAAAATATTTGATATATGATGGTAATGCGCTCACCAGTAAAAAGTCAATTTATGCAGGACTAAACAAAATATGCATTTATTTACATAAGATGTATTGACAGCGAGTCAATTATCTGTTACCATGTGCACCGGTGTTTGTTGTGTGGAGGAAAAAATAAACTAGAGAAAGGTAGAACGTGCTGACAACAATTGAGACGATGGTAATCTACACACTGCTCCTGGGTTCCCTGTATCTCCTGGTTGCACTCGGTTTCTCCCTCATCTGTGGTGTCCTGCGCATCTTCCATCTGGGCTACGCGTATATATTCATAGCCACCATCTACCTGACATGGCTGTTCTATCACACCCTTTCCCTGCCGTTGTGGTTATCCATACTGCTTATGGTGATCCTGCAGGGAATAATTGCCATTCTCCTATATAAAGGTATTATTGCCAAGTACCTGAAGATGGAAGAAAAGATCATCACCGGCTTGCTGCTGATAGCTCTGATATCGGAGCAGGCGGCAAACAAATGGTACCCGATTCAGTCCGCAGTCTTCCTTCCAACCACGATCATTCCGGGAAATGTCGAGATAGGTGCCACCAACATCTCGATACAGATGATTATTGCTGCGGCTGTGGGTATCGTGGTGACCCTCTTATTTATCCTGTTTTTCCTCAAAACCAAGACGGGGCTGGCGGTCAGAGCTATATCCTATGACATCAATACGGCCAAGATCATGGGTATTGAGGTCGAGACCATCTACATGTTTGTGATGGTGATAGTTCTACTTCCCGTTATAATCGCAATGCTCCTGATTGCTCCTGTCTGGGCGGTGGATCCTACCATGGGCTGGGGTTATATGACGACTGCCATCCTGATTTCGGTCATGGGAGGACTCGGTAATATCCGAGGCACTATAATAGCGAGTTATATTATCGGTTTTACACATTCAGTGGTATCTTTTGTAATTAACGAACCTCGTCTGATGAACCTTGCGGCGTTGCTTGTGGTAATCATCATGCTGATGGTCAGGCCGCAGGGTATCGCCAAGACGGAAAGCTTGTGGTGAATCGATGGAATTAGAAGTAAAACGCGAAAAGTTAGTTCTACGGCTCGGTAAGCAGAAATATGAATGGCATATTGAGCCGCGTTACTGGCGGAATCCCCTAACATATGTGGGGATATTGGTCATTTTGCCGGTTCTGGCCTATTTCTTTTATCCCACCATCCTCCCCACATTAATCGATGCCAATCTTCTGGCTGCCATTGCCATTCCTCTGGGCTGGATGACGCTCGGCACTGGACGCATGAACTTCGGTCCCCAGTTCTATATCGGGGCAGGCGGATATGCTGCAGCGTTGTGCAGCATCCATCTGGGATGGGGACCGGCCATCACGCTGATTGTGGCCATTGCAGTAGGACTTTTCTTCGGTCTTCTAATGAGCCCTCTGACCATTGTTGCAGGCGGCCTGTACTATACCCTGCTGACGCTGCTTTTCCCCCTGGTGTTCCTGGAAATTACCTTTATTTATACCGACATCTTCAAGGGTGACGTGGGTCTTTTCGGCATCGCTCCTATGGTCAATGTGGGCTCATTTACGGTCAATCAGCTTCTGATCTGCTTTATGGCGTTGTTCATAATGCTTATTTACATGTTCATTGTGGATAAGATATTGCGTTCCAAATTTGCTACGGCCCTGGCAGCCATTAACGATGATGAAGAGGTGGCGGAGGCCATGGGTGTTAATGTCAGAAAGATGAAAATCATCAGTTTTACCATCCCGGCCGTCATGATAGCGATTATAGGATGGTTTTATTCGCATTACTACGGCACTTTTTCGGGTATCACCTATCTTCCGCTGTCGTTTATGTTGAAGATACTTATGGTCAACATGATAGGCGGTCGTGTGCAGATATACGGTAACGTGGTCGGTGGTTACTTCATCGCTTTCCTGGAGCTCATACTGATCCAGTTGCTGGGTGACTATTCACCGGTAGTGTTTTACATTATCCTGTTGATCCTCCTGCTCACCCTTCCCGAGGGGCTGTTTGGTCTGTACAGGAAGCGCCATTACAGGGAATATCTTCCAACCCTGCATGTGAGGAGATAATCACGTGAATGAAATATTAAATGTTAGCAATGTATCCAAGCATTTTGGCGGTCTTATGGCCGTCGATAACGTGAGTTTCAGCATCTATGAGGGTGAGACACTGGGACTGATGGGCCCTAACGGTGCTGGAAAAACCACACTGGTAAACCTTGTAACCGGCAAATACTTAGCTGATAGCGGCCATATACATTTTCTGGGGCAGGATATAACGCGAATGGCTCCATATAAGAGATGCAAGCTGGGAATCAGCCGCACCTATCAGATACCACGCCCGTTCCCCGAGCTTACAGCATTGATGAGCGTGGTAGTGAGTGCACTTTACGGTAAAGACAGGGAAAACCAGAGTCTGGAAGATGCGGCGACCGATGCAACTCACTATCTGGAATTCTGCGGGCTGTTCAGCAAGCGAAATGTACTGTGTAAAGATCTGACGTTATATGAACTTCGCGGGCTGGAGCTTGCCCGGGCACTGGCTACGACTCCCAAGCTCGTCTTTGTGGATGAGGTGATGGCTGGTCTGAACCCGACGGAGGCCGGGAAGGCGGTCAATTTGCTGGAGCGAGCCAAAGAGGAATTCGGTGTCACCATACTCTGGATCGAGCATGTTATGGCTGCTCTCATGAAGGCAGCACAGAGGGTCGTGGTGCTGCATTACGGTAAAAAGATAGCCGAGGGTCTGCCGCAGGATATTGCCAATGACCCGGTTGTAATAGAATGCTACTTAGGATCGTGCCATGTTTGAAGTAAAAGATTTATATGTATCTTATGGCATTACCCCTGTCCTCTATGGTGTCAATATGGAAGTTAAAACAGGTGAGATGGTGGCATTGCTCGGTGCGAATGGTGCAGGCAAGTCAACACTCATCAACACTGTACTGGGTATGGTTAGACCCAGTAAGGGTGAGATAATTTTTGAGGGAAAGAATATCGTGAAGCTGCAGCCTCATCAGATAGTCAGATTGGGCATTGCCCAGGTGCCCGAGGCCCGCCGTATTTTCCCCTACATGACCGTTCTGGATAACCTGATGGTCGGTGCTTACAATGCCGGCGCCTGGCCGCAAAGGAAAAAAAATGTGGAAAAGGTTTTCGAGATGTTCCCCATATTGAAGGAGAGAAAAAACCAGGATGCGGGTACACTCAGCGGCGGTGAACAGCAGATGCTGGTTATCGGACGCGGGCTTATGTCCATGCCAAAGCTATTGATGGTGGATGAGCCTTCCCTTGGTCTGGCACCCAAAGTGCTGGAAGTTGTGTATGAAACACTGGCAAAGTTAAAAGATGAAAAGATCACTACCATCCTTTCCGAACAAAATGCTGCACAGGCGCTGATGATCACCAACCGTGCCTATATCATGGAAAACGGAAGAGTCGTAATATCCGGTGAAAGCAGTTCGTTAATGGATAACGAACGAGTTAAAAAAGCATACCTGGGGATTTAAAATTATGGAAAATTATTTCGATTATACAAAAAAGCTTTTTGATCCATCTAGAGTCAATGAGAAACCAGAGGTATTTAAAGGCCTGCGGGTTCTCGACTTCACACACGTGATTTATGGCCCGGTGGCGGCCAGGATTCTGGGCTCATATGGAGCAGAGGTTATAAAGTTCGAGTTGCCGTGGGTGGGTGACCTGTGGCGCTTTGGCGTTTACTGGGGCAGTTTCTGGCGGCATTCAAGTGTCTGCTTCCATTTCGTCCAGTATGGAAAGTATTTCTTCTCGTTAAACTTAAAACTGCCTAAAGCAAAGGAAATAATATATAAGCTGGCGGAGAAGGCTGACGTGGTCATGGAGAATTTTGCTTCAGGCACGGCCGAGACCTGGGGTGTAGGATACAGCCAGCTCAGCAAGATCAATCCTTCCATTATTTATCTGAGCTGCGCCACTTATGGTCAGTACGGTCCGATGCGCTTTTTCCCGGGCTGGGATTTGCTGGCACAGGCGGCCAGCGGCGCCATATCGGTTACGGGATATCCCGGTACAGATAAGTATTATAAGTTGCCCGATTATGTCGGAGATTTCCTGCCCGGAAACATAGGAGCGCTCTCCGTAATTATGGCTCTTAATTACAGAAAAAAGACGGGTAAGGGACAGTATATCGACCTGGCGCAGACCGAAGCGTTAATGCGGATTATGCCGCATTTCACCTATAACAGCATAACGGGTGAAGAACTCGGGCGAACCGGTAATACCGATCCTACCATGGCACCATCGGGCATCTTTAAATCGAAAGATGGGAAATTCGTGGCTATTGCGGCGGCGACCGATGAACAATTCCAGGGCATCTGTCAGGCAATGGGACATCCGGAGTATATCAATAAGTATAAAGACAGCTTTGAGCGGCTGAAATCTGAAAATTCCAAAGAGCTGTATGAGCTTGCCGGTAAATGGGTAGAAGAAAATACAGTGGAAACCCTGTTCGAACAGGCCAAACGGCATCGCTTTGCTGTTGCTGAAGTCGAAGATGATTATCAGATTTCAACCGATGAGTGGCGGAGGGAAAGGGGCAGTGTGGTAATGGTCACCGATGAAATGTACCACAAGCTGCTGCTGCCAGGGCCCTCAGCTATGTTAAGCAAAACACCTGCACGGGTGAAGTGGCTTGCCAGGCCATTGGGATACCACAACCGCTATATACTCAAAAAAATGCTCGGTTATTCGGACGATGAGATAAAGCAGTTGGAAAAAGAGCGTGTGGTTGGTTACTGGGATGACCGGCCTGGCATCAAGCCGCCTGTTTACTACGATATGAAAAAAGATCCCATGTTTAACTACAAGGGAGATTAGATAGGATAAACATATGAGTGAAAAAGAACAAATTCTGGTAAGATACGGCGGAACACGAAAAGAACGTGAGATATTCCTGAAATCAATGATGAGTCCCGAGGGCAAGCCTGAGGTACTCGACGATGCAGTAATACTGGATGCAAGCTATGGCAACCTTAGTGGTGATATCTGCTCAAGCATCTATGCCGAGTTCGGAGCAGAAGTTATCAAAATTGAACCGCCCGAAGGCGACCCCTCGCGCAAATTTACGCACTATGGAATCAACCGGAACGGGACAGGCATTCCCTTTATCATGGAGGCGCGCAACAAGCGTTTTATAACAATGGATTTGAGAAAGGAAGCGGACCGGGAGGATTTTAAGAAGCTGGTCAAGAATGCACACGTAGTTATCGATACTTTTAAACCCGGTCAGATGGATGAATGGGGCATAGGGTACCGGCAGCTCAGCGAGATAAATCCAAGTATAGTTTATATTGCCATCAGCCCGTTCGGCCATTATGGCAAAAAGGCCCAGGAGATGATCGATATACCAGATTCGGATATAACTGCCCAGGCTGCGTCCGGTGTTGCTGCCAATATCGGCGATCCTGTCACAGAGGGTGAACCTTATAACTGGCCTTTACGTGCCGGCCTGTGGCTAAGCTGGTATATCACCGGTATTGAAGCGGCTCTGGGTGGGGCGGTGGCACGTTACTATACCAGAAGCACAGGTGAAGGGCAGATGGTTGATGTGGCAACTGCCGATTCATATGCTTCGCTGGTGGGTTACCCGGTGACCATAGGATTTACCTGGGGCAAAGCCAGACCCCGCATAGGCAGGCATGATTTCTGCCTCTATCCGTACGGTTTCTGGAAAAGCAAGGACGGTATTGTAGCTATAGCGGCGCCGAGGGACCATGATTTCAGAGCATTATTAAAGGTGCTGAAGCTCTGGAAAATCGAGGATGACTGGCGGTTCACCTTCGATCGAATCCCCGACATACTGCCAATGATTGAAGAATTCTATAAACTTATTGAGAATGAAACGGTTAAATATACGTCTGATGAGCTCATAAAGATGGCTCTCGAATACAGCATAAAGTCAGCCCGCTCCAAGTGGCGTGGTGGAGGGGTACCGATAATAATGAAGGTCCAGAACCCCTCAGATACCATGAAAAATCCTCACTGGGCGGTCAGGGGATCGTTTAAAGAATTTGACGAGCCTGATATGGGCAAGTTTGTATTACCGGTGAACTTTATTAAAATGTCTGAATCGCCTCCAAGGGTGAAATGGGTAAAATGTAATATCGGACAGGATAACGACTACGTTCGTAAAAAATATCTGCAGTAAGCCGGTTTGAGAGATATAAAATCAGGGGCTATCTAACGATAGCCCCTTTATTTTAAACTATCGCAGACTTTATGATTTTCATATAAATAAAAGATTAGGGCTTCGCCGTTTGGCGAAGCCCTTTATTCCTGCTCTTAAGCTAATAGATGTTACTTTCTCTCGTAATTGAGGTCGAAGGTGGTATCCTTCGACAGACTGCCGTAGCTGATGGTGGCTTTGCCCACCACGTTATAAACGCAGGGGCCTGCGGGCGCTGCATCCCATGCCTTATCCAGTGCTCCCTGTACAGCATCTATCGTGCCACGGGCCTTGGCGTAGGCACCTACCACCGCTGCCATGTCGGCCGTGCCGGCCTTAACATCGTCAACTGTCGGGCCTCCCTTCAGAGTGGCATATATGCCCAGTGCGGGATAGTCCCACAGCGGCGGCTTCTTGCCGCCCAGCAGCTTCCATAGCGACGCTGCCATCACGTGGGCGGTCACATAGTCCTTGCCCTGACCGATGTAGATCTTCTGCACCGCCAGCGATGCCGAATAATCGATGATGCTGACGTTGGACAGGCCTACCGACCCCTCGGCAGGTATGATCACCCCGGGCACCAGCGTCTTCATGGCTATCTCGGTCTTGTTCACCAGTATCTTGTAGTCAAGTGAATCGAGCTTCACCGGGACGGGATTGGGATTCTTCACCGTCAGGAAAACGTTGGCGGCGATAACCTCCTCGCCGGCCCATTCGTTGGTTACATAGCCGAGCTGCACCTCACAGGGCTTCAGCTCTGACGGGGCTGCAG
>DAOTVU010000070.1:0-12535 GCA_034436215.1 Dehalococcoidia bacterium
CTGCTATTGTACTTAATACCAGATAGAAATCTTTTATTTTCCCGGATGGCAGGCCAAATATAACCCCTACACCCGCACTAACAAGCGCACCTAGTATCAATGCCAGGAAAAAATTGATCCCGATGGCATTTAAATTAGCAGTAGTAAAAGCTCCTACCATCATGAAGGCGGCATGCCCCATAGATACCTGACCACAATAACCACTCAACAGCATTAATCCCAATGCTGATATGATAGTAATACCGACATAGACCATAAACGTCATTAAATAACTGTTGCTAAACAACGGAAGGCAGAAGGCAAATACCAACGCCACTATCAGATATACCCATTGCAAAGGGGTACGTATTATTGCCAGCTGGTCAGCATACGAAACATTACGAATCCCACAAGGTAGCATTACAATGAATCCTTCCCAAATTAATTTTTTATTTGCTTATTTAGATTTATTTCAACAGTTATACTCGCTCAATACGCTCCCAGCCAAAAAATCCATGAGGTCGAAAGAGCAGTATAATCATCATTACAATATAGGCGCTTACATCCTGCAAAGATCCTGGCATATACGGATCGAGATAGCCCGATACCAAACCTTGAATAAGGCCTATAATTAGTCCTCCTATAATAACTCCACCCAACGACTGCAGACCGCCTAAAATAGCCACTGCTATACCAATAAGCCCCATTACGGATTGCCCGTACTGAACTGACGTCAATGATGTTAGCATCATACCCCCAATGGCCGCCGTCACAATACCAAGGATCCATGCCATTTGGATGATATTTTTCACGCTGATACCAAGGGCCTGAGCAGATTGCTGATCCTCGCTTATGGCCATCATACTCAGGCCAAACCTCGAGTAACGGAAAAACAACAGAAGACCAACAAGAATTACCAACGAAACCAAACCAAAGCCGAGGTAATTCCATTGAAGTACTGAGCCCATAATGGTAATTCCACCATCTGGGAATAACTTGGGTACATACAGCGTCTGAGAACCCCAGAGTAAAATGATGGAAGCAATAATTATAGCCCCCAGCGCCAGAGTAGAAATCACCATGGTCATTGGTGCCTGCCCGATCAATGGTCTAATAAACAATCTATTGGTTATAACGCCTATGATGACCACGGTGATAACAGCCAATATCAAAGCAATCCAAACGGATAAACCCAACTGCACGGCAAAATAATACAGCACATAACCACCGACAACCATCATCTCACCCAGGGCCAAGTTAAAAATACCGGTGCACTTATATATAACCACAAAGCCCAGAGCTATTAGCGCATAAACCAAACCTTTAGAAATGCCGGGGATAATATAAGTCAATAACTGTGTGATTTGCGTTTCCACAAGTATTACACCAAACCTTTCTTAATTCATTCTCCACACTTCATGTTACCGGTTTTTTTGACAAATTTTTGCTCTCCGCTAGCTTTGGTATATACAGAGGTTTCATATGCAAATGTTGATGGTTTCGCGGGTAGTTTATCCCAGGTTTCCTGTGGCAACATGGGAGGCTTCGCTGATGGCAGCCCCTTCCACACAGGGGCAGCGGCTCCTACAGCCTGTGCACCGCTCAATGCCTTGTTCATTGCCATATCCGAGACTATATTCATAAATGTAACATTACAGCTGACCGACTCCTTAACCATACCTTCAGCAGGTACTTCAATTACTTTGCTCACCTCTTCATATGCCTGGATTCCCTCGCCGTTATCTATTTTCAATGTCAAGCCATCTAAAGTTACCGGGAACTTATTAGGATTACTCAATTTTATTTCGGTGGTGATAATTGCCCACATAGGTTTACCATCGGTTACAGATATTTTTGCCACTTCAGGATTGCAACCGATAAGTTCCGGTTTTTGCGGCGCACATGCAACTGCCGGGAAAATAGTTAGCAATAGAGCAAAGACCAATATAACTCTATACATTTCCAATAAACCTCTTTCTTAAATTTTTCTAATATCAAAAACCAGCCACGAAACCAGCGATATTAAGGCTTCCAGGGTGTAGGAGTCCAGGTTTTATAGCCGTACTTCCCTTCGTATTTAACATCCAAATTTGGATATATTTTAGTCGGCCCCATACCTAGCCATGGGGTCTGAAGGTCTGTAACCATATGTCCATTTTTAATATCAACGCACTTCGCAGCCAGCCAAGTCGCCCATAATCCGGGTGGCGGTGTATAGGCAGGCAGCAAACCGCCAGGATCGATAGGAGAAATTGCAAACAACTGGTCCCTGAGCGCTTCTGTAGAGAAACCTGCATATCCATTTTTCTGCAACGTGGCAGTAATTGCCTGCTGGGCAAGCATGCCGTACTCAACACCGTAAACATAATACCATCCGGCTCTTTGCTCAGGTATTTGGCCGTTATGATATTTTGCACATAAATCGAAAGCCTTCTTCAGACCAGGAACCTTTGCCTGAATTTCAGGGGATTCATCGCCAAGGTATCCATGCGAAAAAGCCTGTACCAGCGAATACTGGTTATACTCATCAAACAATTTCGGCTCTGCCAGTGGCACATCGGATGGAAGCCACATGATATTTAGCCAGATACCTTTTTTATGCAGACCCAGAGCAACAGCATCGCTGATTATCACACGGCAGGCGCCGGAGCCCCAGTGCTCAACCATAATAATATCGACATTTTTTTCGACCATCTTGGTTAATTCGGCCTTTACGTCCACCGGCGCTACTGGTATGTATGTGACACCAACAAATTCTAATTTATCACCCAATAGGCGGTTTACATGATCGATAAAACCCATCTCTGGCTTATCCAGCACTCTTCTTGTAGCTACATCGGCTGCAAGTATACCGATCTTCGGTTTTGTAGTCTTACCTGCTTTTTTCCAGGCATCCGCATAATATTCTACATAACCAGGCTCGTATGCAGGAAGAGTAGGACCATCCATCGCAATGTAAGGCTTGGGTAATTCATAAATAAACGGATCACATGTAGTATCTACATTAAGGCCGGGTATCTTATCCCGGGCAGCCGCGGTATATATTGCGGCAGTGGGTGCGCTTCCATTAGCAAAAACAAACTGCATTCCTTGAGACTTAAATCTTTCATACAAAGTAACACACTTAGCAGCATCCCAGGCATGATCTGCCATAAGTATTTTCACAGAAAGCGCCTCTTCTTTGCCGGTTTTTGGATCTTTGTACTTTATGCCGCCGGACTCGTTCAAATCGGTGAAGTAATCTTGAACACAAACGGCACCCTCACCAATACTGCGTAGCGGACCTGTGAGTGAACCCAGAATACCGACTGTAATAGTTTTTGCGGCTTCCGACGGTGCCGCGGCTTGGGGTGCACAACCCATAATAATAACTGATACTGCAACTAAAATAAATGTAACTTTTGCCAAATGTTTCATTCCCGTACCTCCTTAATAATAAAAAAATTATATAATGTTATATTATTCGATTTCAACTTCAATTTACAGTTTTTTTATTCACCTCCACAATAATTAATTATTCGAAACTTCGCTTCAAAGTATATTGCTTCAAAGTATGTTAAATGGATTTTTACATATAATCCAAATTATCTTATTTTCTTCAGATGGTATTCAGTTGTAAAAAATATATAACTAGATTTAATACCTAATTGGAATCTGCAATATAATCAAAGGATTAATGGAAATATATAATACCAGAAATATTCTATTTGTCAATGGTCACAAATGCTGAATGATAAAAGTTGTGGGAAATAGTATGGTGGTAGGAACTCCAAGACAGGAGAGATAGTGAAAAAAAGGTGCGCCACAACTGGATAAATGGCAAGCCAGTCTATCTGGAATTTTCTCGCCAGCGGTAGTAGCGGACTATTTTCATGTTATTGCCAATGACAACAGGCAAAGGGACAAAGCCAGGAGAATTGAGCACAGTGTTAGCCGACACTAAATTACTTTGACTGCAGGACTACCAATGGCTTTACTGAAGGCTACTATACAAAAATCAAGATGCTTTAGCGCATTTCCCGCTGACTAAAGGATGCTGAAGTTTACTGGAAGAAAATGCTTCCTGGGTTTGTACCATGCAGAACCTGTTCCACAGCTTTTGAAAAAGAGCTTTGGCTCCTCTTAAAGTTGTAATATCGAGTCGCCTAACTCAGCGGATTATGTAGTTGAACGTACGTGTTTTTAGTCGGCGAGGTAACTGCTCCATGATTGGCAGTTACAGATCTTCCATTACAGCAGTAAAAATCTGTTTGCCGATATTGAAGTGCAGGTAAGTAATAATTACTATTGTCCCTGCATTTAAAGCTATATAATAGATTTAACCTTTTATCACCCCGATCGGCTCAGCCATTGCGACTTTGCGTGAAATACCGGCATGATGCGTAACGGCGACGACATCGGCTACATCTTTATAGGCACTGGAAGCCTCTTCTGCCAGTGCATTCATGCTTTCGGCTTTTACATATATCCCGCGGGCAGCCAGTTCATCGGCAACATCCCGTCCACGCAGTGCACGCTTAGCAGCACCCCTGCTCTGCACTCTGCCAGCGCCATGACAGGTTGAACCGAATGTCTCCTCCATAGCTTTTTCCGTTCCTACGGCAATAAACGAACATCTGCCCATATCTCCCGGAATCAGCACCGGCTGTCCTATCTCCTGATATTTTTCCGGCACACCCCGTTTACCTGCTGTGAAAGCACGGGTTGCACCTTTCCGATGAACGCACAACCTCTGCCTTTTGCCCTCAACCACATGTTCCTCAAGCTTGGCAATGTTATGGGCTACGTCATATACCTGTTCAAGGCCGATTTCTTCGATACGCTTATTAAAAACCCTGGCAAAAGACTCCCTTGTCCAGTGGGCAATACACAGCCGGTTGGCCCATGCATAGTTGGCTGCGCAGGCCATTGCCGCCAGATAATCCTGTCCCTCTTTAGACTCAATCGGGGCACAGGCTAATTGTCTGTCCGGCAAAATTATCCCGTATTTTCTCACCGCCTCACCCATAATATGCAGGTAATCATCGCATACCTGATGGCCCAGCCCGCGTGATCCCGTGTGAATCAATACCAGCACCTGCCCCACATGAGTAATGCCCATTACCCTGGCAGCCTTTTCGTCATATATTTCACGCACCACCTGAACTTCCAGAAAATGATTGCCTGCACCCAGGGTCCCCAGCTGAGGTGCGCCCCTTTTCTTGGCTCTCTCGCTGACTTTATCGGGGTCGGCCATCTTCATACAGCCCTTCTCTTCGGTAACCTCCAAATCCTCCTCCCGCCCATAACCATGCCTGACAGCCCATTCCGCCCCATCCCTGAGCACCTGATCGATCCCTTTTTGATCGAGCTTGATCTTCCCTTCTGAACCAACTCCCGAGGGTATGTTATTGAAAAGCTCATTTATCAGTTTCTCGATTTTCGGTCTGACTTCATCTTCATCTAAATTGGTGCGCAGCAGCCTTACACCACAATTGATATCGTATCCTACACCACCCGGCGATATAACCCCATCGCTTACCCTAGTTGCAGCCACACCGCCGATGGGAAATCCATATCCCCAGTGTATATCCGGCATCGCCATTGACTTCCCCACAATCCCCGGTAAAAAGGCCACATTTGCCACCTGTTCGAGTGAATGCTCTTCCCTGATTATGTCAAGCATTTTAGCGTCAGCATATATAAGACCGGGTACGCGCATACCATTCTTATAATCCCGCGGTATCTCCCATCGGTATTCGTCTATTTTTCTGATCTCTCCCTGCCACGGACTCATATTCTTCACCCGTTAAATATCGAAGATAATTTTAGCCATATAAATACCATTGAAATTTTCTACATGCAGGTCGTGATAGGTAGCCGCCTTTATTTCACGTAATAAAATATGTTTTCTCGGATTATATCGCTCGCCATAGCAGGTCGCCTGCAGGGCAACATCTCCTTTTAATACAATGGAGAAATCCTTATACAGTATACGTTCAACCTCGAATTCATAAATTATCTCATTCAGCCATTTTACCAGCAAAGCGATTATATCCGCATCTGCCAGCTCGATTGATTTGCTAGCATTTATCTCAATACTGTCGGTATCTATCATCAGGCTGACCATGCCCCGGGCGGCATTGGCCAGAAGTTCGCTATAATCGTTGCCGTATGCAATAATACCTATATCGGCGGTATGGTCGATAACTTCGAAGTTCTTCCTCATCTATAATATAATTATAGAGCTTGCTACTCTATTATGTAACTGAGACTGTCTTCGGGTTGACGTGTACTCAATCCGAATGCTAACATATTGGCTTCTGGGCCGCTAGCTCAATAGGTAGAGCAGTTGACTCTTAATCAACCGGTTCACGGTTCGAGCCCGTGGCGGCTCACCAGGTATTTTTTTCATCGTGTCCCAAAGACTCCTTCTTTTTAAAACTGTTAACATTTTCCTCAAAAAGTATTATATTTGTATAGCCATTGTGGGGGAGTGTCGGAACTGGCAGACGAGCATGACTTAGGATCATGTGCCGCAAGGCGTAGGGGTTCGAGTCCCCTCTTCCCCACCAATTTTAATGTGAAAGGATGAAAAAAATGAGTATTACCGTCAGAAAAACCAGATCCTCCCGGATCAAAGATGTAGATTTCAATAATCTCGTTTTTGGCCAGGTTTTCACCGATCATATGTTGAGGATGAATTACAGCAATGGGAAATGGAATAAACCGAGGATCGTGCCCTATGGTCCTCTGAGAATTTATCCTGCCCTTAGCACCATCCACTACGGGCAAAGCGTATTTGAAGGCCTTAAAGCCTTTAGCGCCGTAGACGGCTCGATCCATATATTCCGGCTTGACGACCACATCAAGCGCTTCAACCGTTCCTGTCACCGCCTGTGTATCCCGGAAATCGATCCTGAAATCTTCAAAGAAGGCCTCGTACAACTACTGAAGATGGAACGTGAATGGATACCCAAACAGAAGGGCTGCTCCCTCTATATTCGTCCCTTCGCGTTTGCCACCGATATCAGTCTGGGTGTACATGTAGCCCATAATTATGAATTCATGATTATACTATCGCCGGTAGGCGCATACTATAAAGAGGGATTCAATCCCGTTAAGCTCATTACAGCCATAGATCATGCCCGCTCCGTACCCGGTGGTACGGGTGATGTCAAAACGGCCGGCAACTATGCCGCCAGCCTTTATGCCGCCCATCAGGCCCAACAGAAAGGTTTCACCCAGGTGCTCTGGCTCGATGCGGTACACCGCAGCTACGTGGAAGAAGTAGGAACCATGAACGTCTTCTTCGTTATCAACAACGAAATGGTCACCCCTCATCTGAGCGGGACAATACTGGCCGGTATAACCAGAGACTCGGTCATCCGGCTTGCAAAAGACTGGGATATCCCCTTACACGAGCGCAGAATATCCATGGATGAGATTATCGAGGCTGCCGAAAAAGGAACGCTTAACGAGGCATTCGGTACCGGCACTGCCGCTGTTATTTCACCTATCGGCGCCATACAGCATATGGAAAAGACTATCGTCATCAATAACGGTATGGCGGGCAACCTGTCCCGCAAACTGTTTGAGACCATCACCGGAATACAGTACGGCGAAAAGCCTGATAAGTTCGGCTGGATCTATAAAATCAAATAATAATCGGTATATCGCCGATAACCGATAAGAAGAGGGTGTGTTGCGCAGATCACCCCCCTCATAATTTAAGGCCTTACGTCTCACCAAATTTAGCCAACAGGTTACAGACTCCTATACGTAATTTACAATATAATGTACATTACATTGTGCAGGCTTGTATATGAATAAAAATAATAGGCCATGCAGATATAAAACAGACGATAATGGGCGGATAGAAAACCCGGATGAAATAAAACCTATCCGGGGCATCGACGATAGGCCGGTCATCGCTTCCGAAAATCCATTAACTTTAAATCAGGAATTAAATTTAAAAAGCCGACTACTCGATCTTTCTTCTGATGCTATTTTCCTGCGCGATTTATCCGGCAGGTTCGTTTATATTAACAGCGCAGGCGCCGAATTAACCGGCTTTACCACACAAGAACTGCAGGATATTAACGCCTACCAGCTTGATGCACCAGAATATCTCAATACGATACACTTCCACCGGAGCAAACTGTTTGAGACCGGCGAGTTCACTTTCGAAGCACCTGTTCACCGTAAAGACGGATCCATTATTCATGTGGAGGTGCGGACGAAGATTATCGATATCAACGGCACTCAATATCTCTTCGAGACTGTGCGTGATATTACCAATCGTAAAACAGCCGAATCGGCCCTCAAGGATAGCTATGAAAGGCTTCATAAAACTGTTGATGGCATCATCAGCACCATTGCAACTATGAGCGAGACGAGGGATCCTTATACAGCCGGTCACCAGCGACAGGTAAGCAGGCTGGCACATGCCATAGCCGGTGAACTGAACTTCGATGCCAGCACCTGCGAATCGATACGAATTGCCGGAATTGTGCACGATATAGGTAAGCTTGCTGTACCTGCCGAGATTCTGAGTAAGCCAGGTAAATTATCACATGCCGAATTTGCTATAATCAAACGCCATCCCGAAGTTGGCAGTGAAATGCTTAAAAACATCGATTTCCCCTGGCCGATTTGCAATATCATACTGCAGCACCATGAAAGACTCGATGGATCAGGATATCCGGCCGGGCTCAAAGGCGGAGATATTTGTCCGGAAGCCAGAATCCTGGCCGTTTCCGATGTAGTAGAGGCAATAGCATCTCATCGGCCCTACCGGCCGGCACTCGGAATAGAGACAGCCCTCGACGAGATTATTAAATATAAAGGTATAAAATACGCCACTGAGGCCGTAGATGCCTGTGTCCGTCTGATTAATGATAAAGGCTTCTCATTTTATTAAGTTTATCGGCTGAATATTTAAAATCCCTCTACAATCCAGTCAAGGAAGCATCGCTAATGAATGCAATATAACAGACTTTTATTTCTTTATATTCAGGCTTATTTCCATGTGGATTTTGTACAACATTCCAAACTCCAGTACATGCCTTGACATACATTTATTGCAGACTATATACTAAAGCCAATTCTAGAAGGGCCATTAGCTCAGGCGGTTAGAGCACAGTCCTGATAAGACTGGGGTCTGTGGTTCGAGTCCACAATGGCCCACCACGTTATCTATATTTGAGTCCGAATTTAGTTTTTCCCATGCTTCTAAAGGTCTTTTCATTGTTACGCTTATTATATGTTGGTGATTAGTAACTATTGGAGCGTGGGTAAAATATGTTTCCTCTCAAATAAAAGTTCGGAATCTATCCAGAGAATATCAAAAACATTATTAAGCTATAATGGCTGTCAAGTATATAACTGTCTAACTTTTAATTAAAATCCTGAAATGCAGTGAACTTGCCGAGCCTGCCTGTCAATTCTCTTAAAAATTATTCTTATATGTGAACGCCATAACTCGACATTGTCACGCAGCCAAGGCTGATTCCATATTCCTCACGTTAGCTACACCCGTTTTAATAGGGTCTTCTATTGGCCTAGAAATATAGGACAAATCTACGGTCTCTATTAGATTTGCGCAGGGCTCATTTTACCAACTGCACCGCCGGAGGCACCCAGGTTTTATCCACGACCGACTTCTTCGGCCAGTACAAGCGCAACGTCAATGAAAACGCGCCGCTGGCCGGAGTAGGCAGCCAGTTAGGCATCCTGGCAGTGTCTGGAGCTACTTGCTGTATGTAAATGTCAATAGAGCCATCGGGATTCTTTATCAGGGGTGGATCGCTTAATGAACCCAGGCAGTATCTGTCGATCGGGTTGGCTGCAAACAGGATTTTTTCATTGTACATGGAAAGCGACCAGAAACCGTTAACCGGTGGTATCTCGTCCTTGCTGAAGTGAATTACATATTTGTTATCACTGGAAAATTTAGCTCCATCACTGCTGGTTGACGCCGAGGCATAGAAAGCATCCTCAACTAAATTAGCCCCCAGTCCCCGATAGGCAATGGCTGCTCTCAATGTATAGTTGGTTCCGTAATTGCCCGTGCCGTAAGGAAGCTGCCACCCGTTTTTGATATTGTCCATTTGTGCAGCAGGGATTTTGTCAAGAGCATAGCGAAAACCAGCCTGGATCGCTGATTTAACACCATCATCCAGCCCAACGAAATGAGACTTGTAGTCAATGCCAGGTTTAATACCTATCTTCGCTACGCTGGCCAGCAAAGGCGCATCAGCCTTATAGGGAGGGTTGTCCACCATAAGCTGGCAGACATAGTTGAAATAGCTGGCCGCATCAAGAGCCAGTAACTGGTTCAACGGAGAAATACCGGTTTTGACGCTTGAATCAACAGGGACACTGGCAGGCGGCACGTAATTCGTGCCCCACGCGGAGAGCGGTGTCAGTTTCATCTGGTTTTGCAGTTGCCAGACATTCTCATAGTCCGAAGGGCCGGCACAGGCGATGCGGCCGACGATCCAGACCCAGCGGGTAGAAGACTTTAATTCCGCAATACCCTGCGGTAATCTGCCATTCCAGTTCGGGCCGGTGATTGCAAAGTTACCGACACCAGTACCCGTAGTACGCGAGCCCGGCGAGGCAAAACAATCCGTCCAATCGTTAAGCATGGGCATCAAGTAGTAACGGCCATGAGTGTCCGGCACTGAAAGGATAACAGGTTCCTTAGCAGTATCAATCCATGCTGAAGAATAGAGGGTGTCGGCATTAGGGTTTACTACATTAGTAAATGCAGCGTCAGGAAATGTCCTCTTATTGCCGAACTGGTTAGCCGGTGATCCGGTCGCATTTGGCGCAGAAACTGCCGTAAATACCTGCCTTGTCAGCTCCATTATGACCAGTGGGAAACCGTAGACAGTGGCATCTGCGGCGATCTGCTGTGCCTCCTGCAGATCAAGGGCCGGTAAGGTTGAGCTACCTTGCTTAGTGCATCCTGTAGCTACGGCACTTAACATACCCAATAATATAGATGGAATTAGAAGGTGCTTCAAAATGAATTTCCTCATAGCGATACCCGCCCTTTACGTCTTCTTAATTTGCCTGCGTCCAACCATGGCACACACACTCCCTTGGCTGGTAGACGGAAAAGCCAATATTCTGCGTGCAAGCTCCAACTGAAGGCATCAAAACGCATTGTTATTCTAACACATTCAGCATGAATATCATAAAAATCTCCCCAGTCGCTCATCGGAGATATAACTCATTGCATGATCAAGGTATAATACTGTTCCCATTTAGAGACTGGCTTTACTAAGAGATTGAAATGGCTGGGACTTAGGAGAAAAAAACGAAAAATGGCTATGATGAAGCGCAAAGAAGGCAATTATGTACACTCGCTTTTAACTTTTCTCCTGCTCAGCACACCTGCCTTCTGCTGCGGATATAGATAATGACTAGGATTAAAGAGACCAGGACTAATGTCAGGCTGATATACAGTATGGCATCGGGGTGGATGTAATCATCCACCGCGAAGCTACCGGCAGGCGTATTGTTGACATACATCTGGTAGGTACCGGGCTGGCTCCGTACAACGGTGAAGTTGACGGGCGCCTGTTTGCCCGCCTCCACGGCTATCGTCTGTTCGGCGTCCAGCTCGCCGTTGACGTAGAGCCTGACGCGTGTGATGCCGTTGACCGTGCTGGTATTGGCTAACACGGCGGTGACCGCTGCCTCGCCGGGTTTGCCCGTTTGTGATAGCGAGGCGGACTGGATGATGAGTGATGGGTTGACCACGGGCGGCGCGTTTACGGAAGCCGGCACTGAGGCCGCTGAGCCGTGGGGTGTGCCGGTACCTATGAGCGGTGTGCCGCCTGTGGTGAACTGGAGGGGGGTGCCCTCGATGGTGATGGAATCATACCTGAGCTGGGCTTTGCAGTCGTAGGTGGTGCCGGGGTTAAGGCCGGTAACGGTCTGGGCATGGGAGCCGGCTGCCGATTTGGCAGACCACGAGGTGTACGTCCAGACGGTGTCGGCAGCTCGCCTGTAGGCGAAGCGCACGTCCACCGTACCGAACTCTCCGAGGGTGTAGCTCATGTTAAGGGTGGCCGAGCCGGTGCCGACGCCGGTGGCCGCCTGCGTGGTGACCGCTGGCGGAACCGGACAGAGCTTGGCCACAAAGGCGTCGCTACTCCCGGCCCTTGCCTCTTGGTAGGGGTTTTGCGTGGGGAAGTTGTTGGAGGCCGTATATCCGGTGACATAGGCGCAGCCGGAGGAATCCACGGCTATGCCGTATGCACAATCAATGTCTGAACCGCCGAGGTAGGTGGAGTAGATCAGGCTGTTGCCCGCCGCCGACAGCTTGGTTACAAAGGCGTCGTAGCTCCCGGCCCACACCGGTTGGTAAGGGTTCTGCGTGGGGAAGTTATTGGAGTACGTGTATCCGGTGATATAAGCGCAGTCCGCCGCGTCCACGGCTATGCCGTATGCACAATCATTGTCTGAACCGCCGAGGTAGGTGGAGTAGATCAGGCTGTTGCCCGCCGCCGACAGCTTGGTTACAAAGGCGTCGTAGCTCCCGGCCCACACCGGTTGGTAA
>DAOTVU010000071.1:0-24924 GCA_034436215.1 Dehalococcoidia bacterium
TCAGGACGGCGGACAGACATGGAAATCACAACTACCGGGTATGAAGCTGACCGACTTTTCTGTCACGAGTTTAAACAATATAAGCTATATTTTTATACTCGGTGGAGGCTACATAAGGAAGGGTAAGGCATCATCCCCGGTAACCAGCTGGTCACCGCAAGTAGCCACCATGCTTCTTTCCGGCCATTCCATCTTTGCTGCTCCCAACGGCGTCGTAGTTGTGGGCGGTGATATGACAGATAACCGGGTAGCTTTTTCCATCGATGCAGGCAATTCATTCAACGTGACCGCTCCCCTGCCTGTAAACGGAAATATCCACACCATCGTAGATTACAGAATGCGCAATACTTTCCTGATCTATGCGGCTACCGACGATGCCGGCAGCGATATTTACGTCACAATGCCCGGGGCGAGGGAATGGCAGTTCATGGGTGCGCCGGCTGCAGGCTTCTGGTCGGTAGCGCAGGTGGGCACATTGTATGGTGCCTCCTTTAAAAGCGGAACTGGTGCAGTATGTCGCACACTTTCACCGGAATCACTGGGACCACCAGCCATAGAATGGGATTTATTGAATACGGGCTTAAGTAGCGGTGTCGCTTTCACCCGCGAACCCATTTCACTTAAGCTATCATCGGGAGTAAACCTTTGGGCCATCGATAACAGAATGTACAACCCGGACACAAATACCGGAAGACTGTGGACGTTCTGCGATTGTCTGGCTCCGGGGTCTCAATATTTGCCGATGCCGGCACCTTCCGCAACTGCTTCTCCGCCTTCACCGGCGACACCGGCGACACCCGCAATACCACCACACGAAGTATTATTTGCCGCGCCCATTCCGTACGCACCCCGCCCCGATGACCTGATACCCATATTTATCAACGATAATTCTGTTGGTGAAATAACCTTCAGATGGAGGCAAAGCACTCCGGCTATCGCCTACGAGCTGTGGCTATCCGAAGACATGGATTTCTCAAAAATACTGATGAAAACCGAAATCAGACCCGAAAACCGTCGTTCCCCTTCATGGACTATAACCGACAAGAAAGGTATCAAACCAGGTGGAACTTACTACTGGAAAATCAGGGTTGTACAGGCTGCAAACGGCGAAAAGGATACGGGAATATGGTCTGATACCCAAACATTCACAGTGGCTGAAAATGAATCCAATAAGCCTCAGGACGTTATCACAAAAATCAGCAAGAATACATCGTCACCGGCGGCAGACAATCAAACTGATAAAGGAAATTTAATTTCAATGCTGACCAGCAGTCAATGGGTATGGCAGACTATAGCAGCATCTATCATTTTAATCATCGCTCTAACAATTGCCTTATCGGTCAAAAAACGGCGTATATGATCGCACTCAAAATATTATCTTCGATTATACAGCACATCCGGTAACCAAGATGACTCATTATTTGCTTTTATATCTGCTTTGACCTAAAATGTGAGTCAGAATTTCAGGAATTTAGCAATGCACCCTGAGGCACTAAGCCAAAGGGTTTCAATGTGAACCCCTGATCCCTGTGGAGGATGCAAAATGACCCAGAAAAGCTTTGAACAATTTAAAGGATCGAAAGATTATGTTATATCCGAGGCCCTGAAAAATGCGGTTAACGTGGCCATAGTGTTACAAAGGCCACTGCTGGTTAGGGGAGAACCGGGAACCGGCAAAACACTGCTTGCGCACAGTATTGCCAGTGCCCTGAACAAAGAGCTGATAATATGGAATATCAAATCTACCACCAAAGCCGCGGAAGGGCTTTACGTATATGATACCGTCCAGCGGCTCAATGACAGCCGTTTCGGTGATAAAGATATATCAAATATAAAGAATTACATCAAGCTGGGTAAACTCGGTCAGGCTTTTACCAGTCCGCAGCAGGTGGTACTGCTGATCGATGAAATCGACAAGGCCGACCTCGAATTCCCCAACGATCTTCTTAACGAGCTGGATGAAATGAGCTTTTATATCCCAGAGACAGACGAGACCATTTCGGCAATACACCGGCCCATCGTCATCATAACCAGTAACAATGAGAAGGAACTTCCCGATGCTTTTCTGCGCCGTTGCATCTTCCACTATATAGATTTCCCCGATCCCGAGCTTATGGAGGAAATCGTAAGAGTGCACTTCCCGGATATAAAAAATTCATTACTCAAAGACGCACTGGAAACTTTTTACACGCTCAGAAAGATCGACGACTTCCGTAAAAAACCATCGACCAGCGAGCTAATCGACTGGATTCAAGCACTTATGGCCAGTGGACTTGACGGCAAAATAAGGGACGGCGATATTCCTTTCCTGGGCACTCTAATTAAAAAGGAAACAGATATCGATTTCTACGCAACCCACTACTTGAAAAGACGGCCGGGCACCCGCGGTTTCAGCACATACACCAACTGATTGCGGGTAATACAGAGAAGCATATGTTTACACCATTTTTCTTTAAGTTGCGTGAAAAGAAAGTACCGGTTTCGCTTACGGAATGGATGGTGTTGATGGAAGCGCTCTCAAAGAACTGTGCTTCCAATCTGAATGAATTTTATTATCTTGCCAGATCCATACTGGTTAAGAGCGAGACGCATTTCGATCAATATGACATAGCATTTCAAGAATATTTCAACGGGATAACACCGCCTCTGGAGCTGACCGAAGAAATAATCAAATGGCTGACCGACCCCAAGAACCGCCCCCAGCTGACGCCTGAGGAGATGGCCGCCATCCAGAAGATGGACCTTGAACAACTGCTTAAAGAATTTGAAAAACGCCTGAGGGAACAGAAGGAACGCCATGATGGAGGAAACTATTGGATCGGGACAGGTGGAACTTCGCCCTTCGGTTACAACGGCTATAATCCGCAGGGCTTTTTAGTAGGTGGGCCCGGTGGCATGCGGAGTGCCGTACGTATTGCCGAAGCACGCTACTTCCGTAATTATCGCAGCGATGTAACGCTTGATACCCGCCAGCTTAAAGTAGCTTTGAAACAGCTGCGCAAGCTTAATCGTATCGGGCCCGAGGACGAGCTTGACCTTGATGGTACCATCAACGCCACCTGTAAAAATGCCGGTGAGCTGGAATTCAAATGGAAAAGACCACGGAAAAATACGGTAAAACTGCTTCTTCTAATGGATGTAGGCGGCTCCATGGAACCATATGCCGATCTCTGCAGCCAACTGTTTTCAGCGGCAAATTCTCTCAGCTATTTCCGCTCCTTTAAATATTATTATTTCCATAACTGCCCTTACGATGTCCTCTATCCGGACATCCAGCAACGCCAGGGTATACCGGTTGAACATCTCCTGAAAATACTCGAGCCCGACTATAAGGTCATCTTCGTAGGTGATGCCTGTATGTCGCCTTCTGAATTGCTTGATCGCTATGGTGACATCTATTTCCACGGTTACCAGAAAATGGCGGGTATCGAGAGGTTGAAGCAATTTAAATCACATTTTTCCCATATCGTCTGGCTAAACCCCGAGCGTTCGGCATTGAGAAACTACCCTACCGTCCAGATTATCGGGAAGCTTTTCCCGATGTTCGATCTTACCGTCGATGGACTTAACAGCGCGGTGAAAAAGCTGACTTCTAAACTATAATTCAAGCACACCTCCGCTTATGGACAAATGGTTACATCGATAATATAATGCTTGCATGTCGAAGGGGCCGTTTGTCCTCATAAAACACCGCGAAATAAGCATGGCAGTGGATAGGATAGCTGGCGAAATACGGCGCGATTATAGATATAAAAATCCCCTGTTAATTGGTATTCTAAAAGGTTCTTTTATCTTCATGGCCGATCTTGTAAGGCGTATAAATATGCCGCTGGAAGTGGACTTTATACGTCTTTCTAGCTATGGTAGCAATATGGAATCTTCCGGCCGGATAAAAGTTGTATCCAAACTGAGCAGCCGCATTAATAACCGGCACATAATTATTGTAGAAGATATCATAGACACAGGCCTGACTACTAAATTTGTTATGGATTCATTAATGAAAAGACATCCCGCTTCACTGAAATTGTGTGCGCTTACCGAGAAACCGGCGCGCAGAAAAATAGAAGTTCCTATCGACTACCTCGGCTTCTCTGTTCCCGACAAATTCATAGTTGGTTACGGCATTGACTGGGACGAAAAGTACAGATATCTATCGGACATCTGCTATATAGAATAGAATAGTCATTTGAAAGATTTACTGACATCGATATTCTGCGGAGGTTTTAATGGAAAGAGCTGAGCTCATCGAGGTCGCACGCGGTGATAAATACGCAGATCTTATACTGAAAAACGCACAAATTATTAATGTATTTACCGGTAGCATCGAAAAAAACAACATCGCCATTTACAAAGACCGCATTGCCGGCATCGGTGAATACAGGAAAGCCCGTGAAATAATCGACCTTAAAGGTGCGTATCTTTCCCCCGGATTTATAAACAGACATATTCATATCGAAAGCTCTATGTTACATCCCGCTCAATATGCCTGTGCGGTGGTCCCTCACGGAACTACCACAATCTGCACCGATCTTCACGAAATTACCAATGTTTCAGGCATCGACGGTATCAGATTTATTATGAACAGCGCTCGCCAGCTGCCGCTCGACATTTTTTTCGAAGTCGCATCATGTGTACCCGCCACAAGCATGGAAACTGCCGGCGCAAATATCGGTGTGAGAGAAATTCACAGACTGCTGAGGTGGAAAAACAATATCGGTCTGGGTGAAATGATGAATTATCCAGGCGTTATACAGGGAGTCAGACCTGTGATGGAAAAAATCGAAGCAGCGCAGGGACATATTATCGAGGGTCACGCACCCGGCTTGAGTGGTAAAAACCTTAACGCCTATATGGCCGCTGGCATCTATTCTGATCACGAGATAACAGACTTCGAAGAGGGCAAAGAGAAATTAACCCGTGGAATGTATTTAATGATACGTGAGGGAACATCTGAAAAGAACCTCGAAACCCTGCTGCCACTGGTTACCGATAAAACCTGGCAGAGATGTTTGTTTGTAGTGGATGACCGCAGTTGCTCGGATCTCCTTCACGACGGCGATGTAGACGCGGTTGTTAGAAAAGCTATCAAACTGGGACTTGACCCGGTCCGTGCTATCCAGATGGCTACCATTAATCCGGCGCTTTTCTCCGGCCTCAACGAGCTTGGTTCCATCAGACCAGGGGCACGTGCCAACCTGATTACCATCACCGATTTAATGAATCTAACAATAGACAAGGTATTTTTTAACGGGAGTTTGGTGGCAAGCAAGGGCAGGTACACCGGTCCGCAAACTGCCAGTACACCAGCTCATCTTATGCATTCTGTGAATATAAAGCCTTTCACGGCACAGTCTCTAGAATTGTTGATCGATAAGGATATATTCCCTGTTATCGAGATAATCCCCGGCCAGATAATTACACGTAAACGAATGGTTAAAATCGTAAAGGGCATTTTTCAGCCGGACATATCTCGCGATCTGCTAAAAGCTGTAGTAATGGAAAGACACAGAGCAACCGGCAACATAGGGGTAGGCGTTATTAAGGGCTTTGGCATCAAAAACGGTGCCATAGGAACAACTGTTGCCCACGACTCACACAATATAGTCGTAGTGGGAAGCAATGACCTTGATATCATTGCCGCCATAAAGGCCATTAATGATATGCAGGGTGGCCTGGTTGTTTGCCGAAACGGCAAGGTTATCGATCGGCTCCCTCTTCCTATTTGTGGTCTGCTCTCAGACGGTCCGGCTACACTGGTATCAAAGAATTTTGAGCATCTTGAGAAGACAGCGGGTACGCTGGGGAATCTACCGCCTGCACCTTTCGCACTCCTTTCATTTATCGCCCTACCGGTAATCCCCGAACTGCGTCTTACTGATAAGGGCATTGTAGATGTTCTGCAGTTTCGGATAATAAGCTGATACAGCTATGTATAAACAGGCCTGATTATCTGGCCTTCAGTCGTGCACTCTGTGCCAGGGCATGAATTGCTTCCAGCAAATCCTGTCTGCGGCAATCTTTGGTCAAATACCAGCTTGCGCCGGCCGCCAGCGCATCGCCTGCGTAGTCTCCATAGACCGTCAGGAAGAGAATTTTTACTTCAGGCATCATTTTCTTAATCTCACGGATAGCCGTAGGGCCATCCATACGTGGCATCTGACCATCCATTAATATAACATCCGGCTGCAACTTCGGTGCCTTTTCCACTGCATCCAGACCATCCACGGCAGTGCCAACCACTACAATATCTTTATGACCGTCGAAAATGCTTTTCAGTCCTTCTCGAACAACTTCATTATCATCTACAATTAATACCTTAATAGGTTCTTCCATATTACCATCCCTTTTTCTTCGTTTTTCGCATTGTATATTTAAAGTGAATACAAAGTGTTAACCGCCCATTCTGTCCAATCACGGCGAACACTTCCCATCAGCAACGGTGTTGAATGAAACCCACCATGCTTTACAAGTATTCCTTTTGGACATTGTGCAGTTTCGTAAAGAGCCACCGCAGTTGATGCAGGACTGACAGCATCACCTTCACAGTGGACAAACAACACAGCACAATCTCTTAATTCATGTACAATCTCTGTTAGCCTGGCACTTTTGAAAATGCTGAAAAATTTAGACCATTCCACACGTACTCTGTAACCAGCCATTCTCATCCACAGTCGCGATACTAAAGCCCCCAGGCCTTTAACCCAGGGTAAATACCCATCTCGGGGGTATTCTTTTATTATGCCTCTCATTTCAGTCAGTTCCGGTGGAATTTCAAAGCGTAATTTTCCCAAATCGCCATTTATCTCGGGAGGACATGAAAGTGCTATCAACGCACGTGGTTTAACCTCGTGGGCAGCCAGTATAGCTGCCATCGCTCCCATACTATGTCCTGCTAGAGCCATCCTCAAGTTATCTATACCGGGATAAGCGGAGAGGAAGTTCCAGGCTGCTAACACGTCTTCCACAATATTATCGTCGACAATGCCATCGCTCCGACCATGGCCTCTAAAATCAAAAATAAGCACAGCAATTCCTTTGCGTGCAAGTATCTTCGCTGGTGCTTCAACCGTCCGATAAGAAGTTCCAAACCCGTGACATAGTACTATGCCCGGCACATTCCTGATTCCATGTGGATAGAGAAGACGTCCTTTCAATTCAACACTGCCGTTTCCGAAAGTGACATCTCTTTTCTTGACTCGATAACTGCCAAATAGGCTTTTCAGGTTTACCAAATCAATCATTATAATTTCTCTATGACAAATACTCATATACAGTCTAATCTATAACTCAACCGGCTATAATCAGGACATTGTTTGAATTTGGCATTCAGAAAGTTCGATCTACAAATCAAACCATTATATGAATAGAAGTCATACTAAAGTATGACCCGAAATGATTAGAGCTTTATAATTCCTTTTTTTAGAGCTGTAGTAACAGCTTCAGTACGTGTTGTAACGTTTAGCTTCTGAAAGATGCTGGTAATATGCGTTTTAACTGTACTCTGCGTGATTGAGAGCTGATCGGCAATATCTTTATTAGACACTCCTTTGGCCATCAGCTGCAATACTTCAATTTCTCTATCCGACAACGTATCCATAGCCGGAGTTTTTCTGGATAGTTCTGCAAGCTTATCCAGAACCTTTGATGCAACAACAGGCTGTATCAATGATTCGCCCCTTGAAACCGCTCTTATCGCTTTAAATAGTTCCTCGCGTGGAGCGTCTTTGAGTAAATAGGCCCTGGCACCGGCTGCAATACCTTTAAAGATATATTCATCATCAGAATACGTAGTCAATATTATAAACTTTATATCGGGTCTTTGAGCTTTTATGCGCTCGATCGCCTCGACACCATCCATTTCAGGCATGCGTAAATCCATGAGAACGATATCCGGCATAAGTTCTAAAGCCCTGTCAACAGCCTCAACTCCGTTTGATGCTTCGCCTATAATTTTAAAGTCGGGCTCGCGCTTGAGCATAGCTCCTATTCCCTCTCTGACAACAGGATGATCATCGACTATTAATATCTTTATCGTCTCCAATCTCTACTAACCTCCTATGCAAGTGGTATAGCAACACGGATTATGGTACCCTCGCCTTTTTCACTTACAACTTCAAACTTGCCTTTTTGACCCAATGCTCTTTCACGCATACTTATTAATCCGAACCCGCCACCTTTGACAGGCTTACCATCCTGATCGATATCAAATCCAACGCCGTTATCTTTAATTGCCAGCTCGACCTGTGAATCTTCAAAGCTAAGTGTAACTTCTACCTCACTGGCCTGGGCATGTTTAGCGATATTTGTAAGGGCTTCCTGGCATATACGGAACAAAGCTGTACCGGCTTCCGGAGGTAAATCTCTTTTTTCACCAAAAAGTTCGAATATCGCATTTACGCCATGATCCTGTTTGAATCTTTCAACCTCATGTCTTATTGCTTCATCCAGGCGGCGCTGCTCCAGAGCTTGAGGACTTAAATTCCAGACTGATCGTCTGGCCTCCTGAAGACTCCGGCGTGCAAGACTGCGCGCCTGATTGAGGTGCTTCTGAGCATCCGGATTTATATCATCTCCCAGCGCCTGCTCAGTTGCCTCAAGCTGCAGGATTATGCCTGTAAAACCCTGTGCCAGTGTATCATGTATCTCTCTCGCCATCCGGTTTCGTTCCTCGGTTACCGCCATATGCTTGGTCTCCTGATACAAGCGTGCATTGTCTATAGCAACCGCCAGCTGATCGGCCAGTGTTTGAGCCGTAAAAATATCATTTTCATCAAATCCGTCAACTTCTATACTCTCAATATCCAGTACACCCAGTACACGTCCCCCCATCTTCACCGGCACTGCCAGCTCTGAACGTGTTGCATTTTCATCATCAGATTTTTTAACGCCGGGTTCCACCTCCAGATCTTTAATCAATACGTATTCCCCGGACTTGGCTGCTCTGCCAACGATGCTGTTTTCATCCATTTCCAGCGGAACGCCTACCGGAATAACATTCTTCTGCCCGCTAAAATGCAGCGTTTTCAGCATAAGCTTACCAGAATCGGGCTCAAACAAGAATATATTGACATTGTAAAAATGAAATGTCTGACGGAGCAAGTTACCCACATAAGCCAGCAATTCATCCAGATTTACTATCGAGCTGATCTTGCGGCTCACCTCATTAATAGTGCGCAATTGCTCAGCCCGTTGCCTCTCTTTTTCAGTGCGCTCGATAACTTTTTGTTCAAGATTACTGTATGATTCACGCAAAGCCTGCCCCATATTGTTAAACTGTTCAGCCAGTACCTGCATTTCATCACCGGTATTTACATCTATACGATAATCCAATTCACCTTTGGCAATATGCTCGGATCCCTTAGTCACAGCCATGACAGGTCTGGTTATCGTTTCCGATAGCAAAAATGAGACACCCGAAACAAAAACCACCATACCCACAATAACCGCGATAAAAATCAGCTCTGCTTCACGTGCCTGTTTATCAATCAGGTTACTCATCTCTTCGACAGCCGTAGCAATTCTCTTCTTGGTATCCTCGGCTGCAGAAGAAAATTCATCCAGATAAGTGTACGCCGCCACAATTAAATCGTGAGATTCAACCGGTACCGCATAAAAGTACTTGGTTCTCTCTTCTTTATCGTTTTCGCCTTTGTACTTATAATAACCTGATGCGTCCTCGCCCAGAAGACTTCTTTCAAAGATAGATGAGAAATAGGACGGCTCTCCTCCTAACTGTCTCAAATTGGTACCAACTATAGTAGGGTCCGAGGCAAAATAAATCTTTCCTGTCGTATCGTACACAATCGTATATCCCGTTCTGCCAACCCTTTGAACCGCGATTGATTTCAATTTCTCATCTTTTATCATATCAGCAGGTGAAAGATCGGGGTGAAGCTGCAGATAAAAATATATCTCTTTGGCAACATCGCTTGCTTTCTGGTAAATAGTTCTTCTTCCCTGGTCTTCCAGCGCAGCAATACTTACCGACATGACGGTTTCTCCCATGGTTGCACTGTACTCCTTCGTTAAGGAACCAACAGTGCCGATATATCGTAATGCCAGAGAGCTTACTATGCCGACAGATATCAGCGAAAGTGCAAGAAAAGAAATCAATATCTTATCCCTGATGCCGAATCTTATGCGAATTTTTTCCATCTGATCGGATATCTTATACTGCATTTTATTCTCTTTCAGATGCAAGTTTATTTTCTATTAATTTTCTAGCATAGTCTATCAATTTATTCTGTCTATCGGGTGGTATATTCTTCCATACAAGATAATTTTTTAATGCTTCCAGCGGTGTAAGATCTTTTCTCAGCCAATTTTGTTTCTGATTCCCCATTTCGTTTCTTATTTCTTTAGCCATGCTTACATTATAAGCTTCTCTGGCGGCTTTAAAAATTTCATTATCCCGTATTTTGCCTGAAAATGATGACGGAACATTAAGCCTTATTCTTACAATTGCGTCGTGTAAATCATCTTTTCTCTGCTCAATTGTTTTAACAATTATATGTGTCGGATCAGTATCCTCATTATCTATCCTTACTTCAATCGTCAGGAACCTGCGGGCATTAACACTATGAAACCTGTATTCCGCCCTGCGGGGAGGTGATCCTGGGAAAATATCCACTACATAAAAACCCTTCTCTTCCTCCTCGTCGCTGAAATCCAACCTCTCAAGGCTACCCGCATATACCACAGGTGGTTCATTACTTAATACCTGCTGTCTGTGAACATGCCCCAATGCAATATAATCATACACAGGTGAGGCAATACTGCTCAGCATTACTTCAGGATCATTGCCGATCATCATATTACGCTCAGTTCCGAGTTTGGCATTGCTTACAGCAACATGAGCCGCCAGAACCGCAGGGAAGGAGGTGTCAATGCGTCCCGCCATAGATACAAGTTCAGAGGTTATGATTTCCCGTGTTTTGCCTATAATCTCATCAATATCGAGATTTTTCATCTGATCGTGCAGTAGCAGTGCGTTTCTCCTGAGCCAGGGCAGTACCGCCACCTGTATGGGGCCGCTTGCAGTCTCTATTAGTTTGATTTCGGGCACTCTGGCAATATAAATATTATCGATGTTTAAGGTTTCAAATATATCCACCGAATTGGCTTTGTACTGAGACCCGGGCAAATCGTGATTACCCACCACAATAACCGTTGGCACCTTCGCTTCTGAAAGCAGCCTTATTCTGGCAGCAAATTCCCTTTGATGTGTTTGCGAAGGTTCACGGTTTTTATATACATCACCGCAAAACAGCACCAGATCGATCCTGTTGGAAAGCACAAAATTGACCACCTCATCGAGCGCTTTCAATTCATCAATGACCCTAGTGGATAAGCCACTAACAGGATCAATCCTTCCATATGTTTCCACCCCTATATGCGTATCTGCAAAATGTACAACTCTCATATTCTACTAATATCGTCAGGATGTTATGTATGCCTCATTCCTTGAATTTATCTTTCAGTACATCCACCAGCTCAGCTACCGGAACCCTTATTTGCAGCATGCTATCACGATCGCGGATCGTAACCTGATCATCTTCCAGAGATTGAAAATCGATGGTTACGCAGTAGGGCGTTCCAATCTCATCCTGCCTGCGGTAACGACGGCCTATGCTCTGAGCATCATCATACTGGATCATAAAATGGGGTCTCAATAATGAAGCGACTTCTTTGGACTTCGGCAAAAGCTTTTCATTGCGACTGAGCGGCAAAACGGCAACCTTGATAGGTGCCAGTTGAGGTTTTATGTGGAGGACAACACGTATTTCCTTATCGGCAGGCTCTTCATCATAGGCATCTACCAGCAAGGCCAGTAATGTGCGATCAACTCCAGAAGACGGCTCTATTACGTAAGGTATATAGTGTTCGTTCGACTCCTCATCGAAATAATCCAGCGTCTTACCACTATACTTCGAATGCTGTGTTAAATCGAAGTCGCCCCGATTAGCTATACCTTCAATTTCCGACCATCCTATAGGGAATTTATATTCTACATCAAAACACCCTCTGGCATAATGTGCCAGCTCTTCGGCAGTATGCTGGCGCAGCCTTAAGTTCTCTTTTTTTATACCCATACTTATGTAGTAATTTAGTCTTTCTTTTACCCAGTAATCAAACCATTCCATATCAGTACCGGGCTTAACGAAATATTCTATTTCCATCTGTTCGAATTCACGTGTACGAAAGATGAAGTTGCCTGTTGTAATCTCATTGCGAAATGATTTTCCGATCTGCGCAATGCCGAAAGGTAATTTTTTCCTGGTGGTTGTTTGCACATTAACGAAGTTTACAAACTGCGCCTGAGCCGTTTCAGGGCGCAGATATATTATACTTGCATCATCTTCAACCGGTCCCATAAAGGTCTTAAACATCAGATTAAACATCCGTGGTTCGGTGATGGCACCTCCGCAATCCGGACAGGATGAAGCATCAATATCAGTTGCACGGAACCTGTGGCGGCAATTTTTACATTCAACCAGTGGATCCGAAAATCCGGATACATGGCCGCTGGCGACCCACACCTGCGGATGCATCATGATACTTGCATCTATGCCTACCATATCATCGCGCTCCTGCACGACTTTCTTCCACCAGTAGTCCTTGATATTCCGTTTTAATTCCACACCCAGCGGACCGTAATCCCAGCAGCTATTTAACCCTCCATATATTTCGCTGCTCTGAAATACAAAACCACGCCTTTTGCATAATGATACGATTTTATCCATATCAACTATATTCGATTCCTGTGGCACTTTTCCCTCCTGATTGACGGTAAAGACTCTAAATTATACCATTTCAAATGTTAAGCCTGAATTAAGATTTAAAATCAGCCAGTATATCATATGATTGGAGACAAAAGCGCTATAATTAAATATCATACGGATGAACGAAGTTAAAAAAATCATAATATCAACATCCGGCCGATCGTTTTTTATTTTTTTGACAGGGATATCAATACTGACTGCCTGTATGCAGAATGTTCAAGCACCCACTCTACCACCACCCCAGCCACAAGCAGAACTGCAAACAAAACAAAATGTCAACATTAAGACCATCATAACCGAGGGTCCCTCCAACGTTGTCGACAATAATACTTTCATCTTCCGCTGGAAATGCAATCTCACGTCCACAGACTCCTCACCGATTTCTTATGCAACCTTCCTCGAAGGTTACGATCTTGAATATACACCCTTTTTAACGGCCACTTCCCGCACTTTTTCCGGGGTTAAACCCGGCAGATATACATTTTATGTAAAGGCAATGGATACTGAGGGCAATATCGAAGCAGAACCGGCACAGCGCAGTTTTACTGTTGCTGAAGCTCCACCTTCAATGCCCGGACCATCTTTATTTGTTGGTGGCGGCACCGGCCTGAGATTAATCGGCGGTGATGTCAGTAGAATAGCCGTAGCGGGCGACGGCATGACTCTATATGCTCTGAACTCGAGCTGGGGCCGCTTATACAGATCAGATTCCCTTGGCGCAGGCTGGTCGGATATCTCAAGCAAAATAAGCGGAAGTGCACCATGGGTAGATATAGCGGTTGCACCAGATGATCCCCGGATAGTAGCCGTTAGCACCGATGGCGGCAGGGAAATCTACATTTCTACAGATGCCGGGGCTTCATTCAGCACCACAGGACTTTCCGCTGTAACAGGCGGCCGTGCTGTTCGCTGCATATCCATCTCACCCGATTACGGAACGCCAAAACGGGAAATTGCGGCCGGGTTATGGAATGGTATAGCCGGCGGCGCAGTTTTGCTTAATATCCTGTCCAATTTCCCCAGCGGATGGTTTGATGCAGGTTTATCCGGTGCTGACATTTTCGCTGTAAAATACTCTCCCTCTTTCTCGGCAGATGGCACATTGATAGCTATAGCCAGTACAACTGCAAAGACGTATCTATATATGGGCGTGCGTGACCTGGGATCAAATGCGATATCATGGAATATGTACGGCGGATTTCCTGTTGAACTCGGTGTACCGGGGACCGGCTCTTCGGGTACACCCCTCAATTATGCAGACATTGCTCTACCTTCCGACTTCAACGGAAGCTCCTCTTATTTACGACATATTATAGCTTCGTGGAGTAAAAATCATCCCGGCCAGGATGTGTACCACATCTACGACACACAGGTATATCGAATGAACTCTCCAGCACCTGTGGCATCGATTGCCTATTACGGTTCCAGCCGAAACGGCAAGATTTTAGTCGGTGCGGCCCGTTGTGCTGATATCAATTGCTATACAATAAATACCTTTTTTGCCGGTAATCCGCTGGGAGCAACTCCTTCGGCACCCGCATGGCAACCCAGTCAAAAACCTCCAACCGGCTCACGCGAAGCACGTGTAGCCTGGTCAACCGATGGAAACATGGCTTTTGCCGGCACAAGTGGAACTGAAGCAGCCTTCTCGCACAGCAGGAACAACGGCTATACCTGGAATCAGTGACTCAACGTATCAATCAAGCGGCATTCTCAAAACCATCTTCGCCAGGTCCCAGGCATGCTCATAGAGGTGCAGTCCTTTACTGAAAGCGTGTATCTCTCCATCTCCCACACCTATTTCCGATGCCATATATTCCTTGAGTATCTGCAAACCACCCAGATTGGTTGGGAATCCACCCCATAAGTCCCAGCTACGAAAGTAAACGATAAAATGCAGCTTGCCGTCCTGAATACGGGTATCGATCAACCTTAAACACGGAGGATCCTTCTGGTAAATGCTATCCTTGCTCCCAACACACATCGTCATCTGATTGGTGTCGTAGCCAAGCCGGTATCTTCTTATAACTTCCTCAATCTGGGGTGAAAGATACTCACCGTAAGTGTATTCTTCATTCTCCTGTTTATCGGGCGTCATCAGATAAGACATATATTCCTCTATATTATCATCTGTGGTAGGAAGAGGAACGCCGTTGGGCACATCCGGACTCAGCGGCCGGATATCCGGACAACTTATGTTAACGGCAACCAGTTCAATTTCTCTGCGCCGTATACCCTCAAAGCTGCCCTGCTGGATCACATATTCGCGACCTTCAAGCAATGCCGCCTTTAAACATTGATACCAGGCATCGCTCAAGGATAGGGCATCAATAACCGTCAGTTTCATCTCGCGTATAGCATATTAATTAAGAAATGCCGCAAGTGTCAAGGACACATCTATCTAAAACCAATTGACATTCTCAGGTACACTCGCCATAATCTAATACACTATGATTAAAGTCGTATGCTTTGATTTCTTCAACACACTGGCTTTTTTCGATCCACCCAGGGAAGACGTTTATGCTTCGATCGCCCGCGAAATGGGGGTAAATGTGGATCGTGAATCTATAGCTTCTGCTCTGCCGGATGCTGATAATTACTGGCGCAAAGAAAACTTCAAATCGCCAATCAGACAACGTGAGGAAAAGGATAAAATATCAGCCTATATCGAGTACGGTACCCGCATATTGAAAAATGCGAAAACACCTGTAACTCCTCAACAGGTACTCAATATACTCGGCAAAGCCTTCTCCATAGGCTTTAGATTTATCTCTTTCGAAGATGCGTTGCCGGCACTCAAGAAGGTCAAGGCAAAAAATCTGAAAACAGGTTTGATTTCCAATGTGGGACAGGATATTGATTCGTATTGCGATGAGCTCGGCTTTTCACCATTTCTGGATTTCAAGGTAACCTCTTTTGAAGTAGGTTATGACAAACCCAGCCCCGAGATTTTTGAACTGGCTCTGAAAAAGGCGAAAGCTGCCCCCTCTGAGACTATATTTATCGGTGATCAGTACGAACAGGATGTGGTCGGCGCTCGTAGTGTAGGTATATTTCCCGTACTTCTGGATCGTAACAACAGCTCGATAAATCGTGATTGCCCGGTTATCCACACACTACATGAAATAGACAAATTCCTGTAATCTCTGTTTTTCCGGACAGCCTTTTAAATCAAGCCACTGCCGATAGTAAGTCGTAGCGATGTTTAGAGTCCCCTTAAAAATTCCGGACGCAATAAAGCGGGATCGCGCTTTTCCAGAATTATATCCAGCTGCCTGAGAACTTTGTCTTTGTCTGATGGCATGGTACCACGAACGGCATAGTAATTCGAAGCATGCATCGAACTGAAGAAACAATTGGTGAAATTCGATTTATCCACCATTATGCGCAGTTCCTGCAGTGATTGAAAAGGTGTTATGGGCTTAAATCGTCCTGCTTCCATTTCATTATATAAAAACGTTCCCGGTATTAAGGTAAGCGTTAGAGCTCCGGCAAAATCGGGATCCATCTCTGTTAAGATGCGGGCAGTTTCCCTGGCATGCTCTTCACTCCCCTCTACACCTCCCAGACCCAGTATCACCGTAACCGATAGCAGCACACCCGCCTGTTTAACTTTCTGTGCGGCTTCCACCATTTGATCATGTGTGGCACCCTTACGTACATATTCGAGAACCCTGTCGTCTCCGCTTTCCACTCCCATATACAGTATACCCAATTTTTGATCTTTCAAAGCCTTCAGTTCTTCAATACTGCGCCGCAAAATGTCCTGTGGTGTGGCATAGCTGGCAATCCTCTGGATGCGGGGAAATTTTTGGTTGAGATATATAAGCACCTCTAATAATTTTGGATAGGGATAAACCAGGGCATCACCATCCTGTAGAAATACTTTTTTTCCATTCCAGCGCCGCAGGATCATATAAACTATTTCCGGTTGAAATGGTACCATAATCCTGTTATTAACATACAGATACATTGCATCGATTTCCTGCTTCACTTCTTCCAAATCGCGTATTGCAAGTTTGGTAAAAGAGTAAGCACAAAAGCCACAGGTATTGTTCGAGCAACCCGAAGTTAACGGAAGATAGTAGCTATCATGTTCACTAGGCGGTCTGATAATTTCAGGTCTTGTAAACGGCATGGCTATCTCTTAAACCCATACTAATGCAACATTGCTACATAGCTATTTAACGGCACATTTAAAGATCTGGCTACAGGCAGACATTTGGCTTTTAAACAGAAAAATATCCGCCCTTCAGCCGGCAATTCTTCCAATGTCTCATAATAGCCCATCCCCTTGGCCAGTACAAAATCGGCCTGTCTGAAAAGCTTTATAAACTCTTCCGATGCGGCTGAAAAATCTATCCCCGGTGTAGCCGTTCCCGTAGTTGCTGTCTCACCGGCAGCCGTTACCAGATTCCCTCTCATTATCTCATCCCGGGTTACGTCGTTCTGTATGGGTGCTTCTTTTACTACATAAACAGTACGGCCGTGTTTCCGCATCAGATTGAGCAGTGGCATATCAAAAAACATTTCGCCTGCATTATCGGCCAAATATAGCATCAGATGGGCTTTTCTCGCCTTTTGTTCGAACCTGTCACAATCATTTATTTTAAAATCGATATCCATATCGGCTATTTCTCGTTCCACCGCCTCGATAGGGCGGAAAAAGTCAATAGAATTGCCCAGAGCGGCCAGCCTCAGCGCTCCCAAAAAATCCGAACCAAAATTCCCTTTTATCAGATCATACAATCTTTTTGCTTTTTCGATTTCGACATCTTTCATAAAACGAAACGGGTCGTGATTTCCCGTGATTTCGCAGATTGACCTGTGGATTTCCGATGCGATAACAACCGAAATCATGCCCTGTTTGAATTTCGAATCCAGGATTGCCAGGGCTGTAGCTTTTGCCTTTTCACGCAATTCGTCTTCAGAAGTGGCCAGATCAGCTATCTGATTGGCTAATTTTTTCAAACAGTTGTAACACTCAGATTGCACTCTCATACTAATTATAGAAAACGGGCAGTATCAGATAAAGGATTTCCCTACATAGATCAACCGCGGGTTCTGATTAATAATATGAGCGTGATAATAGATAACACCACGCCCATACCTATGATAGCCCAGACCCAGATAGGAGTGGCAGGTTCTTCCGGCATTTGCTTGGTCTGAGAAGGTGCGGATTCTGTCCTGAAACTGAAGGTTGCACTCCAGTCACTGGGAATAGGCTGACCGTTCAATTCTACAGCTCTGACACGCCAGAAATAGTTTTTATTGTATTCAAGCATACCATCGTATTCGTAAGCGGTTGTGGTTGTATATGCCTTCTTTATCACCTGTGTAAATTCCGGATCGGTGGCCAGTATAAACTCATACCGGGTAGCTTCTTTCCACGGCGACCATGAGAACGAAGCCGGCCTGACCTTACAATCGAGACAACCGTTATCCGGAGATAGCAGCTGAACTCCGAAATAGGGCGAGCTAACGATAAATCCCGGTTTTATCTTGAAGCTACGGGCTTCAGACCATGGGCTTACAGCTATCTGACCGGTAGCTGATTGATAAGACCGCACTCTCCAGTAGTATTCCGCACCGGCCTCCGGCAAAGCCCCCGGCGAGATCCAGATAGCCGGACTGGTTACATTAACCGGATCGGTCTGCACAAGTATGGAACCCGTAACAGCCTGTACATTATTTTCATTGTTTAACTGGGGATTAATGCGCAGTGCAAACGACCTATCTTTAGCGATCTGCATCTGATAGGCGCTGGAAAGACAGAGCTGTTCCCATGAAAAATCTATTTGCTGATTTCTGCCGGTTACCGGGTCGGAACCGACTAAGGCCTGATCAGGCGGATTACGCAATGCCGGTGCTTTCTTGGCCAGACAGTCAGTATAGCTCCAGAGCATGCCCCGATTTCTTTCCGGACAGTAACCGGGATCATGCTGATAACGTCCTTTCAATCCAACAAATTGAAGGAGTTTTGTAATATTATCCGTTGCCACAATGCCGTTTAAATCGACTGTCATCCCCGATTGATTATCTATCGCCAATAGAGTAGTATAGCTGTTGATAGAGCAGCATCCACAAGATTTCAAAGAAGACGGCTCCAGTGTAAATTTAACCCCGCTCTGGTCGGGCGGAGAATATATATCCAGACAATCCCAGTAAATACCTGGTTTGGGCATGCCGTTGCGCGGTTCCAGTGTGCGGCAAACAGCACTGTTAAACGGTGGCTGGCCGGGAGCATTAGCCTGTGAGGTAGATATGTTATCATGTGCGGCATACAATGCCGGCTGAGGTTTACCCGTATAAGCCATAGTTATCCCGTAATACCCAACTCGATGGGGTGGATCTCCACAGGCCATAGAGTAATTATCGCTCCACCAGTCGGCACCCGTTGCTCCGTTAGAAATATCCATCATGTCATTGCCTTCCCATCGGGTAAATCCAGGCGCTTTATTGCGATAAACAGAGCCACTGCTGTTATCGGTTGCTGCATAAATGAGGAAGTTATTTTCCCAGTCTACATCAAAAATCACGTGGACATTTCCTCCTGATGGTGTACCGTTCCTGAATATGTACCATGTTTTAGCACCATCCGAGGAATATGCTACAGAAATACCGTTATCATTCGATATACTGGCTGCACCGACCAGAACTTTTCCATTCCTGGCCGAAATGGTGTGCGCTATCATATCTGTTGAGCTGCTGGGTAACGAGGTTGACCATGCAGTCCCGGTATAGACTAGACGCTGTACATAGCCCAGAGGACTGAGAACATAGATAACCCTGCTCGACTCGAATGTGAAATCCTGCACTATATTTCTCGGTGTGATCGACACCCAATAATCACCGTAATCGGGTGACCATGCCATCACACCTCCGCTGATGGTGCCATTACCACTGATGACAGCACCATATTGAGCCGCCCATCCAACTACACCCCCCTCCTGAGAGTCATTACAGGACGATACCACACGCAAAAGTGGTAAATCCGTCTGCGGATATGCGCACGTATACGAAGTGGTATGGCACAGCACACGTTCCCAGTACGTCCCGGCAGGAGCCAGAGCTGGTAGAGGAGCTGATATAGCCGGGCTGGAAGTATATCGCCAGACACTATCGAACTCGTTACATCCTAATCCGATATTCCTGTGCACTGAAGCCAGGTATATGGTAGTGCAGTCCGGTGAAACGGCCACATCATTAAACCAATCTATAGTAGTATCTATGAGTGAAAGTTGATTCCAGGTTTCACCGTTATTACGGCTGATTGAAAGAGCCGTTTCATCATTGGAAATGATGGTAGAAATCCAGGGATGCGGCTCACTGCTGGCATCCAGTGGATCGGCATTTCTGGACGAGTTCCACCAGGTAGTATTATCAGATATCAGGCCCGACCCTGTAGCTGCATATGCCAGAGACCCATCCGGGCTCCAGGCTACTATAGCACTGCCGACTCCCGTCAAATTTTCGCTGTAACATATACCTTGATTGGCTGCGCCTGTAGGAGGTTTTAAAGATGCATAAAGACAGGAACCAGCACAGGTGCAGGGAGTGTCGGCAAATAATGTAGGCACCGCTGCCAGACAGGGAGATCCCCATACCATGCCTGCCATCAATTTGCCCGATGCATATGTCCCGAAGAATGCAATGCTATAAACCTGAAGCTTCGGCTTAAGAGTGCTGTTATACAACATTGCAGGTGTATAGTCATCGATTCTGAATATACCGGTTGCATTATCAGTTATATTATCATAGGGCGAATAAAGACTCACGAAAGCTCGCCTCAAACTGCTGACCTGACCATTGAAATCGGAAGGAAGACTTAACGAAGCCACCGCCAGACTTGAATACGACGGTGATGCGTTATCCGACGCGGCTAATTCCACACCACCGTTACTGAATGCCCAGGTTAGTATTGAGTTATTGTTAATATCCCTGATGCCGACATTATAGATAGTTCGGTTATCGTCAGCATAAACAACAGCAATCGAGTTATCCCCGCTGTAAGTTGGAGAAAATTTCAGAGCAAAATAGTCTATTTTTGACTCCAGTGGTTTGGCCTGTTCCATCCATGTGCTGAATCCGCCACTTTTCATAATGAAAAGCCTCCCATCTCCCAGACCACTTCTGGTACCTATGGCAAAGTCCCTGCCGATCCCGTAATTAATCGATATATCGATGGCACATATGGCTTCTCCCTGCAGAAGTGAAGGTACGTTTGTATTGCTCCATGTGGCCCCTGCATCGGCACTTACCCACAACTGAACCGGCCCGCTGTCCAGAGTACCCGCTGTAACAACCCATAGACGGGAATCGTCCGGGGCGATGCGGACATTATAAACATGGTTATCAGCCGACCAGCCTGCACTTCTCATTAAATGCAATTGAGGTGCCATCGACCAGGAAATACCACCGTTATTGGAAGACATAACGATACCGAGAGGCCCATGCGGTTGGCCGACAGTTCCCGGCGTAATCGTCCAGTTATCTACCGTAACCGCGGCCAGCAATGTCTTACCATCACCGCCTACTGCCAGATCCCTGATTTCGCTGCCGCCCGATTTATTATCGCTGAAAAACGGATTGAGGATATCATTTTTATTTGGCTGGGAATTCGGTGTAACAATAGTTTCCCAGCGCATAATACCTGCACTGGCAGCCGAGGGTTGCAGTACTCCACCGGCATATATTGAGACAGCCGCAACCACCAGCCAGCAAAGCAGACGATCAAGAGGTAATCGCATAGTATTCATTTAAATTTCAGGCCATAAGCAGAACTTGTTGCAAATGCCGTCTATTATGATAACATAGCAGGTAATTTAATGCTAAGAGGTCAATCCTGCTATGAATGAAGAGATAATGAAGTTAATCGAACTGGGGAAGAAAGAGGCTATTTCTTCCTTTCTGGATATGCGATTGGAGGAACTATCGTCGGGATATGCGAGGGTCAGCATGCCCATGAAGTCCGAATATTTAAACTTTAATGGAATGGTATTTGGCGGCATCATATGCTCAGTTGCCGATCAGGCTTTTGCATATGCAACCAATTCTGTAATTACACCTAACGTCGCCACACAGTTCAATATCCATTTCATAAATGCTGCTTCAGCTGATGACATACTGACAGCCGAGTGCCGTGTCTTAAAAACCGGAAAACGGGTGTGCATTTCGGAGATAAAAGTTTATAATCAGGATAAGAAGGTTATCGCAATAGGCAGCGGCACGACGATACCTCTGATATCTAAAACTTGAGATTGCGGTTTTAAAATTTCCGTCCGATAATATTTATCACCGGGTAACTTTTATGAGAAAAGTAAAAATCCTTTTTACAGACATACATACACCGGAATATCACGACAAAAACCCGTTCAGAGAAGGATTTGAGTGGGGCAAAAAAGTCATACTCGATCTATGTGTCGAAGTCGATCTCGATGAAATGTTCAACAAATATATAGATGAACCAGAAGCAAGGATTAGAAACGGACGTGTAATTAAATTCAGCGAGTTTGCCATTGAATACCTCGAGCAGCAGCAGAAAAAACAAAGAGAAGAACATATAAGGCATAATACACAGGAATCTGCCGAGACTTAACTTACTTATAGATAATATCGGAAGGGAGGCAAATGCTATGGAAGATTATGAAAAATTAGGGGTATTCTTCATAGGGCGGGAATATGATCTCACATCAAAAAAGTCTAAGGAAAACCTTATACTCTATGATTCTAAAGACCTGGTTACCCACGGAATATGTGTTGGCATGACGGGCAGCGGTAAAACAGGGTTATGCATTGCCATATTGGAAGAAGCCGCCATAGACGGAATACCAGCTATCGTAATCGACCCCAAAGGGGATATGGCCAATCTGTTGCTGACCTTTCCTGAATTAAAACCGGAAGATTTTGCCCACTGGATAAATGAAGATGATGCCCGTCGTAAAGGGCTTTCACCACAGGATTATGCAGTTAACCAGGCTGAGCTCTGGAAAAATGGGCTGTCATCCTGGAATCAGTCAGGAGAACGCATAGCAAGATTAAGGCAGGCTGCCGATTTCGTCATCTATACGCCTGGCAGTACCGCCGGAATACCCATCTCGATACTGAAATCTTTCGCTGCACCTCCCACATCGTTTCTGGAAGATAACGAACTGCTCAGAGATAGAATTATGTCAACAGCCACCAGCCTGCTCGGTTTGCTGGGCAAAGATATCGATCCTATTAAAAGCAGGGAACATATTTTAATTTCGACGATTCTGGATAATGCCTGGCGGCAGGGCGTTGATCTCGATCTAGCTGCGCTCATCCAACAGATCCAGACTCCGCCGGTTAATAAAATAGGCATCATGGACCTTGATTCTTTTTTCCCTTCCAAAGATCGATTTGAACTGGCGTTATCCCTTAATAACCTGCTGGCTGCGCCCGGGTTTAATGTATGGCTTGAAGGTGAAGCACTGGATATAGGTCAGATACTATACGCCGCTACCGGCAAACCGCGGGTATCCATATTCTCTATCTCACACCTTGGTGATTCCGAACGCATGTTTTTCGTCTCACTCCTTTTGAACCAAATAATTGCCTGGATGAGAGAGCAGGAAGGCACTACCAGTCTTCGCTCCATCCTCTATATGGATGAGATATTCGGGTATTTCCCACCGGTTGCCAATCCACCCTCCAAACAACCGCTTTTAACATTACTGAAGCAGGCACGGGCTTTTGGCATCGGTGTTCTACTGGCCACTCAGAATCCTGTTGATCTCGACTATAAAGGGCTTGCCAATACCGGTACCTGGTTCATCGGCAGGTTGCAAACTGAACGGGATAAAATCCGACTGCTGGATGGACTCCAGAGCGCAGTGGCTGCACAGAATACTACTTTCGACCGCCAGTCGATGGATCAAATTATCTCAGGGTTGGGCAATCGCATATTTGTTATGAACAATGTACATGACAATTCTCCTATCGTTTTTGAAAGCCGCTGGGCGATGTCGTATCTGCGTGGTCCCATGACTCGTAGTCAGATAAAGCTATTAATGGATCCGATTAGAGGCCAGTTTGGCAAACAACCTTCAACGGTGAGCCCGGTAAAAGAGGGTGGTGGAGTGGCCCGTGTACCAACTTCAACAACTTCTCCATTGGCTACTGCCATTAATGCTTCGGTAGGCCAACCGGTTATCCCACCAGATGTAACCCAGTATTTTGTCCCGGTCAGGGGCAATCGAACAGATAGTAAACTGTACTATAAGCCCGCTATACTTGCTTCGGCGCAGGTGCGGTTCAGCGATGATAAATACGCCATAGACCTCACACAGAATTGCACTTTCTACACCGAGTTCGGAGATGAACCTCTAGTAGTAAACTGGGAAAATGCCAGGGAGGCCGATTTTAAAATATCCGATCTGGAGAAAACACCCCGGGGGCAGGCATCGTTCGAATCTCTTCCTGCAATGGCAACGAAAGCACGCAGTTACAATATATGGGGCAATGATTTCGCTTCCTGGATATATGGGAGTCAAAAGATCGAGCTGTTTAAAAGCCCAACATACAAACAATTTTCCAGACCCGGCGAGACGGAGCGCGATTTCAGAATACGCCTTTCTCAGAGTGTCCGGGAGCAGAGAGACGATATGGTAGAGAAATTAAGACAAAAATATCAGGCAAAGATCGCTGCACTCGAAGAACAGGCACGAAGGGCACAGCAGGCGGTTGACCGTGAAACCGCTCAGCAAAAACAGCAGCAGATGCAAACGGTTATTTCCGTCGGGGCCACGCTCCTGGGCGCATTTATGGGACGCAGGGCAATCAGCACCGGCACTGTAGGAAGAGCTACTACAGCCGCACGCAGCGCCGGGCGGATAATAAAGGAAAAAGAGGATATCGACCGCGCCCGCGAAACACTGGCAACCTATCAACAAAAGCTTGAACAACTTCAGCAGGAGTTCAAAAATGAAACTGACCAGCTCAGTGCTAAAATAAATCCCGATACCGAAGAATTGCTTAAACTGGCTGTCAGACCTACCAAAAAGGACATTTCAGTTAAGCTCGTTGCACTTGTATGGCTCCCGCACTGGCAGTCAAACGATGGAACTCTTACTTCCGCCTGGCAATAAAATACCTTCCATATGAATATTTACAAGGCATA
>DAOTVU010000072.1:0-10962 GCA_034436215.1 Dehalococcoidia bacterium
AAGAATTTATTCAGACAATTTAATATGGAAATGCCTGAAAGCAACATTAAACAAGCCGCGGTTATTCCATCATGCCAAATAATACCCAATCCAAGAGGTACCGCACCGGGCTGGTGGGTGGAAAAACAAGGTCATGTCATAATCTCGATGCCCGGGCCACCAAGTGAAATGCAACTAATGTGGAACAACGTGATAGCTCCGCGGATAAAAGAAAAATATTGTAGTTCCGTTATAATCTCATGCACAATTAAAACCTTCGGTTTAAGCGAAGCAAAGCTCGGCGAACTAACCAGAAGTTATCTACTCCACGACAACCCTTCCGTGGGCATCTACGCAAAGCCGGATGGTATCCATCTTCGTGTAACTGCCAAAGCTGAAACAGAGGAACGCGCAAAGTCGATGGTCGATAAAACGGTCAAGGAGCTCCGACAGATTGCAGGTGAATACATCTGGGGTATAGATAATGATACTCTGGAAGGGTTGATATCAAACATATTTATCAGCAAGAATCTCAGCTTGGCTACTCTCGAAATCAATACCGGGGGAATACTGGCCAATATGATAACTGCAACAGCTGAAAGCACTAAATTTTATAAATGCGGTATCGTAATTAACCATAACAGATTGAGGCCGGATTTCGGTATGAACGAAAACGTAATGATGCAATATGGAGATATAAGTCAGCAGACCGCCAAAGAGGCTGCTACCGCAGTAAAGCGCAGATTTAATTCATCAGTAGGAGTGGGATTGATCGGCGTAATGGAAAATGAAGCTCCGGATTATAAACCGGGTACTATCATAATCGGGATAGATGACGGAAATCATAACTACTCATTTCAACGCATTTTTCCTGGAAATCGAACACAAATAAAACAGCGGGCCGCAGTTTCAGCCCTTTTCGAATTAAGAAAAATTATGCTGTAGGAGATAAAATGCACCTTATAATAGATGGATTCGGAAAAAATAGAGACATTTTGCAGGATGAAAATTATATATACGAGCTTCTTGATTCCTATCCCGCAAAAATCGGTATGACCAAGATTTCCGGCCCCATTGTTTTTAAATATTCAGGTAAAAAGCCGGAAGATTGGGGGATATCTGGATTGGTTTTTATAGCTGAAAGTCACATCGGTGTCCACACATTTGTTGAAAGAAATTTTATCAATATCGATGTTTTCTCATGCAAGGACTTTGATGCACATCAAGTAATAATTGACCTTAAAGAAAAATTCGAACTTGTCAGAATGAGAAGCAGTATAGTACGAAGAGACTGGGAGCCATCCGATCTCAAAGCCTGTCATGAAATAGTAGAACTAAATTCCATATGAACGTAAGCGCCAATTTCTCGGCCAAACCTCGAAATTTTGCTGGATTAAACCCACCCTATTCTGACTGGGATAAGGCTTCAGTGGTTATCTTACCTGTCCCATACGATGCTACCACTGAATGGCATAGTGGTACCCGTAACGGACCTGAAGCAATAATTAATGCTTCCTACTACCTGGAATGGTTTGACGTTGAACTTGGAAAGGAGATATATAAAACAGGCATACATACTCTGCCCGATCTGGAGCCAGATTACAGCAGTCCAGAGTCGATGAATTTTAGAGTTTATAAAACTATTAGATTCTTGCTCGAAAATTCCAAGTTTGTAGCCATGCTTGGAGGCGAACATTCCATAAGTTCAGGTGCAGTTAAAGCATATCGTGAAAAATATCAAAACCTTTCAGTTTTACAGCTAGATGCCCACGCAGACCTGCGAGATCATTACCTCGGTACAAAATTCAGCCATGCCTGTACTATGAGAAGAATTCTCGAATACTGTCCTGTTATACAGGTGGGTATAAGAAGTATGAGCTTAGAAGAAAGTGAATTTATTAAATCGCATAACCTCCATAATTCTATTTTCGCTTATTTAGAAGAACCGTCAACTCTGAAGGAGATTATTAATGCTCTTTCCGATAACGTTTATATTACCATCGACCTTGATGTATTCGACCCATCAATAATGGAAGCTGTGGGAACACCGGAACCCGGTGGCTTGTTATGGCAACCGGTACTTTCTTTACTACGTCAGGTATCTATCAATCGAAAAATAGTTGGATTCGACGTGGTCGAGCTATGTCCGGATCAAGGACCATCTTCCTGCGCATTTACAGCCGCCAAACTCGTATATAAGTTAATCGGTTATGCCATTAACAAAATATAAACAATATTAAAGCTCCCAGCGAAAGTAAAAAATAATTAAATATGAAAATTTGAGTAATAAAAATAATATTTAATCCACGCCCTCCCGTTTAAACAGCTTTAGAAAAATAAAATTATAAAAAGAGAAATTAAAAATCTATAAATATTTTTACCCCGTCATTTTTAGACTTTGAACAGTTCACAAACCTGCAAAACGGTAACAGTTAGAAGCATTGAAGACCTTGAACACATGGAAGCTACTATGTGCACAGTAAAGGAAAAATTGGACAGACAGGAAAATGCATTCAATAACAGTTATATGGGCAATCTCGATTGTAAAATCACTACATCAATGCTCTTATCTTTTAGTAATAGTTTTCTGATACACGCGGATTAGGCTATAAAGATGATTTGAGGATTTATTGCCACAATGGCTAATGTGTATGACACACAACAGATACCGATTCTGATAGAGAAAGCAGTACCGAGAGGTAGCCGTAAACCAAATCCCAGTTAGTCATAGCTGATATATACTATGGCAGTCAAAATAACTATCATGAAGAATGCTTCTATCTTCTGCGATTATCATTATAAAAAATTAAAGAAAGAGTTAGTTTACAGTTTCCTAATATCTTCAATGCCAAGGGAATTCCAACTTGCAGTCGCAGTTTAGAAACAGTCTTTTGAGGTAGGAATTGCAATTACCCTAAATAACGTTGCTCATAATCTATGGGCGAGTATGTTTATAGTGATTTATGGATTAAGCCCCTAAAGCTGGATAGTTAGGGTTAGAGAAATGAGTTAAAAGTACTGATATAAAATATGGAGCTCCTATATAAGCTAATCCAATTAAGAACAAGTGCATTAGCAGCATCAAATTGATTTGACTGATAGACGTCACGTATATCCAAATCAGACATAAATTTGTTTATTCAATAGCCATACTGCCTCTCATTAAGAAAGGATAAATATGATACATCGATAGAATTGGCAGAACTTATGGAATTTGAGACACATGAAAGACTAGTAGTTGAATGGCTTTAAGAACTCTAAATATGTGCCCACTAGGACCTAGCTGACCAATCAAAAGAGCCTCACTATAAAATGAAATAGGAATTCATCTTTATCTAGCAATATATATTAAGACAGTTAAGGAAAATATACCCTTAATATGGGAAGAAGAAGCTAAAAGTTTTATCATAAGGAATACTCCAAGATGATTTCCACCTGAAATTTTTAGAGAGTGCACCGAATATATGAACTCTATATCGATCAGAATAGGGCAGAGTAGATTGCCGGGAAAAGAGCAAATACGCGTAAGAACTCAAAAAGAATAATGCAATAAACACCAGATTGGGTATTCAGGATACTTTTCAATAATCAAAATCCCAAAAGATAAAATAGGACATAGAGAAATTTAATGAGACCATAGCGTATGAATAGCTTTACGATTCAAATCCACGTTTGGACCCTTAAGAACTAAATTACCGACTAACCAGGTGACTTGCTAAGTACAACTTTCATCGCTTATACAAAACACTTGTTATCTTACTCCAATAATATATAGAAGGGGGACTTTCCAAAATCCCTAGTTCATTGCTACCTATGAGACAGACAACAAAACCCCCAGATATAAAATCATGCAATATTATACAATGTTATATAATTTACCAAGACAGGTAGGACATATTTTTTATATGTTTTTATAGCATATTTAAAGATTAAAGAATGATATACATTAAATGCGGATATTTTCTCTGGAGATATCATGACTATCAGCACAGGAATTTCAGACCTTGACAGTTTAATACAGGGACTTTTGCCCGGCGATAATATCGTCTGGCAGATTGATGATATGGCAGATTACGCGTTTTTCGCCGAAAAATTTGCAAAGTATGCGATCGAAAACAAACTTGAATGCATATATTTCCGCTTTGCACAACATCCACCTTTATTATCAAATATCCCTGCCGTTAAAATCTTCAACATCAACCCTACACCCGGATTCGACCAGTTTGCCGGCGAGGTTCATACCATTATTGAAAAAAGCGATCGAAATGCGCGGTTGATTTTCGATAATCTATCGGTGCTCGCAACTACATGGGCCACAGATGAACAACTTGCCAACTTTTTTCAGGTCACATGCCCGTACATATTTGAGTTGGGTCCGGTAGCATATTTTGCACTTACTCGCGGCAAACATCTTCATACCGCAGTTGCCAGGATAAGAGATACAACACAAATTCTAATTGACGTTTATCATATTAAGAACACGATGTATATACACCCGATAAAGGTCTGGAACCGCTATTCATCACAAATGTTTCTCCCACACCGCATCTCAGAAAATGGCTGGTCTCCAGTCTCTATCAGCGGCGATGCTGCTGCTGTGTCTTCTTCAGCTTTAAAGCAACCACTGACATCATCCATTGCATCCATGGCCCCCTGGGAAGTTGTATATGATCAGCTATTACAGCACTGCACAACTGCTGTTGATAGAAAGGAATATTCGCCTGAAATAAGATCTCTAAAACACGAATTGGTACGTATGATGATTGGAGATCATCCATCTTTCAACAAACTGGCTGATGAGTATTTCACTATAGATGATCTGATAAATATTCGCAATCGTCTTATCGGCTCAGGGCGAATCGGCGGTAAAGCAGCTGGCATGTTGCTTTCCAGACGCATTCTTCTTTCAGATAACAGTAAGCTGGATTTCTCACAGATACTTGAAACGCACGACTCATTTTATATCGGGTCCGATGTATTTTTTACCTTTCTTGTAAAGAACAACCTTTTCCAGCTCCGTATGCAGCTTACCCGCGATTCACAGATCAGTCACGAGGAATTCGAAGAAGTTGAACGGCTATTTCTTCAGGGTAGTTTCCCGGAGGAGGTAATGGCACAATTCCGCGATATGCTGGATTACTTCGGACAGGCGCCTATTATCGTGCGTTCTAGCAGTCTGCTGGAAGACCGGTTCGGCAACGCTTTTGCCGGTAAATACCGTAGCGAGTTCTGTGCCAACCAGGGAACGCCCGAAGAGCGGATGCAGGCATTCCTGCATGCCGTTAAACTCGTGTATGCCAGTGCTATAAATCCAGATGCCCTTTCTTACCGGCATAAGCAGGGGTTGGGAGAGAACGATGAACAAATGGCCATTCTGGTACAGCGTGTTTCTGGCATGCCTTATAAGGAGTATTTCTTCCCCCCACTTGCAGGAGTAGCTTTTTCACACAACCTATATGCTTGGAGCAGCCGCATAGACCCTACAAAAGGCATGATACGGCTGGTCTTCGGTCTGGGCACACGCGCAGTCAACCGAGTAGGGGGAGATTATACGCGTATAGTTGCAGTCAGCCATCCACAGCTCCGTCCTGAAGCAGGCACTAAAATTATAAAATACTCACAGCATACTGTCGATGTTCTCAATATTAGGCAAAATAGTTTTCAATCTATACCGATATCCGAATTGCTTGTTGATTGCGATTACCCCTATCTAAATTTGATCGCTTCTCTTATCGTTGATGGGTATCCACAGGATATGGTAACTACCTTCCATGCTGGTCACTCCTACGATCTGGTGCTCACATTCAATGGGTTTATAAACAAAACGCCTTTTATAAAATATATGGATGCAATGCTCAGCCGGTTGGAAGATGTCTATGAACAACCTGTTGATACCGAATTTACGGCACGCCTTGACGCTGAAGGTAATGTGAAAATCAATCTCCTACAATGCCGATCGCTACGCCTTCCCGGTACAGCAGGTCATATAGAATTTCCAGAACATATAAAAAATGAACACATTCTTTTTACTTCAAGCCGATTCATTAGCGGCGGTGCTGTTCATAATATAAGGTATATTCTCTATATTGACCCCGATAGATATGACAGCATAGAGACAGAAGAAGTCAAAAGATACCTTGGCCGAGCGGTAGGTCGCATCAATCGCCATCCTGCTATTTGTGAGGGTAAAATAATTATGATGGGACCGGGGAGATGGGGAAGCAGCAATATAAATCTCGGTGTTAATATAGGCTATGCAGATATAGATAATGCATCGGTGCTGGTTGAAATTGCGCGTGAGGAAAAGGGCCATGTACCGGAAGTATCCTATGGGACACATTTTTTTCAGGATTTGGTAGAATCGGGCATTATGTATCTGCCAGTCTATCCTTCCGACCCCGATTCAAAATTTAATAAAGATTATTTCAATACTTCTCGCAATGTATTGTCTGATCTTATCCCGGAACTGGCAGATTTTAAAGACATCATACAGTTAATAGATGTTAGCGAGACTACGTCAGGTCTCTACTCACATATACTGGCCGATCCATCCCAACACAGAGCCATCTGTTTTCTCGATATCCGCTGTACTTAGAGCTGTAACTTATCTCGAATAGCCCATTCTATTTGAATAATGCGGTTTAAATTCAAAGCATATTCAACATATTTCAACACCATTATTGACATTCATAAACCCTTTATGTAATAATTTTCGGCAATAGGTTGCCGTAATCCGTTATTATATGGCTTTTGAAAACACAGATATAGAACGAAAGATACACTCTATCCTCAAGGTTCTGGCAGCATCACCTGAACCTCTGGGATCAATTGTAATCGCCCGCAAACTTAATGAGATGGGCATAGACCTGAGTGAACGGGCTGTTAGGTATCACCTCAAATTAATGGACGAACAGGGTCTGACTAGACTCGCCGGACGTAGAGACGGCCGGATGATCACGGAACAAGGGGTCGAAGAATTAAAACATGGGATGGTCAAGGATAAAGTAGGATTTGCCATTTCCCGCATAGAACTGCTTGCCTTTCGCACAACATTCGACCTAGATAAGCGCGATGGTCTTGTTCCGGTAAATATATCCATCTTCAAAAAACAGGATTTTCAAAAAGCTCTGCGTTTAATGAAACCCGTGTTCAATGCCAGGCTCTGCGTAAGCAATCTTGTGGTATTTGCTGAATCTGGAGGAAAAATCGGCGACATGATCATACCCGAAGAAAAAATCGGCCTAGCGACCGTTTGCAGCATCGTTGTTAACGGGACACTTCTCAAAGCCGGTGTCCCAATGAATTCCAAGTTTGGAGGCCTGTTGCAAATAGAAAATCACAAACCATTGCGATTCACCGAGCTTATACATTATGAAGGTTGCTCGCTGGATCCTTCAGAAGTATTTATTAAAGCCAAAATGACATCTGTATCTCTAGCTGCAAAGACCGGCAGTGGCAATATCCTGGCGAACTTTCGTGAAATACCATCCATTTGCCGGCCATTAGCCCACCATGTTATCAGCAAATTAGCCAAGGCCAGAATTAGCGGCGTGTTAGTGGTAGGAAACGTCAGTGAACCGGTATGTGAGATAGCCGTCGAACTGAACCGCGTTGGTATGATTCTGATAGGCGGTTTGAACCCTATAGCAGCAGTGGAAGAGGCAGGTATTGAAGTTGAAAACCACGCCATGAGCGCAGTTGTTGATTATAAGAGTTTGATAGATTTCAAGGAGTTAATCAAATGAAATATATAAAAATAATCCCCTGCCTGGATATACGCGAAGGCAGGGTGGTCAAGGGTGTTAAATTCGAAAATATCAGGGATGCACGCGACCCGGTAGAAGCTGCCGAAGCATATTGTCGTGAGGGTGCGGATGAGCTTGTTTTTCTTGATATTTACGCCAGCGTAGAAAATAGAAAAACTAGGCTGGACTGGGTCAGAAGAGTGGTTGAAAAGGTAACCATCCCATTTGCCGTCGGTGGCGGTATAAGCACCCTCGAGGATATGAAAACATTAATTGATGCAGGCGTAGATAAAATATCCATAAATACAGCTGCGGTCAAAAACCCGGACTTGATCAAAGCTGCAGTATCTGAGTTCGGCAAAGATCGCATTGTAGTGGCTATAGACGGATTGAAAAACCCGCCGGAGAGCGGAAGGCCGAGATTGGAAGTGGTTATTAAGAGTGGTATAGAGCCCACAGGTCTGTCGATTGTAGATTGGGCTCGCAAAGTTGAGAAACTGGGGGCGGGTGAAATACTCCTCACCAGCAAGGACACCGATGGTACAAAAGAAGGTTATGACCTCGAAATGACCAGAGCGGTAGCCGAATCTGTATCCATACCGGTTACCGCATCGGGTGGAGCAGGCACACTTCAACATCTTTATGAAGCAGTAGTCATAGGTAAAGCTTCGGCTGTGCTGGCCGCTTCGATTTTCCATTTCAAAGAGATCTCAATATCAGAAGCCAAACATTATCTAAAGGATAAGGGCATAGCTGTAAGAATGGATAATTTACCGAATAGAAAGAATTGATATTTCAAAAATATAAATATACAGGAGGGAAAAATGACACAGCTAAATCCATTTGAAATTGTAAAAAAACAGGTCGATAAATGCGCCAGAATACTCAAGCTCGACGCCGACGTAACCGAGGTTCTGAAAAATCCTATGCGTGAACTTCATGTTTCTCTACCGGTTCGCATGGATAATGGCTCAGTTAAGGTCTTTAAGGGTTTTCGTGTCCAGTATAACGATGCCAAAGGGCCTACCAAAGGCGGTATCCGCTTCCATCCCGATGAAACTATAGATACAGTTCGCGCTCTGGCAGCATGGATGACATGGAAATGCGCTCTGATGGATCTGCCACTTGGTGGTGGCAAGGGTGGCATTATCTGCAATCCCAAGGAAATGTCAGAGGGAGAGCTTGAAAGACTGAGCAGAGCTTACGCCAGGGCTGTTTATCAGTTTATAGGACCCGAAAAAGACGTGCCCGCACCCGATGTCTATACAACCCCACAGATAATGGCGTGGATAATGGACGAATACTCTACTATAGCCGGAAAACCGCAATTCGGTGTTATCACAGGTAAACCGCTCGCTCTGGGAGGATCAAAGGGAAGAGGTGATGCTACTGCTAAAGGCGGCATGTATTGTATGCGTGAGGCAGCCAAGGAGCTTAAAATCGATCTTTCCAAAGCTACAATTGCCATTCAGGGTTATGGTAATGCCGGGTATTATGCTGCCAAGCTGGCCCGCGAGATGTTTGGATCAAAGGTGGTGGCAGTTTGCGATAGCCAGGGTGGTTGCTACTGTAAAACAGGTCTAGACGCAGATGAGGCATTAAAGATTAAAAAGAAGACGACTTCTGTTTGTAATCTGAAAGCGGGAGACAAAATAGGTAGCGATGAGGTACTCGAACTTGATGTTGATATTCTTATTCCTGCAGCTATGGAAAATGTTATAACGGAGAAAAATGCCGGAAATGTAAAAGCCAAAATGATCGTTGAACTGGCAAACGGCCCCACAACTCCTGAAGCCGATGAAATACTTTACAAAAAAGGCGTACACGTAATTCCCGACTTCCTGGCCAATGCGGGTGGTGTAACTGTTTCTTATTTCGAAATGGTTCAGAATTTTAATATGTATTACTGGTCTGAAGATGAAGTTTATGCACGGCTTGATAATAAGATGACGACAGCCTATCATGCAGTCTACAACACCCATAAAGAATTTAAGATCAATATGCGGCAGGCTGCCTATGTAAGAGCGATCGAGCGAGTTGTTGAGGCCATGAAATTGCGCGGCTGGGTATAGCCGGTAGCTTTTTAAATAAATAAAGGCCGTGTCGGCATTTGTATGCCGACACGGCCTTTCCACCTAACCTGGTAAATCCGGTTTAATATCTACGGAATCCACCTCTGCTTCCAAAATTATTCTTCTTTTTGCCGTACCCCCCCTTACCTCCGCTCCTGTTTACACCCCTTCTGCTTCCAGTATCACCCTTCGGCCGTGCACCATTAACTACGATTGAACGATCTTTTAATTTCTTTTCATTCAGTCCGGCTATAGCTGCCTGCCCCTCCTGAAGTTTTGGCATTTCAACAAATCCAAACCCCTTGGATTGACCGCTATAGTTGTCTTTTACTATGGTAACCGATGTAACCTCGCCAAACGCCGAAAACTCCTGCCTCAACTCATCCTCGGTTACTTCGTATGATAGATTTCCTACGTAAATGTTCATTTTTGATCAATCACCTCTTTTTATTATCTGCTCAATTTGATTTTGTTGTAGCAATCACTACAGTAGACCGGCTTATCCTGAGTCGGTTGAAAAGGAACCATGGTATCGTTGCCACATTTAGCACATACTGCCTTAAACATCTGTCGCTCAGATCTTCCTCCATTACCACCACGCCGATCCATTTTCCTGGACTGCCTGCAGGATGGGCACCTCTTTGGCTCATTGACAAAGCCCTTAGAAGCGTAGAATTCCTGCTCGGTTGCGCTGAATATAAAATCGCTACCACAATCAGCACAAACCAACTTTTTCTCTGTGAAACTCATTAGATGACCTCCTATTTATTTTCGGGTCTACGTCGGGGTCATCCAAAACTTGAACTTACGATGGGGGATCAAACAGTTACGTAATTAAGTATGTCTAACCTGAACACAAACCACTATCATAAATATACGCCTTTAATCAGAATATTGCAATTTATCGAATTGCGCCATAATTATTGTATTCCTACCCCATTTTATAGGCCAATCTTTGTTAGAATTTTTTCATCATTTCCCATAAACTCCTTCGGAGCCATACGATACAGTGACAGCTTTGTCGGTGGCAGTTGTAAAAACAAGAGAGACCCCCCAAAATAAATCTGACCAAAAATAAACTTAAAAAGGAGATCTCTCTTGAAAACAAGTCTAATCAAAAACGCTGAAGAACTCAAACAGATCGTTGTGAGGATGGAAAAAGACCT
>DAOTVU010000073.1:0-15812 GCA_034436215.1 Dehalococcoidia bacterium
CATCAAATTACAGTATTAATGCTGTTATATATATACTATAATGAAGAGGACTAGCAATGGAACGTAAAAGGAAAAAGTCTGCAAAGCCGGCAGGTATGCCCGGACATGGGTCGCATATGAATCGTGAAAAGCGGGGGAGACAGATTGCGACTTACAGGAAAAGGCAGATAACCAGGGCTGCATATGAGACAATCGCCGAAAAGGGTTACTACAATTTCACGATGATGGATATCGCCAGGAAGGCGGGCGTGTCATCAGGACTTATCCATCACTATTTCAAGGACAAAGAAAATATGCTGGTATCTCTATTAAGGGAGATGCAGCAGAATATCCGCACTACGGTAGAAAAAGCAATCGATCTGACTGAAGATCCGGTGGAAAAACTGGATATCTTTATGAATCAGGCCTTTAATCTGGTGGAAGAACAGCGCGATTATATTTATGTAACCTATGATTTTCTTACACAGATCAAGTTTAATGAGCGGATGAAGCGTATCATGAGCAAACTCTACCGTGGTTACCGAGAGACAATGGTTGGAATTTTAAAATACGGTAAGGAAAAAGGTGCCTTCAAGGAAGTAGATGAGCATTACATTGCCACCCTTTTTATCTCTGCCATGCTCGGTCTGGAACAGCAGTACATCATCGATAATTCAGCCTTCTTTTATAGAGAATATACCATACGTATTAAAAAACACTTCATGAACCTCATTATGGCAGATAAAAAATCCTGACGCCATAATGCTTTTTATATAGATATTGCCAGCAGTTGTACGGAGATTTAAAATATTTACCGAATGCCCGATAAATTTATTATTTTAATACGGTGCTTCAAGATGAAATCATTTGGGGAGAGAAAAAGTTGGAAACATTTGAAGGCAAGGTAGCCCTAGTTACCGGAGGCAGTTCGGGTATAGGTCGTTCCACCGCCGTTCTTTTCTGTAAAAGAGGAGCAAAGGTGGTTGTGGCTAATAGACGGATCAAAGAGGGAGAGGAAACAGTCAAGATGATAAAAGATTAGGGAGGAGAAGGTTTTTTTGTAAAGACCGATGTGCGATGCGCCGATCAGGTTAAAAATATGGTAGATCAAACACTGGAGAAGTACGACCACCTCGATATTGCTTTCAACAATGCCGGAGTAGCCGGCGTTTTCCAAAGGCTGGTAAAGGAAACAGAGGAGGTCTTCTACTATCAGATCGATACCAATCTCAAGGGTGTATGGCTTTGCATGAAATATGATATCCCCATCATGTGGAAACAGGGCGGTGGGGTTATCATCAATAATGCCTCAATAACCGGCCTGAGAGCACATGAATACCTTAACAGCTATAGCGCCAGCAAGTACGGTGTTATCGGACTAACCAACGCTGCTGCCAAAGAGTATGCGCCCGATAACATCCGTATTATGGCCATCTGTTCGGGCTGTATCAGGATGCCCATGATATGGGAGATTACAAGCAATAACCAGATACTAAAGGCTACAGAAGCTTCTATTCCGCTGCGTCATATCGGCAAGCCTGAGGAGGTGGCGGAACTGGTTTTGTTCCTGGCTTCAAGCAGGGCATCTTACATCGCCGGAGGATCTATAGCCATTTGCGGGGGCACGGATATTTAATCAAACCCCATCAGCATAACCGAGACATAATTGTCTGATAAGTTCAAATACAGCATCTTCATCGATTCGGTTGGATAAGAAATCGACCATAACTCTATCGATATGCGGACGCACCCACTTACCAAATGGCCCTGCCTCCTCAAGAGGGAAATCGGGAAAGAGGAAAAAAAGCCTGGCTACTTCACCCCGATCGCCAGTGACAAGCTCCTCTACCGGGCGTTGCATCATATCTTTCTCCTCCTCGGTCAACGGTGCAAGCCGAAAAACCTCATTACAGAAATGATATCGGCACTCTCTCGGCCTTATCTCATAGATAGGACAGGTACTGAATTTCTCCGAATAAAGTACGCACCCGATATTTTTACAGCAGTAGCCATGGCACGACGGACAAACACCGGCGGCGGTTTCATTCATAATGCCAACCAGACGGGCTATATCTCCACCGAAAAGCTCCTCAAATTCTCTATCGGTCAGAAAAATCTTTGTATTCAGATCTTCAATTTTCATAGCGCTCAGCGTCTACGTATACCCCACACACTGGCAACATCTTCAGAAGGATATATCTGTTTTAAAACAACTGCCGTCTGCAGTCTGATGTAGTCATCGATTGTATATCGCCGGCTGAGAACCCCGTGCTTTACGGCCCACATCTGGCCCAGTGTAACGATGTTATCGGCCAGTATACGCGTGTCCTCAATTTTAAACTTGCCCTCCACGCATCCTTTCTTCAATATCCGGTCGAAGATATCTGTTTCATCCGCTTCAACGACAATAACCTGTGACCTTATACCGTTTTTAAACGAGGCAATTCCGCGGTATAGAAAGGTGACGCCCGCCCGGTTACAGTCGATGTGACGGAAGAACATATCGATGGCCTTTATCAATACTTCGAGCACATCGAGATTCTCAAGCTCCGCTTCTACGCGTCTGATGAAAGCATAACTCTCGTTCCTGCCTTTTTCCATAACCATCCGGATGATATCATCCTTCTCAGCTATGTAGTTATATAAATTGGCTGAGGTCATTTTACAGGCCGCTGCGATATCCCGCATTCTGGTGCCATCGAATCCTTTTTTATTAAACAGCCTGATGGCACTGCGGATTATCTGCTCCCTTCTCTCCTCCACCAGTTTTTCATTGGAGCTGAATGCTCTTATCCCTTTTGACTTCATTTTATCAACCATTATATAATAAGCTATTCTACCAAATTACTGACCATTCAGTCATTTAACATGGTTATAAATTAATAGCATTTGCTGTAGGGCAATGTCAACATCGAAATCTCATCCGGATTTAAAGTGGGCTATTTAATAAGCGAAGCCACAGGGCAAATAAATGAGGAGGTTTTTATATGATAAGGACGGTTAAACAGTATTTAGACAGTTTGGACGACGGCCGGGTAGTTTACTGTCTGGGAGAGAGGGTTAAAGATGTTAGAACACATCCCATGATGAGGACGATCATCCGGGCGGCAGCCATGGACTATGCAATCCCAAACGATCCCAAGTTCCGTAACCTATTTGTTACCAAAAATGCCGATGGTGAAGACGTGAACTTTCTATTGACGGCACCTCGTACTACAGAAGAGCTACTTCGCCGGCGAGAATGCTTCATTACAGGCATCAGATCGGGTGGCGGCTTTTTGGTACACTGCATGGGTGTGGATGCGCTGGCTGCCTGCACGCTTGCAGCCAATAAAATGGACAAAGCGCTGGGTACAAACTACGTCGAACGCGTAGAGAACTACCGCAAGCATCTGCAGAAAAACGACATTGGCCTAACCGGTGCCATGACGGATGTCAAAGGCGACCGCAGCCTCCATCCTTCCAGACAAGTACAGCATAAAGATTTTTACGTGCGCGTTGTGGATAAGCAGAAGGACGGCATCATTGTAAGGGGCGCCAAGATACATATCAGCGCTACGCCCTGTGCCAATGAAGCTATCGTTTTGCCCTGTCGCACTCATGGAGAAGAGGATAAAGATTATGCCCTCTCCTTTGCCGTACCGCTGGGTACAAAGGGCGTTAAGCTGCTGGCAGTGGAGCCGGTGATGCGCAGCTACGGAGCAGAGGCGGCATGGGATTACCCGCACGCCTGGAACCTGCAGCCAACCGAGTGCATGATCGTTTTCGACGATGTCTTCATCCCGTGGGAGCGTGTTTTCATGTGCGGTGAATGGCAGTTTTCCCGCGATATAACATACGGATTTGCCAGCTTTCACCGCCTGTTCGGAACCTGTAAGATGGTGGGAGAGCTGGAGAAACTGACGGGCGCTGTCAAGCTGATTTCGGAATATAACGGCCTTGAGAAATATGAACACATCCGGAATAAGCTTGCCTGGATGGCAATGATTACAAACACGGTAGCCGCTCTGGGTGAAATGTCCTGTCTTAAAGGCACACTGGATAAGGATTCGGGCATGATGGTTCCCGACCTGATGCTTACCAATTCAGCCAAGTTCACATTTGCCGACACCTTCCACGAAATGTGCAAAACAGCTCAGGATATCTGCGGCGGTATAGCCACCACAATACCCAGCTACCGCGACTGGATAAACCCCGAGACCCACGATTACATCGAGAAGTATTTAGCAGCCAAAGCAGGCGTTCCCACTGCCGACCGCATCAAAGTTATACGTTTGATCAAAGATATGACGCACAATTACTACCAGATAGACCATATTCACGGTGAGGGGTCACGTGCCGCCCAGCAAATCTTTCTGTATTTCAGCGCGGATTGGAACAGGTACAAGGCAGCAGTTAAACACGACCTGCACATAGACGGTTACCAGAGCGATCCCGTTTACGGAAATCTTCTGGATCCGCAGAAGGCGGTTGAGCCCTTTATGCCGCCTATTGATACCTCATACAAACTATTTTCCAGCGTTGAATAAGCGGTTACGCTTACTCCGGCGGGTGGTGACGTCACCACCCGCCGTTTTACCTTATACCCATCCGCATCAAACTGGATATGCTGAAGCCTTCCTGTTAAAATAAATAAGAAAAATCGAATAGTCACTGGGGGAGCTGGAAAGCTGAGAGCCCGCAACGCAGGTAGGGCAACCCTTTGAACCTGATCTCGGTAATACGAGCGTAGGGAAGTAATAGGCCAGAAGCTGTCATTCCAGCTTCTGGCTTTGTTTTTTACATTTTGGATACAGCAAAGGAGATTCTAATGGACGAAATAACGATTTCTAGGGCAATAACTCAGAGCTATTTTTCAGAACTGCTTGATTATCTGGAGGTCGATATAGCTGTAGTCGGTGCCGGTCCTTCAGGACTGGCAGCTGCCTTCTACCTTGCCGGCAGCGGTAAAAAAGTGATTGTTTTCGAACGCCGTCTTAGCGTGGGCGGTGGTATGTGGGGTGGGGGAATGATGTTCAATCGCATCATAGTACAGAGCGAAGCCAGACCAATTCTGGACGAATTTAGTATCCGTTACCATGAATTCCGGTCAGGCTATTATGTGGCAGATTCAATTGAATCGGTTGCCTGTCTCTGCGATAAAACCGTAAAAAAAGGAGCACGTATTTTTAACCTCATCAGCGTGGAAGATGTGATGATCAGGGAGAACAACAGGATCACCGGCCTTGTGATCAACTGGAGTCCTGTGGATATGGCCGGGCTGCATGTTGACCCGCTTACAATACGGTCCAAGTTCGTAATCGATGCCACGGGCCACCAGGCAGAAGTATGCCATATCGTTGTCAGGAAAATCGGGCAAATACTGAATACAAAAACAGGTGGCATCGAGGGTGAGAAACCCATGTGGGCGGAAATCGCTGAAAGCGAAACCGTTAACTGTACCAGAGAGGTCTGCCCCGGACTGGTAGTCGCCGGTATGGCAGCCAATGCGGTTTACGGGCTCCCGCGTATGGGTCCCATCTTCGGTGGCATGCTACTCTCTGGGAAACGTGCGGCTAATCTTATTCTGGATAAGCTGGGCAGGTAAAAGGATGCCGGGATCATGTTAATGCATCAATCAAAAGAAGCCTTTTTGATACTGGGGAATATGGTGACCGCATTACACCTGCTTGAGGAATGTGCAGAATTCAGCAGCCTCATACCAGAAGTCAGAACAAATCTCGCTTATGCCCTAAGTAACGCTCGCAGTCCGCAGGATGTGGCGGCGATTCCGGGTCGTATAACGGTGGTAAGAGGTTTCCCAAGAGCAGCGGGTCTACCCGGTTGGGGTGCATCAGATCATCTGGCAAGACGTATCATCGAATCACGTAAATATGCTAAAACCATCAATGCCATGATAAATTTCAAATTCGATACCAGGCTAATTCCGCTGGTTCAGGATTATTGCAGGGAAAATAATCTGCTGTTCGGATGGCTTGACCGGAGTCAGGAGCCGGAAGAACTGCAACAGCGCGATGAAGCATCTATGCCATGGAAGGTGGAGCAGCTGTTCATAAAGTATAAATCAATACCCCTCATTTACTATGAAGGCCCCGGATGGGGCAAGGAACCGCTCTTTCTTATAAACGGAGGAACAGCTGTTGAGGTCGTCAGAACGGCCATTGAAATCGCCGAACGCTGGAACTTGATACTGCGTTCTTCACGCTCCTAATTCTGTTGCCGGCAGCAGGCCAGCGCTATATAATACCGCATGGTGCCTGCAAGAAGCTTTAACATCCCAACCGGTAAATGGTTCGAGGAAAAGAGACTTGAGATAGATTTCCCCGACGAATGGGAGGTCATACCCTGCATAATGAACGGCCATGAAAAGACACCGCTTACACAGGCACAGATAGAATCCGCCATTGCCAATCCCATCGATTGCCGTCCTCTGCACGAACTGGCCAGAGGCAAAAAGCAGGCAGCGATTATTTTCGATGATATCTCCCGGCCCACACCAACTTATAAACTTTTGCCCCGCATACTCTTTGAGCTAAAAGAGGCAGGTTTGCCGGATACAGCCATTCGCTTTATATGTGCTACCGGCTGCCATGGTGCCCATACTTATATGGATTTTGTTAAAAAACTGGGGCAGGATATAATGGATCGATTTCCGGTTTATAATCACAACGTTTACGAAAACTGCATCTATACAGGCCGAACATCTCAGGGAACACCATTGCTGGTAAATGGAGAGGTCATGGCCTGCGATATAAAAATCGGCATCGGTTCGGTCATCAGCCATCCCCAGACCGGGTTCGGGGGAGGTGGAAAAATCATATTACCCGGTGTTGCCGGAATGGAATCAATAGACCATTACCACAGCCTCGAGTTCAAAGCGCGGAAGGAAGGTAACGGCCATCTGCTGGGTATGGGCAACTATCGCGAGAATCCCATGTTTAAAGATTTCACAGAAGCTGCTAAACTGGCCGGTCTGGATTTCAAAATAGATGCGATTCTCAACGGTAAGGGTGATATATGTGCACTGTTCAGTGGAGAACCTGAAGCCGAACATGCCAAAGCAGTCGAATACGCTTCACATCATTACGTTACTTCTCCCGTTAAAGGTGCCGATATAGTGGTAGTGAATAACTACTGCAAGGTCAACGAGGCTGTTATTGGAATGATCATCGGCATAACTTTACTGTCAGATAAGGGCGGTGATCTTGTTCTTATAATGGATTGCCCGGCTGGCCAGGTAGTTCATTATCTGATCGGTAGCTTCGGCAAATCGATAAAAGGCAGGCAGTTCCAGCCTATTAACTATACAATACCCTGGATAAAAAGGGCTATTGTTTTATGTCCTCAACTGGAACATACTATGCGTGATTGGATAGCCATTCCGGGAATGATCTGGGTTAAAAAATGGGAAGATGCGCTGCAATTACTCAGGCAGGACTATCCTTCAGATGCCAGGGTAGCTGTGGTACCCGATGGTACAATCCAATACCTGTCGAGATAATATAAAAAATGAATATGCTAAGATGGTGATTCTTAATATATGACCAAAAAAATCGAACTTATCGAAAAATTTAAGGCTGAAGCAGCCAAAGCAGGGGCAAAGGTGCTGGTGGCTGAAAACCGCGAAAAAGCAATCGACCATATAAATAATATCATCCGCTCTAAAAGAGTGAATGTTGTGGTTAAGGCAAGCTGTCCGCTTGCCGGCAGTCTCAAACTGCTGAACCATCTCTCAGAGCAAAATATCAGCGTCTGCGAAACATCTCTTGTACAATGGGCCATACGGCTGACGCAGAATAAGGAGGTACCGCTGGAAGAAGTCGCAGGCCTCGTGGCCACCGCTACCGGGGAGATAGTCGATCACCATCCCGAAGCAATTTTACAGGCGGCTAAAAGGGCACTAAAGAACATATATGCCAATGCAGACCTGGGTATAACGGAAGCGGATTTCGGAATTGCCGAAACTGGAACGCTTATTACGCTGGAAAACGAAGGAAACCAGCGCCTGGCGGCTGTCTTGCCCAGGTTACATCTTACAATTATCGAAGCTAAAAACATAGTCCTCGATCTGGCTGAGGCGGCAGAGATGATTAAAAGGACCGCCGGCGGTATTCCGGGGTGCAGGCTCCCAACCTTTATTACTTACCTCACGGGTAGAAATACAACCGCGGATATCCCCGGTGCACTCTTTGCCCGCGCACAGGGGCCTGAAGAAGAATACATCCTCCTGATTGAATTGGAATAAACCCACGCCGGATTCCAGGTGAATATTATGAGTGCAGAAGCTGAAAAACAGATCAGGCAAGCTCTGGCAGACAAACATCTGCAGTCAGCTTTGAAAAGCTTCACCGCGCTTACCAAAATAGGCCGTCAGATGGGTATGACCGGCATAGATTTCCCGGTTCTTCGCCAGGATCTCCATAATCGTAAGGAAAGGGCCATCGACCATCTGCCGCAATTAATAGTCCAATTTAAAAAAAACGCATGTGATGCTGGCGCTATTGTATTTGAGGCAAAAACTGCTGAAGAGGCTGTAAATTATGTACTGAAGCTGGCACGCGAAAGGGGCGTCAAAAACATCGTAAAGTCTAAATCGATGGTCAGCGAAGAAATAGACCTGAGAGGAAAGCTTGAACAGGTGGGGATACGGGTGGACGAAACCGATATAGGCGAGAGAATAGTGCAACTGGCAGGTGAACGCCCCGCTCATATTGTGGGGCCGGCCATCCACAAAACACGAGAACAAATAGCCGGTCTGTTCGGCAAGCTGCTGGACAGGGAGATCAGCACCGATGCTCAGATTTTACTTGACACAGCCAGAGAGTCGTTGAGAGATTCATACCTTAAGGCAGATATGGGTATTTCAGGAGCTAATATAGCCATTGCCGATAGCGGTACACTGGTCATACTCACCAATGAGGGTAACGGTCAGATGGTCACCACGCTTGCTCCTATACATATAGCAATCGTGGGCATAGAGAAAATCGTGCACGACTTTGCTGATGCCAATGCTGTACTGCGTCTGCTTAGCCGTTCCTGCGTGGGCACCAAAATGACCAGCTATGTTTCATTTATTACAGGTATCAGCAAAGTTGACAACAGTTGCGACAGCTTCTTCCCCGCTGGACAGGGACCCCGCGAACTGCATATTATCCTGCTTGATAACGGCCGAAGCACTATGAGGGAATCAGAGATGTTTCGACAGGCATTATATTGCATCAAGTGCGGTTCCTGTCTGAATATATGTCCGGTATTTGCTTCCGTATCAGGTCAAACCTACGGATATGTTTACCAGGGAGGTATTGGAACAGTACTGACAGCGTTTTATCACGGCTGGCAGCTTGCGCATGAACTGGCTGAAATGTGCATGGGCTGTCTTTCATGCCGTGATGTTTGCCCTGCAGATATCGACATACCACAAATGATCCGTGAAGTTCGTAAGAAATACCACGAAGAAAAGATATTGAACGTAGATAAAACCTTTGTCTACAGGGCAGTACTTAAAAATCCCGGGGTTTTGAACATGACAGTAAAAGCCGGCCGCATTTTACAGAAGCCATTTGTCGATCGTGATGCAATGATCAGAAAGCTACCGCTGGTGTTCGGTAAGATCACCGATATTATAAGCCTTCCATCGATTACCCCCGCTTCACTGCGCGACTGCTCCTCGACGTTTAAATCCACAGGTGACAACGATCGATCCAGAGTAGCTTTTTTTAGCGGATGTGTTGCCAGTTATCTTTATACCGGACTTGGTGAATCAGTTTTGCAGGCTTTAAACAACCTCAATGTTATCGCCATCTATCCGCCTGACCAAACATGCTGTGGTGCACCTGTCTATTTCAACGGTGACAGCAAAACCACTCTTTCAATGGCAGTACACAATATCGAGGTTCTACTGGAGACAGGCGCCGATTACATAGTGACCGTGTGTCCGGGGTGCGCGGTTATGCTGAAAAAAGAGTATTTAAGACTGACCGAAAAAGATAAAATCCTTTACTCAAAAGCACTGAGCGTTTCCGGTAAGATACGTGATTTTTCACAGCTTATGATCGGGCATTCTGGCAAAGCCGAGGTGTCAAAATCAGGTTCTACACGGGTTACTTATCATGACCCTTGCCATTTAAAGAGAGGACTTGGTATCTGGCTGGAGCCGCGAAAACTAATCGAAGTAGCCGGGTTAGAACTGGTTGAAATGGATGATGCTGACGCCTGCTGTGGTTTCGGTGGAGATTCTCTCCTCACCCATCCCGATCTATGCGGATCCATTTTGAACCGCAAGCTGGATAACATCGAAGCCACCGGAGCTGATGCGGTAATCACAGCCTGCACGGCCTGTGTTTTGCAACTCCGCGGAGGACTTGACAAACGCGGGAGCAAAATCAAGGTCGTACATATCGCTGATCTGTTTAAAGTGACTGGCCACCCTTAGGGCGGGCATTTAGCGCATATCGATCGGAAAAGCGTTGTGCTCAAATAACGATCACCCCGATCGGGCAGGATAACAACGATCGTTCCCTTATCCATCAGCTTTGCTATTTGAATAGCCCCGTATACGGCAGCGCCGCTGGACATACCAACAAAAATACCCTCGCGTGTAGCCAGCTTTCTGGTAATATCAAAGGCTTCCTCGTCATTCACCATAATTTTCTCATCGAACGCCCCGGGATCGTAGATTCCCGGGTTTATAGATTCATTCATATTTTTTAATCCCTGTATGGAATGTCCCTCCACCGGCTCCACCGCTACAACCCTGATATTTTTATTTTTCTCTTTAAGATATCTGCCTGCGCCTATTAACGTGCCGGAAGTGCCCAGACCTGCAACATAGACATCAAGCTCTCCTCCAGTCTGTTCATAGATCTCTGGACCGGTAGTTGCATAATGTGCGATCAGGTTATTGGGATTGTCGAACTGATTGGGCATAAAATATTTATCCGGTTCCTGTTCACAGAACTGCCGGGCACGTATAATGGCACCATCGGTAGCTTCATCTGCAGGAGTTAAGATAACTTCGGCTCCGAATGCCTGCAGACATATCTGTCTTTCAGTGCTTACACATTCGGGCATAAACAGCTTGACCCTGTAACCTTTTGCCGAACCTATCATAGCAAGAGCGATACCCGTATTGCCGGAAGTTGGTTCAACGATTATCTTTTCACGGGTTAACTCACCCGACTTTTCAGCTCTCTCAATCATATAATATGCCGCTCGATCCTTCACCGATCCACCGGGATTACAGCCTTCGAGCTTACCGTATATTCTGACGCGGGGATTTAACCCATCGATATTTCGTAATTGCACCAAAGGTGTGTTGCCGATTGCTTCAAAAATATTTTTGCTTACCTGCTTCATATGTCAATTCCTCAATCGAGTTTAAAAAGCCATTTCTGCCGGTTAATGAGTAAATTATAAGTTAACACAGCGATAATTTCATCTTCTAAATAATGAATTACGCAAAACATGGTATTGACAGCCATAAAAAGTCGTAGTACTATACTTATTGTATATATAACAATGCATATATATGCTATATAACATGAATACACTGTATTATATATGCTACTGCATGTATCCTAATCTCTCTATTCTAACCATGTTAAGGACGTAAACCTTATGAGTTTAAAGTATGCGCTGCTTGGAATGATCGCCGAGAAACCGGGTAGTGGTTATACCTTACGCAAAAGGTTTTTTTCCTATTTGAAGCCGACACTCAGCCAAATTTATCGTACACTTGCTGAGATGACTGCAGAGAAGCTGGTGGATTTCAATAAAGTTGACCAGGACAATGCACCAAATAAAAAGGTCTACTATATAACTGATTTTGGCCAGCGCGAATTGGACCGATGGTTACAAAACACCATGCCCTCAAACTGGCTCAGTCAGAGGCAGGTGATTCCTTATCTAACACAAATATGGTTCAGCTATCGGGTAGATCCCGATGATGTTATAAAAAATCTGGAATCGTACAAAACTGAATTGCTTGAACGCATTAAATGGGTTGAAGTAGAAGCAGAGAAGTTAACCCGTACAACCAAATCAGCCGGCAGAGTCAGAGCCAAATTTTTCCGGGATCTGGCTATCAAAGGTTCTTATATGCAATTGGAGTCGATTATTAACTGGATGGATTATGCCATCGAGCAGGTCAGGCAGCTGAAAGCAGAATGGCAAGACTCCAAATTAAAAAGTACGCGTAGAAAGGCGGTAATTGACGAAAAAGAATCTGCTTAACATGTGTAGATAAATGAATGCAATAAATATATGGTTTAAGGAGGTAGAGCTAATATGAGATCAACTACTAAAATGCGCAAACTTCTGGCGGAAAAGAAGTTGATTGTCACTGCCGGCGCACATGATGCACTGAGTGCCAAGGTAATTGAGTACATGGGATTTGACTGTGTATTTCTGTCTGGATTCGGATTCGAAGCCAGCCTTCTGGGGAAACCCGATTCAGGCCTCCTGACCATGTCGGAGATAGTCAATCATGCCAAGAATATCTCTGCCGGCATTAATATCCCCACCCTAGCCGATGCGGAGTCAGGATATGGCGGCTTCAGCAACATACGTCGCACTGTGCAGGAATTTGAAAGAGCAGGTGTTGCCGGCATTTTCCTTGAGGATCAAGTTCATCCCACCTTCTGCGGCACATTGAAGAAATATAAAAAAGTCATCACCCAGGAAGAAATGCTGGTCAGATTACGTGTGGCCATGGATGCCCGTACAGACCCGGATTTCATAATCTGCGCACGAACTGATGCAGATATCATCTCACTTGACGAGCAAATCAGACGCGCTAATGCCTATGCCAAAGCAGGTGCCGATCTCGTCACTGTCCTTCCCCAGCGCAAAGAAGAATTCAGGGCTTGTATAGAGCATATTAACGCTCCGCTCTGGCTTTATCTCTCGCAACAAACGGACGATATCAGCCCTAAAGAACTTGAACAAATGGGTATGCGCGGCATCATCATCTACCCGGTGGAGCCCCTTTTTGCCGCCACTAGTGCCATGATGGATATGCTTGCTGAACTGAAAGAAACTGGCATGTGCTCTGAATACTTTAAAAAACTGAAGCGGCCTATGGATTACCGAGAATTCTTCCCCTTCATCGGATTAAATGAAATTGTTGCTCATGACCAGAAATACTTGGCCATGATGAAATAAGCAAGGGAGATTGATTAAATGGGCCAAACGATAACAGAAAAGATAATTTCAAAAAAGTTAGGCAAGAATAAATATAAAGCCGGCGATGTTGTTTTTATTGAACCCGATATAGCTATGCTTTACGACTGGCCCGGCTTTGATGGCATGGTACGCGAAATCAACATCAATCCTGATAAGGTAATACTCAATATCGATCATTTCTTCATCCAATCTAATGAAGAACAGGCCAAGGTACTGCGTAATTTCAGGCTAACACAAAGGAAATACAATCTTAAATATTTTTACGACGTTGGACGAAGCGGCATCGGATTTCAATTACTGGCTGAAAAAGGACATATTAGACCGGGACTTCTCGGTGTCCATGCCGATCCCCATGTAAGCACCTATGGGGCGTTCGGAGCTTATATGATCGGCGTGGGTGGTGATATCATGTCCGTCTTTATGCTGGGCAAATGCTGGATTAAATTGCCGCAAACATTGAAGATAGAAGTTACAGGAAAATTTCAAGATGGTGTTACCAGCCGCGACCTTTTTGAAAAAATCCTCAAAGATCTTGGCCCAGACGGAGGTCTTGGAATGGTTATCGAATATTCCGGCCCAACAGTCTCAGAGATGAGCATGGAATCGAGAATGGTGTTATGTAACTCGGTCCAATACCTTGCCGCAGAAACTGCCATCATCGGATCGGATGAAAAAACAATCGAATACCTGAAATCCTATGGAGTGAAAAATATCGATGTTCTCCAGAGTGATGCAGACGCCATATATGCCAAAACCGTTAAATTCGATGTATCCAAACTGGAGCCACAGATAGTTACACCGCCTGATGTGTTTTACGTTAAATCTATTAAAGATGTAGAAGGAACTGAACTGCATCAGGCTATGATAGGTACGTGTGCCAGCGGGCGTATAGAAGATCTCCGCCTGGCTGCCAGAGTATTAAAGGGGAAAAAAGTACATCCGAGGGTCAGAATGTTTATCTCGCCTATCACACCCAGAATTTATGAACAGGCAGCCAGCGAAGGGTTGATTAGCGTTTTCACGGAAGCTGGCGCCGTTCTCGGCCCGGCTTCATGTGGCTTCTGTTACGGTGGATTCGGTTACCTTCTGCCCGGAGAAAATGCCATAACCACGGGCACACTTAACATCCCAGGACGCATGGGTAGTATCTATTCAAACATATACATGGGCAATCCGGCGACTGTTGCCGCATCAGCTATCGAGGGTAAAATCACGGACCCCAGAAAATACCTGTAAGGAAGGAAGCAAAAATGGAGATTATACGAGGAACAGTTGTATGGAAGTTCGAAGATCATTTTAATGCAGATCGTATTGTCGGCTCCAAAAACATAGGAGAAAAAAATATCGATATTCTGGGTCAGGTATGTATGGCTGAATTTGATCCCGATTTTGTCAAAAGGGTAAGACCAGGTGATATTATGATTGCCGGCCGGAATTTCGGATACGGGCATCCGCACCAGCAGTCCATCCAGTCCCTCAAGAAAGTCGGCATTTCTTGTGTGATCGCAGAATCATTTTATCCCGGCTGGTACAGGATGGCCTTCTTCCACAATCTGCCTGTAATGGTGTGCTCTGCAATCTCCAAGTTGGCTGAGGTCGGACAGGAACTGGAAGTAGATTTTATCACGGGTAAAATCAAAAATTTTAATACCGGTAAAACCATTCAGGGAGAACCGATACCGCCATTCTTGATAGAGGTTCTACATGCTGGTGGCCTGGTGCCTTTTTTAAGAAAACAGGCCATTTCAAACAAACCATAAAAATATAAATATGATTATTCCTAGCCACCTGCGTGTAAGTAAATCACAATGATAATTTTAGCAACTTAGCAGATTTGAATTAAAGCTGCGGAGTTAAAATAATGGTTGAGCAACCAAATAAAAAACTTATTGTTGAAAAGCTGTTTCTCAACTTTGGCGGCGTCCATGCCCTGGATGACATTAGTCTGGACATTTACGATAACGAGATAGTCGCTATTATCGGACCAAATGGTGCCGGTAAAACATGCCTGTTAAATTGCATAAACGGCTTTTACAGGCCTCAATCAGGGTCAATTACATTTGAAGGCAAACAATTAGTCGGACTGCCCCGGCATAAAATCGCCAGCCTGGGCATTGGCCGCACATTTCAGAATATTCAGCTTTATACCGGTCTTACTGCGGTTGAAAACCTCATGGCTGCCAGACATATATTTTATAAAAATACATTTATCGAGGATGCCATCTTCTTCGGTCCTACACAAAAAGCCGAAGTCAAACACCGTGAAATTGTCGAAGATATCATCGATTTCCTCGATATGGAAACAATACGGGATAGAGTTGTTGGCGCTTTGCCCTATGGACAACGCAAAAAGGTGGATATGGGAAGAGCATTAGCGCTGGAGCCAAAAATTCTTCTTCTTGATGAACCAATGGCCGGCATGAACTCCGAAGAAAAAGAGGATATGGCGCGATACATTCTTGATACGCATGAATTACGCCGGATCCCTATCGTCTTAATCGAACACGATATGGGTGTGGTCATGGATATAGCCCAGCGTGTAGTTGTATTAGATTTTGGTAAGAAAATCGCTGATGGAACACCGGATGAAATACGCTGTGATGTAAGAGTAATAGAAGCATACCTTGGGCGCGACTCCGGAATACCGATGA
>DAOTVU010000074.1:0-2324 GCA_034436215.1 Dehalococcoidia bacterium
CTACAAAAATTACTGCTTCTTTACTGTTTGATAATTTTCCAGTCGCTCGTCCTATGCCCCGAGGTGAAACGTATAAAATATATGCCCTTGGCGTAGCCACTCAGGTCGAGCTGTATCTGCCCATCCAACCGGATGGGACCCTGCAATCTTCGCCCCTGACCGTCAAATACACTATAGTATACAGGCGAGATATTATCGCCGGTGTTGCGAATGATGATATAGCTGTGAAAAGGATTGGGATAAAGCTCTATTTTCCCTTCACCCAGCACATCATTATCAACCAATGGTGTGCCCAGCGTGGTGGATATGCTATCGGGCGAACTGACTCTTTCCCTTGAACTGTTCAAGGTGATTACCTTGAGGCTTGTCCGGTTGCCACACGCATCGTAGCTTATATCGTAACGAGTAGAGGTGTTCCCTATCAGCTCAAATTCGGCCAGCTCAAACGAATTGGCTGTACTGCCCGTAACATTAAACTGTACCCTGATGTATCGCACCCCACTATTGGCCGGTAAGGTCAAATCGGCCGTATTACCGTTGATGGCGCTTGTCAGCAAAGTCTGATAAGTGCTGCCATTGGCCGAACTTTCTATTTTTATATCCTTAGGCCACGAATTCTGATAACTGTATATCCTTGCCTTTGTAAAACTATAGGCATAGGGAAACTTAAGGGTAAAGCCCGCATTGTAGTTGCTGCCTGTAAAAGCCACACGCGTACTCATCTGTCCGTCGAGCGCCTTGATAATTTCGGTGGTACCTCCCGTATTGGTCGTCGATTCTACCTCCCGAAAACGAGCCGCATTATCCAGCGTCTGCGCATAAAGTACCGGCATGCCTATCAGGCAACCCAGTAACAGGTTCCATCGCTTCATATTACTTTAACTTTAAATATCTCTTAATGGCTACAATGTCGCCCGACAACTGGTTTATTCGAACCTCCTGTTCCTGCAACTTCTTCTGTTGCTGATTGATTACTGCCTGCTGCTCCTTGATGGCCTGCAACAGTATTGGCACCATGGCGCTATAGTTCACATATTGCACCCCATTATAGCTCTCTACTACCTCGGGAAAAACCTTGGCAAGCTCCTGAGCCAGAAACCCAATAGCATAAGGCTCCGCAACCGTGTCGACAACCACTCCCCCGTAGCTGTCAACTGCCATGGCTGTAGTCATGCTGTCGACAACTTGACGCTTAACCGTCAAACTATCGCTCTCGAGTATTGCCTGCCTCTTAGGCATTTTAAACCTGTATCGATAGGCTCCTATCGATTGCAACCGCGGCAAAACCTCACTTACCCTACTGATGCTCGTCTTCAGGGCTGAATCGCTCGCTTGTACATAACCCCCTGTATTGTTGATATACGATACATACTGAAAAGAACTGCCCGTATTCTTGGCAAACTGGACAATATTCGTATTCGGATAACTCCCCGCCCATAATACCAAACCCGTGGGTCCCGGAATAAATATGCCTCCGCTGCTCGTACCCGATATATTCTCTATCACCAACCCATCCCCCAACGAAAAATTTACACTGCTCGTAACACCAGATTGCCCATTCTTGCCTAATTTCAGATAGGTGTTACTCCCAAATTGCAGCAAGCTATTGTTGACCATCTCTAATTGCGCCATGGCTGCTATTACCCATAGCAGACCAATCATTGTCAGGTATAGTTTCTTCATTTCCCGTAAAATTTTAGTTCAACGCTGTTTTTAACCACCGCACTACAGACCAGGAAATTATCCCTATCCATTTTGCGGTATTTTTGTCAAAAATAAAAGTCTCTAAAATAATTTACAAGCCTGATTATCAAGATTTTGACCAATGGGGGGGGGCATTTGTGACGAACGGTTAAAATTTTTACACGAAGGGGGTGGAAAACATTTATGCAAAGAAGTTATTGGCAGAAAAGTCAACAATACGGTTGGATATACCCATCCACACTCGCCTGCCGCCCACAGAACGAAGAAGAGTTGATCGGTATGAAATCACAAAATAGTTGTACGTGACTCACAGCCAGTAATTTCAGATAAGGTACTTAGTCGACCCTTAAAAAGTCATTTTTAATTTTTTTGAAAAGAGAGGGTAGAAAAGAAAATGAAAAAATTGCATCTGAAATTGGAATAATAGCGCCTGAAAAAAGTGAAAAAATTTTTTCTTCCGCTTATTCATCATTCTTTTGAAGTTGAAAGCAGTTGCAGCCAACATGACGGTGATCGCCTACGATTCCTTTGTAAAAGTTATTGGAAACGTTATAAAACACAAAGAATTTATCAATTTTGTATAAGACAAGTCGTATCATTACCCTTAAATCATAAAAATA
>DAOTVU010000075.1:0-7911 GCA_034436215.1 Dehalococcoidia bacterium
TTTTCAGGCCAAATACAGCCGGAGTCAAGCACGTGATGGATAACATTTACCGATTTATTATATACAACATTAACATACAATCATTAAATACCGTTTAAGCACGTTTATCCACTGTTAAAATTTCACACTGCGGAATACCCTATTTTGAAAATCCTAAACAAGCCATCATTCTAATATGGCCATTAAAGGAACCGTATAAAACCGCTGCGGGAAAGTCACCCGACTCAAGAAATCGGATATTGATAGGCTTCTTTGTGTAAAAACGGAACTAATATTTGGTGGCAGCGGCTGGGATTGAACCAGCGACCAAGGGCTTATGAGTCCCCTGCTCTACCGCTGAGCTACGCTGCCTCAAACAGCTTGAAATTCTACCTATTTGAAAAATTCCTGTCAATAATTTACCATCGCTGTTGACACGGTCGCTTTGCTGTAGTAACATATCATACAAGTTTATTACTAATGTGCATGTGCGCATAAATATAAGGATAGGATTATGCGGGACTTACTGAAGATCTTCAAGGCATTAGCAGACGAAACCAGATTGAGAATACTATTTCTCCTCATGGAGCGGGAGGCCTGCGTGCTGGAAATCAAGCAGGCCATGCGCATCAGCCAGACACGTGCTTCTCGCAATCTGGGCATACTCCATGATGCCGGTCTGCTCAAAGCACGACGTGAAGGACCGCTGGTGTTTTATTCCCTGGATCAAAAGCAGATCAAGAAGAGCTGTCCGGGACTTGATATAATGGTCAAGCAGGCATTTGAATTGGATCAGACGGCCATTCTGCATCGTGAGAGATTGAAGAGGCCCGTAGCCAGAGCCGAAGAAAAAGAAGCTGGCATATAATAACAGTTGCTAAAACGGTTGACTTTTTAATAGTTTGGTAGTTTAATTATTAAGGCCTGCGCACGGTCACTATAAAACTGAAATGACAGACTTTGAACCAAAGATCGTGGCATTTTTGTGCAACTGGTGCTCGTATAGAGGAGCAGATTTAGCAGGCACCTCCAGAATCAAATGTGCTGCCAATGTCCGCGCCATTCGCGTCATGTGCAGTGGACGTGTAGAACCCGCCTTTGTACTCAGAGCTTTTGAATTGGGTGCAGACGGCGTGCTGGTACTCGGTTGCCATCCGGGCGACTGCCACTATGCAGAGGGTAATTACAAAGCCCTCCGTCGCATGGAACTACTGAAAAGGGCGCTGGCACAGCTCGGCATTGAGGAAGACCGCTTTCGCCTTGACTGGGTATCGGCATCAGAAGGCGAACGCTTTGCCCACATCGTCAACGAGATGACCGAGAAAGTCAGGGCACTGGGCCCTTACAAGGTCAAAGAGGAGTCGAAAGTTGGCTAAACTCAAGGTGGCTCTGTACTGGGCGGCCTCCTGTGGAGGCTGCGAGATCGCCACCCTTGCCATCGGAGAGAAAATCCTCAAACTCGCAGATGCCGCAGATATCGTCTTCTGGCCGGTTGCCATCGACGCAAAATACGGTGATGTTGAAAAATTGCCCGATAAATCGATTGACGCCTGTCTTTTCAACGGCGCCATCCGCAATACTGAAAACGAGCATATGGCAAAGTTACTCCGGCAGAAATCCAAAATCTTGATTGCCTACGGCTCATGTGCGGTTGAAGGCTGTATCCCGGGCCTTGCCAACTTCTACAACGCCGGATTAATCATGGAAAATACGTATCGGGACACGGCTTCTACAGATAATCCCAGTGGAATTATGCCTCAACCAAAAACAACCGTCCCTGAGGGCGAGCTTGAGCTTCACGAACTGTATGATACGGTAAAAACCCTTGCACAGACGGTGGAGGTGGACTATTTTGTACCGGGTTGTCCTCCGGAGGAGAAAACTACCTGGCTGGCACTGGAAAGCCTTATCACCGGTAACCTTCCTCCAAAAGGATCAACCATTGTTCATCGGTCTTCTGCTGTGTGCAACGATTGCCCGCGCATAAAACATGAAAAGAAGATCAAGGCATTCCATCGCGTATATGAGATAATACCGGAACCGGATATATGCCTGCTGGAACAGGGTCTGCTCTGCTGCGGTATTGGGACACGCGGTGGATGCGGTGCTCCCTGCCCCCAAGCCAATATGCCTTGCACCGGCTGTTACGGGCCTGTAGAAGGCGTGAGAGACCAGGGCAGCCATCTTCTATCCGCCTGGGCATCCATAATCGATTCCAACGATCCAGAAGAGATAAACAAAATACTGGACGGAATAATAGATCCGGCGGGTACCGCCTTCCGCTACAGCCTGCCTGACTCCATGGTCAACAGGGCGAGGATACAAAAGCCATGAGGAAAATCGTCATTGATCCAATCACCCGCCTGGAAGGACACGGCAAGATAACCATCTTCCTAAACGATGATGGCAGTGTGGGTAATGCGTATCTGCAGATCCCTGAGCTTCGTGGGTTTGAAAAATTCTGCGAGGGGAGACCGGTTGAGGATATGCCTCAAATCACACAGCGTATCTGCGGTGTCTGCCCGGAAGCGCATCATATGGCAGCCACTAAAGCGCTGGATGATATGTTTCAAATAGAGCCCACCAGCACAGCTAAGAAAATCCGTGAGCTTCTATACAGTGCTTTCTTTGTCACAGACCACACCACCCACTTCTATATACTTGCCGGGCCCGACTTTGTCATGGGTCCGAATGCACCGGTTGCCCAACGAAACATCCTGGGGGTTATTGCCAAGGTGGGCTTGGAGCTCGGCGGGCGCGTTATCAACACACGCAAAGAAAACCACTGGATCATCCAGGCGGTGGGCGGCAGGCAGATACACCCCGTTTTCGGTCTGCCCGGTGGTGTCAGCAAACGCATTACTGAGGAAGACAGAAAACAGATAGAGGAGATCGCAAGGCGCAACGTCGAATTCGCCCGTTTATCGCTTAAGCTTTTCGATGATATCGTGCTCAAGAATAAAGCATATGTGGATATGATCCTCAGCGACGCTTTTACCCACCGGACCTATTATATGGGCCTGGTCGATGAAAACAACAGGGTCAATTTCTACGACGGCAAGGTGAGGGTGGTGGATCCCGATGGGAAAGAGTTCGTCAAATATTCTCCACACGAGTATCTTGATAATATAGCGGAACATGTCGAGCCCTGGAGCTACACCAAGTTCCCCTTCCTGAAAAAGGTAGGATGGAAGGGGTTTGTAGACGGCAAGGACAGCGGTGTTTACCGGGCTACCCCTCTTTCCCGTCTAAACGCCGCCGACGGTATGGCCACACCACTGGCAGAGGAAGAATACCAGAAGATGTTCTCTACACTTGGAGGTAGGCCGGTCCATTATACACTGGCCACACACTGGGCAAGGCTGATCGAACTGATGTATGCCGCCGAAAGGCTGCTGGAGTTGGCTACGGATCGTGAAATCACCGGTCCTAATATAAGGAATATCCCATCCAAGAAGCCGTCAGAAGGAGTGGGTATTGTGGAAGCACCCCGCGGAACACTCACCCATCACTACGTGGCCGATGAAAAGGGACGTATCCAGAAATGCAACTTGATTGTGGGTACTACCAATAATCAGGCAGCACTCCTGATGTCGGTGAAAAAGGCCGCACAGGAGCTAATCAAACCAGGAAAAGAGATCAGTGAGTCTCTGTTGAATGAAATAGAGATGGCCTGGCGGCCATACGATCCATGCATGTCGTGTTCTACTCACAACCTACCCGGAACCATGCCGCTGGAAGTGATAGTGTACGACAGTAAAGGCTTTATCATTAAAAAATTGTCCCGTTGATTTTATAAAAAAGCAGATTTATTTAAACGGTTTAGTTTACGATTTTAATATCTATTTATGAACATATTTACATATGCTGCACAGCATCGTGTTGTAAATACAAAAATAATCAGAAGGAGTAAAGTATGCAGAACCGGGTTATTACCAGAAAGGACCTGGCAGCCTTCGTCGATGAGCTGATAGAAACGAAAGCCGCCGGCGATGTTATCGGCATCAAGGCACATGGCAATAAGTACAATTTCGGACCGCTGAAGAAGGCGGTTGACCTGCGCCTTGATTACGATATATCACTGCTGCCGCCTAAGAAGTACTTTTTTCCGCAGTCAGAAACAGTTCTGAAGTTCAAGGTCGGCGACCCTCCCGATGTGGAGCCGGTGGTTGAGGAAAAAAAGCTATGCATCGTCGGGGTCCATCCATTCGATATCAGGGCACTGCTTCTCATGGATGCGGTTTACGGGGGCAATCATCCTGACCCCAACTACTTCCTCAAACGCAACAACTCTACCATCATCGGTGTGGACTGTCTAAACCCCAATCCCAAGTCGTTTGCCGCCAGCATGGGAACGGCTACTATTGATGAAGGCTTTGATCTTATGCTCACCGATATCGGCGATGATTATTTTGTAACGGTGGGAAGCAACCGGGGTGATAGCCTGGTCAAGAAGTATGCCAGAACCAGAGAAGCCAAAGCGACAGATGAAGAGAAGCGGGATAGAGTGCGTAAAGATGCACTGAAAAAATACCGGGTTTCCCTGAAAATGAGTCCCGCAGAGATACCGTCACTTCTTGAGGACAACTGGGAAAATCCCGTATTCAAACAAAAATCCGATACCTGTTTCAGCTGTGGATCCTGCGTAATGGTGTGCCCGACCTGCGTCTGTTTCGATGTGCAGGATGATATGGCACTTAACCTGAAGGAAGGCGAACGCTTCCGCCGATGGGATGCCTGTATGCTGGTGGAATTCGCCAAAGTAGCCAGTGGAGAGAACTTCCGCGAGCACAGGGAGCAGAGATTCCGCCACCGTATGTACCGGAAAGGCAAGTACCTCATTGAACGATATAAGCAACCCGGCTGTGTGGGCTGCGGTCGATGTGCAACCGCCTGTCTGGCAGAGATCGCCAGCCCTGCCGAAACTTTTAATCTGCTGAAGGAGGCAAAGTAATATGGTAATGCAGCTAACCGCTAAACAGTCCATCCACCTGCCGCGTATCGCCGAAATTGTGCGTGTAGAGGCACTAAGCGATAGGGAAAAGGTATTTGAATTCAAATTTGCCGATGGCAAAGACCTCGGGCATCGACCCGGTCAGTTCGTCGAGATATCGATATTCGGCATAGGCGAGGCACCCATATCGGTGACCTCTTCCCCCACCCATAAGGGCTCTTTCGAGCTGGCAGTCAGGGCCACCGGCAGTGTTACTAACGCTCTGCACAAGCTTGGAAAAGGGGCGAAGGTGGGTATAAGAGGACCATTCGGAAACGGATTCCCACTCGAAACACTAAGGGGGAAGGACCTGCTCTTTGTAGCCGGCGGTATAGGGCTATTTCCCCTACGCTCACTGATAAATTACGTTCTTGACACACGCAAAGACTTCGGCGAGGTCACCACTCTGTTCGGCTGCCGCTCTCCTCAGGAAAGGCTGTTCTGCGATCAACTGGCAGCCTGGAACGCCTGCAAGGACATGTGCTTTATGGAAACCGTTGACCGGGCACCCGATGATTCATGGAAAGGCAATGTAGGCGTGATTACCACGCTCTTCCCTAAAATCAACATCGACCCGGCTAAAACGTATGCCATCGTGGTCGGCCCGCCCATAATGTACCGGTTCGTCATAGTGGAATGTCTTAAGAAGGGGCTGGCAGAAGACCATATCATCATGTCACTGGAGCGCAGGATGAAATGCGGTGTGGGCAAGTGCGGCCACTGTCAGATCAACGGGCTATACTGCTGTCAGGAAGGCCCCGTCTTCACCTATGCTCAGGTAAAGTCATTAAAGGAGGCAGTGTAATGAAACCCAGAGTAGCTTTCTTCGATTTTACGGGCTGCGAAGGCTGCCAGTTAGAGGTTCTGAACTTCGACCTGGAGATCGTGGACCTGATAAATGTAGTGGATATCGTAAATTTCAGAGAAGCCAGCTCCGACCGCTCTGACGATTACGACATCGCTTTTATTGAGGGCAGCATGAGCACACCGGGCGATGTCGAACGTCTGCAGAAAATCAGGGAAAGGGCTAAAATCCTGATTGCCCTCGGAGCTTGTTCGTGCACGGGCGGAGTAAACGCACTTAAAAACCGCTTCAGCGAGGATGAAAACCGCAGCATTGTATATGGCGAGGCGGCAAATTATTACAAAACCATCCCTGCCAAAGCAACCCACCAGATTGTTAAAGTTGATTTCTCACTTCCGGGCTGTCCACCCAACCGACTTGAAGTGATAAAGCTGATAAAATGCCTTCTTACGGGCAAAAAGTTCGAGTTGTGCCCAAATCCTGTTTGCGTGGAATGCAAACTGGCTGAAAATATCTGTGCATTCGAACGCGGCGAATTCTGTCTGGGTCCGGTCACCCGCGGCGGCTGCAATGCCGTATGCGTGTCTGCCGGCAGGAAATGCTGGGGATGCCGGGGTCCCGTTGATGAAGCCAACATAAACTCACAGAAAGATCTGCTGGCTAAATATGGCCTGACAGTTAATGATGTGTTAATGCAATTCAATTTATTCAACAAAAACCTGGAGGTAATAAAGCCATGAGCACCAGCGTAAACTTTGAAGTCCACCATGTATGCCGCGTTGAAGGACACGGTAATATAGTTGTTAACGCCACAAACGGCAAAATAGAGAAAGTCCGATGGGAGGTGCCCGAATCACCGCGTATGTTTGAATCCATGTTGCGGGGTCTGAGTTATTCAGATGTTAACTTCATAGCTCCCCGCATCTGCGGCATCTGTGCCGTAGCGCATGCCACTGCCTCTATTGAGGCTGTAGAAGCCGCATTCAACATCAAACTTACCGAGCAGGCTTCACTCGTCCGCGAATTGCTGTTCGATGCCGAGACCGTAACCAGCCATATTTTACATACGTATTTCCTGGTAGCTCCCGACTTTTTTGGCGTGGGCAGTGTTATACCTCTGGCTTCTACCCATACCGATGTGGTGCTGCGTGCTCTGCGCATGAAGAAGATAGCCAACAACTGGGCGGATATGCTCTGCGGCCGCAAAACGCATCCTATTTCAATGGTAGCCGGCGGCTTCGTCAAATGGCCCGACGTGGAACAGCTTAAACAGCTTAAAGCGACGCTGGAGGGTCCATACATGAAAGACCTGGAGGATACAGTAGAGCTTTTCAAAACACTTAAATTCCCCGATTTTACAAGGGAAACGGAGTACATCGCCCTTTACCGGCCAAACAAGTACAGCTTTATTGGCGGTGCCATAGGCTCGAACGACTGCAAACCCATACCCATCAACGACTATCAAAAGGTAGCCAACGAATTTTGCGTACCCTGGTCCACTGCCAAGTTCACCAAACACCTGCGCGATTCATATCAGGTTGGTGCTCTGGCACGCTTCAATATTAACCATGATAAGCTTCATCCCAAGGCAAAAAAGGTAGCCCAAACACTTGGACTGAAAGCACCCTGCTATAACCCCTATTTTATAAGTGTGGCACAGATCGTTGAAACAGTTCATGCCGTAGAAAACAGCCTGATGATCCTGGATAAGCTCCTTACCACAGGCATCAAGCCAGAAAAGCCCGAAGTCAGGGTAAAAGCCGGCCGCGGTGTGGGTGCGGTTGAGGCACCCAGGGGGATTCTTTTCCACGATTATACCTTTGATGACAACGGCAAATTAATCGCCGCCAACATTGTCATCCCCACTAACGAGAACCATAACAGCATTCAGCATGATTTTGAAAAGCTGCTGCCCGAAATCATACATAAACCTCAAGACGAGATAAGACAGGCGATGGAGATGCTTGTCAGGGCATATGATCCCTGCATCTCATGCTCAACACATCTGCTGGAAGTGGAGTTCAAATAATACTGCCACACCTGACAGCGATTGGGCCTGCCCGATCGGGCAGGCCCAATCGCTTCAGCCATCTGCCCATCACAGTATCTATATATACGGTATAATATGAATTAT
>DAOTVU010000076.1:0-19253 GCA_034436215.1 Dehalococcoidia bacterium
TGTGCCTGTGGGTGCTGTTGGTACTCACCAGGCTATTGTCATGTCCGCCCTTCAGATACAGGCCTGGTTGAGACCCGTTTTGGAAGAATGGGATGATAGATTTTTACTGCCACTCCCACTCTATCACGATTTCGGCTGCGTTGGCGCACTCGGCACAGCGCTGGTTAACCATTCATCCTGCATCCTGATTCCCGATCCGAGAAATATGACGGAGGTTGTGAAGAGCATAGGTAAATATCGTCCTGCCTTTATGCCGGCGGTTTCAACTTTTCTGGTCAATATGATGCGGCATCCGCTTATTACATCGGGCAAAGTCTCGTGCGAAAGTATTAAAGTTTGCGTTAGCGGCGCTATACCATTGAGACCGGACTTAAGACGTCAGTTTGAAAAATTGATTGGCGGGCGTTTAATAGAAGGCTATGCAATGACCGAGACCATGCAGGCTGCCGCACTTTTACCGGTAATCCGCCCTGCCAGGGAGGGTTCGGTGGGGTTGCCACTGCCCGATGTCGTTATGCGGATAATGGATGGCGAGACGGGTTTGATTGAGATGAAGCCCGGACAGTTAGGGGAGGTATGCGTTAAGGCTCCCAATTTGATGCAGGGATACTGGAACAGACCCGAAGAGACGGCGGGAGTTTTAAGGGATGGGTGGCTTTATACCGGCGATATCGGTTACATGGATGAGGATGGCTTTTTGTATATACACAGCAGGAAAAAGGAGATCATCAAAACGAGCGGCTTCCAGGTGTGGCCGAGGGAAATCGAGGAGGTGTTGCAGGAGCATCCCGACGTAATGGAGGTGGGTGTTGCCGGCATTCCCGATCCCTGTCAGGGTGAATCGATAAAAGCGTGGGTTGTACTGAGTTCGGATGCAAGCTGTGATGCGGAAGACCTCAGGGATTTCTGCCGCAGTAAACTGGCTGCTTACAAGGTGCCCAGATATATAGAGATACGGGATAAATTGCCGAGGTCGCCGGTGGGTAAAATCCTCAGGCGCGTTTTAATCGAACAGGAACAGGGTGGTAATTTTAATGATAGAAAGTAAGGGTAAATCTTAAGGTTTTTGATCTTCTCGTTTGTTTGGTCGAATACTGTAATGTTTAATTTCACTGGACTCTGGAGGCTTTCATAAAATGGAGAAAAGATGGCTGAAAAGCTATGATCCCGGTGTACCTGAAACACTCGAACCGTATCCGGATAAAACGCTTATCGATTATCTGGATGATGCCTGCCGGGAAAATCCCGACAAAACGATGCTGATATTCATGGGCAGAAAGATATCTTACGCCGAAGTGCAAAAATTAAGCGACCGGTTTGCTGCAGCTCTGGCTTCAAAAGGCATTAAGAAGGGCGATAGGGTTGCTCTGATTATGCCTAACTGCCCGCAGGCTGTGATTTGCAGATGGGGCATCTGGAAGGTTGGTGCTCTGGTTGTTCATATTAATCCTGCCTATACAGAAGCCGAGATGGAAAATGCGCTGAAAGATTGTGAGGCGGAAACGATCGTTGTTTTGAGCGCTTTTTATAAACTGGTTAAGAATGTGCAGAAGAGAACTGCGGTTAGATTGATTATCTGCACCAGCATCAAAGATTATCTATCGCCGGTGTTAAGAATATTATTTACCCTTTTCAGGGAGAAGAAAGACGGTCATTATGTTGTGATCGATAAAGACGACATATGGTTGTCCGATTTATTGAAAGAATATAGAAACGGTCAGCGTCCGGATATCAAAGTCCGACCCGAGGATCATGCATTGATCCTGTTCAGCGGCGGGACGACCGGAATCCCTAAGGGCGTCATAGGAACGCACGCTTCACAGGTGATTACGGGATTGCAGTTTTATGCATGGTTTAAAAAGCATGTTGTACCGTACCGGGATGTGGTTTCCGCTGTTTTGCCGTTTTTTCATTCCTTCGGTACTTATGCGGTGCTCTGTACTTCCGTAGTTGCGCATCTTCCTATCTCTCTTGTCCCGGATCCACGCAACCGGGACGATGTGATAAAGTCAATCCAGCGTGATAGGCCGGTGTTCTTTCCGGCAGTTCCGGCTATGTTTATAGCCCTGCTTGAACATCCTGCAGTCATAGCGGGAAAAGTCGATTTTAAATCGATGAAGATGTGTGTTTCCGGTGCGGCCCCCTTGCTGGCGGAGACGAAAAAACGTTTTGAGGAATTAACGGGAGGTCGTATCGTGGAAGGATATGGCCTGACGGAATCAACTATGGCTGCTATAGTCCAGCCTTATGAAGGAATTTATAAAGAAGGATCTATCGGTCTTCCATTGCCGGACGTTATCGTCCGTATCGGTGATATTGAAACGGGAGAAGGAGATCTTCCTGCGGGGTCTGAAGGTGAGATTATAATGAAAGCCCCACAGCTTATGGTCGGCTATTATAAGAGACCTGAAGAAACTGCAGAGATGTTGCATGATGGTTGGTTATATACGGGCGATGTAGGCTATATGGATGATGATGGGTATGTTTTTGTAACTTCCCGCAAGAAAGATCTTATAAAGACCAGCGGTTTTCAGGTTTGGCCCAGGGAAGTGGAGGAGATCATCAGTACGCACCCGGCTGTAGCCGAAGTAAGTGTTGCTGGTATTCCGGATGCCAGACAGGGTGAAGCTGTTAAAGCCTGGATTGTGCTGGCTGAGGGAAAACAGGCAACCGAGGAAGAAATCCGGCAATGGTGCAGGGAAAGACTGACAGCCTATAAAGTCCCGAGGTATATAGAGTTCCGCCAGTCCCTGCCCAAGACAATGGTGGGTAAGATACTGCGCCGGGTTTTACAGGAGGAAGAAAAGAACAGGCAATAAGCTGATGCCCTTTGTATATATTTATTCGGCGGAGTCTCTGCCAGACAATTTATAGTACGGGCTCTCCCCAGAGCTCATCGCACCAGCACATGAGACTGCCTTCCATGAATTTGACGTCTTTAAACCCGTTGCCCTTTAACAAGCAAGCACACTGATAGGCACGCACGCCCCTGAGACACAGTGTGATGATTTCCTTATCCTGAGGCAGTTTATCCTTTTCATCCAGAAGCGAAGGCTGGGGAAGGAATACGGTCTGCGGTGATTCTATTCTGACGCTGTCCCATTCAGGTTTGCTTCTCACGTCCAGCAGGACGAAGTCCTCTTTTTTATCGAGTTTTTCTTTTACTTCCGAGGGTTTCACACCCTGAGTACGCCCCTCCAGCTTATTGAGAAGCAGACTTGCGGTATGATGGATTACATCCATGGCATTGTTATAGGGTGGTGCATAGGCGAGGTCGATGTCTGCCAGCATCTCAGCCGTTATGCCCATGGTGATCCCGGTGGCAAGTACATCGATGCGTTTGATAACGTCCCCGGGTCCGATCCCCTGCCCGCCGATTATCCGGTGGGTTTTAGTATCCATGATCAGCTTGATGATTATCTCGCTGCTGCCCGGGTAATAGCCGGGCTTATCCGGTCCCGGTATCATGGCTGAGACCGCATTAAAGCCTGCTTCTGCGGCCTGTTTTTCCCCCAGACCGACACGTCCTACGTTAAAATCGAATACTTTCACGCAGGCAGTTGAGACGATGCCCGGGAATTTTAGCTTGCCTCCAATGATATTGGCGGCGATGACGCGGCCGTGTTTATTGGCGGTGGAGCCCATGGGGACGAAGACCTTTTCGCCGGTAATCAAATTAACATTTGCCACGCAATCGCCACCCGCATAGATATCGGGATCACTGGTTTGTAGATATTCATTAACTTCGATATCACCGTACCTGCCGATCTCAAGTCCGGCTGATTTTGCCAGCTTTGAATCGGGCCTGACGCCGATGGCCACGATCGCAATATCTGCCGGGATCTTTTCCCCATCGGTAATCGCACCCTGCAATCTTCCATCAATTCCCTCGAAACGGGTGATTTTCTGATTCAGTCTGAGTGTGACACCCTTGCTCTGCATATGTTTTGCCAGGATGTCTGATATTTCCGGATCGAGGATTCCGGGAAGAACCCTGTCCAGGGCTTCCACTACGGTAACCTCAAATCCCCTGGCCGTTAAAGCTTCGGACATCTCCACACCGATAAGCCCGGCGCCTACGATAACCGCTTTTTTCGATGTGGATTCGTTGATCAGTTGTATGATCTCATCGGCATCGGGAATTCTTTTTACAACATGTACACCTTTAAGATTTATGCCTTCCAGCGGTGGCACTACGGGATAGGCGCCGGTAGCGATTACCAGTTTATCGTAATCAATCGAATAAGTGTTGCCGTCTTTCAGGTCTGTTACATTAATCCGGTGAGCTGACCGATCGATGCTGTCCACACGTGTATTTATTAATACATCTACATTGTAAATCTTCTTAAACGCATTGACGCTTCTTACCAGTAGTTCCCTTCTCGACTTAACTTCACCCGATATGTAATAGGGTATGCCGCAGCCGGCATAAGAAATCAGTGCTTCATCCTGAATCATAGTAATCTTTGCTTCCGTATCCAGACGTCGTGCACGGGCCGCCGTTTTAGGTCCGCACGCTCCTCCACCGATAATAACGTATTTTCTGGGGCTCATATGTTTATCTCCTTTATCTGATATTCGCCTGAAAATTTATCTGTTAAATAAAAAGCATTCGGCATAATGGTCTAAATTATAATAGAAAACCTTGCCGGCATGAAAATTAAAAAATATCTCGTAACCGTGCGCCCTCATCAACCACCGGGTTATCTCACACCTGAAAAGTATTTAGAGCAGAATTTTAGTTAACTGATAAGAAGGAAAGTGTCCGACAGCAACTGAACAAGTACATTTCCCGAGAAGCGCAGAGACGGGTTAAATGGTTTGATTACTATGAAGCTAATGGTCACAATGCCAGAAAGACCTGTCGCCACTTTGATATTTCACCGTACCCTGCGCCCTCATCAACCACCGGGTTATCTCACACCTGAAAAGTATTTGGAGCAGGATTTTAGTTAACTGATAAGAAGGAAAGTGTCCGACAGCAACTGAATGCATACGGACTATTGAATCATATGAATAAATCGTTTAAAATGGTTTTTAAGTGACTGATAAATATGAGATAGTTTAGAGGGTAGCTACAGGAAATAAATTGCTACTGATTAGTCGGGAGAAAGCACAGCTTTTGATATCGGGTATCAAGCTGTGCTTGTTTTTTTATGAGCAGAGAAAAGGAACCATTAGAGCAGGATAGGATTTCCGACGGGCGAAATCGGGATACGAGGCTGAGCCTCAAAATATCGCCGTATATCGTTATGCCTCCTGCTGCAGAAATGAACCTGCAAATACCCCCCTCTTTACTGAACATGATTATGCGTTCGATTGATTTTATTTACATATTTAACTCGGATATAAATATTGTAGCGGTTAATTATGCCGCCTGCCGATCGGTTGGCTTTTCTCAACAGGAAATGATGAATATGAAGATGTATGACATAGATGTTATATATGATATGTCTGCCTGGCAGGCTATTCTAAAAAAGCTGCGAAGTTCGGGTTCTATGCGTATTGAGACGATGCAACGGAGCAAAGAAGGCGACATTTTTCCGGTGGAAATGACGCTTAATTATATACTGGTAAACGGAAAAGAATATGCAGTTGGCATCGGTCGTGATATCACGGAGCGAAAACATATTGAAGAAGCGCTGAAAGAAAGTGAAACCAAGTACAGGCGCTTAATAGAGACGGCAGGTGCAGGTATGGTAACCGTCGATATATCCGGACGAATTAACTATGTGAATCAAACTTTTTGCAGAATGACCGGCTATGTACGCGAGGAATTGCTGGGTAAACTATTTATTGACTGTTTACATGAAGATGATGCCTCTATTCTGCTGGATGCCTTCAGCCACACGCTCCATGATGCTGATCCCGATTCTACACTGGAATTTCGCCTGAAACACAAAGATGGGGGGATAATCTGGTGCAGTACTACCCCCTCACAGTTGGTCTATGAGGATAAACTGACAGGCTTCAATCTCATTTTACAGGATATCACCAGACGCAAAAATCTGGAAGAAGCCCTTAAGGAAAGTGAAAGAAAATATCGTGCGGTGGTAGAAGACCAGCTGGAAATGATCTGCCGTTTTGTTCCGGATGGAACCATTACTTTTGCCAATACCGCCTTTTGCCGCTTTTACGGCAAGTCGAGCAGTGAAATTGTGGGTAAAAGCTACCTTTCCCTTCTCCCGGAAACACAGTATCCGTCGTTTACGGCTGCAGTTGAAGAGCTTTTGACTGAGCCGGATAAGGTGATTTATGACATCCAATCATATGAAAGAGGCGGCACGGTGAGGTGGCTGGAGCAATCGCTCAGGGCTTTAACTGATGACAGCAGACAGGTTGAAAGATTTCAGGTGGTTCTGCGGGATATAACGGAAAGAAAAAGAGCAGAACATGCTCTGAAAGAAAGCGAAGAGCAGTTCAGGATGATATTTAACAGCATACATGATGGCTTTGCTGTTTTTGAAATAAATTATGACGAAAGTGATAAGGTCGTCGATGCGCGTTTTCTGGAGGTTAATCCGGCTTTTGAAAAAATAACCGGTACGCGGGCTAACGATATGCTGGGGAAAACACTGTGGGAGGTTTTTCCGACCATGAGGCTGTCAACTGCACAGCTATGGAAGGATGTTATTACCGAGGGTAAAAATATCAGGATTGAGGAGTATTATTCAAAATCGCTGGATAAATATTTTCGTGTAATCGGTTTGAGCCCTAAGAGAGGCAGATATGCTGTCCTTATCACCGACCTGACTGAGCGTAAAAAAATGACGGAGAAATTAATACGTGCTGACCGTTTGTCATCACTGGGTGAAATGGCGGCAGGCTTGGCTCATGAAATAAACAACCCGTTGACGGGCGTTATAGGTCTTTCGCAGCTGATGCTTGAGAAAAAAGATCTCACAGGTAGTCTGAGGGAGGATATAGCTGCGATTAATAAAGAAGCAAGCCGCGCTTCCGGCATTCTGAAGGATTTCCTTATTTTTGCCCGTGGTCAAAAGCCGGATATGCGACCGGCAGATATTAACGGTGTGATTGAAAGCGTGCTAAAAATGCGTCGTACTCATATGAAGAAAGAGGGTATCGAAGTACTGGCGGATTTCGACCGCAGCCTTCCACCACTTATGATAGATGTGGCTCAAATGCAGCAGGTCATTCTGAATATCATTCTCAATGCAGAATATTTCATGTCTGAGGCACATAAGGGAGGAAAGTTAATAATTTCAACATCCAGGCAGGATAATATTGTTAAAATTGTGATTCAGGACAACGGGCCGGGTATAACGGCTGAGAATCTACCAAATATATTCGATCCATTTTTTACGACCAAGGAATCGGGCAGGGGTACCGGATTGGGACTCAGTATCAGCTACGGCATAGTCAGCGAGCACGGGGGCAATATCATCGCCGAAAGCAGGCCGGGTGAAGGCGCTCGATTTATTATAGAATTGCCATCTGGTTTATAAAAATATTTCGGTGTAAACTCTGTTTTGCCCGTTAGTCCCGGGAAAGATATACTGTTATCAATCGATTTTCTTTAAAAGGGCAGATGCATGAAAAGATTCATATCCATATGCATGGTATGCGGACTGATATTTAACGTTGCCTGCACATTTATGCCTTCTCGGCATATGCAGGACGCAGTGCTCACTACCGCAGTCAGACCTGAAGTGGTCTTATTTAAAGCCGATCGATCAAATATAGAAAATGGTGCCAAAACCACACTTCGCTGGCTGGTCAAGGATGCCGATGCCGTTACAATCGACAATGGCGTCGGTACTGTTCCGGCTGAAGGAAGTATTGAGATTAAACCGTCGGGCCTGTCAACCTACAACCTCACCGCTGTAAACAGAGGTGGCACGACAGTCTCTTCTGTAATCGTTAATGTCCGGCCCTTTGTAAGGATTGCAACTGCCTCGCCGGCAACAACCCAATCGCCTTCATCTCCCCAGGTATCTGGTGTGTTGCCCAGGCTGGGGCCGAATGAGTCGTATGTGTTTTACGGCGATGCTGTAATGGTTGGGGCGGACGATCATTATATAGTTCTGCGCAATAACCCCCAGGCACACAATCCTACCTGGGAGGAACTGAAAACATTTTTAAAGGAAGATCAAACGGATAAGCATCCGTATATTCAGGGCAAATACACCTGCGGAGATTTTGCGGAGACCCTGCATAATAATGCCGAGGCCGTGGGAATACGGGCGGGATTGGTGGCCATTCAGTTAAGGCAACCCGGACCGGAAGGAGTGATAGTTAACCACTCATTGAACATGTTCGAGACGACGGATAGGGGGATCGTGTATATCGATGATACCTCATCTTCGCAGGGTTACTATGCGGATAAAATAGTTGACCTTCAGGTGGGCAAAGATTATGTGGCTGAATCGATTTTCCCACAATCCGTACAATTACAGAAATGGCCGAGTATGGGGAAGGTTATAGCCTTTGATATCCGTCAATGGTAAATCAATTAAGGAAATATATTACAGTCACAGCTGGTAGCAGAGGAGTCGTGTAAAAAATGAGTAAATTAATTGAAAAATTGAATAATCTCAATAAAGTTAAGGCTCCGGCGATGGGCTTTCGTCGGATTGATACTGAAGAGAAAACACCGTGTATGGTTGTTATCTGTGAGATCTCGAATAGAAATGAAGAAGAAATCGGCCAGCTGTCCCGGGCGGGTGCGGTGGCCGGCCTCGTTGATCCGGCTGAAATGAGTGCTGCGGCTCTGGCCAGGTTGATGAAAGTTAAGGGGGACATCATTTTCGGGCTCGTGGTCGGAGGTAACAAAGGCGTAAATCAGAAGGCTTTTAACGGAGATGTCGATTTTATAATATTTGAACCCGGTCTGGCCCTGGGTGTCTTTGAAGGACGTGATTTGGGTATATTGGGCAAGATCATGAAAATCGACATGTTTTCCGACCCGGGCCTGTTAAGGTCGATAAATAATATTTATCCTCCGGTTGATGCTGTTGTAGTCGATCTTCGAGTGTCTATGCTGAAAATCGAACATGCGCTTGCGTGCCGGCGGGTAGCCGATCTTATCGGCAGGCCCATTATCGCTCTCACGGGTAAAACGCTGTTGTCATGCGAACTGATTGCTATGCGTGAGTCCGGAGTAAAAGGTCTGATCCTGCCGCCGGATGCCGATGTTGAAGCCGTAGCCAAACTGGTAACAGATATTGCAAATCTCCCGGGGCCGATAAAGAGAAAAGAACCTGATAGGATCGTACTTGTGCCGCCGGTCGGTATCGGCGCGGGCGCTGAAAAGCAGGATGACGATGAGGATGATGAGTAATACGTGGAAGTGCGGTTGAAAACTGCAGAAAAATCGAGATGAGCCAGAATTTTTGGTTTTTCATTTTAACCACGGTGGCGGTGTCTTTATCCGGTGTGATGTTACCCGGACCTCTCACTGCGGCAACCATAGCGAGCGGTTATCGAAATAAAAATGCCGGTTTGCTGATAGGTATCGGCCACGGAATAGTCGAGGTGCCCATTATCGCTCTTATTTATTTTGACTTTGCGGCTTATTTGAGTATCCCGATTGTGCGTCAGGTTACCGGTATAGCCGGTGGTTTACTGCTGATAACAATGGGGTTGATGCTGCTGATAAAGTTTAAAAACCCTGTAGATAGCATGGATAAATTGTCCTATAATCCGCTGATAACGGGGATACTTATGACGGGTGGTAATCCTTATTTTCTATTATGGTGGGCGACGGTTGGAATAACATTGATAACGAGTGCCATATCATTTGGCATCTTTGGTCTTTTAGTTTTCATTATTCTGCATCTGGCCTGTGATATCGGATGGGACCAGATTCTATCTTTAACCGTGTATAAGACCAAACATCTCTGGTCACAGAATGTACAAAAAACGATATTTGGTATCTGTGCTGTCGTGCTGATCGGTTTCGGTATATATTTTGGCGTCTCGGTATTTCTTAATGCCTAACAGCTTTGTTGAAGGGCCTGGAAGTATTTGCCTTCGGTTTTAATAGATGGGGCGATTACCATTTTTACCTTTTGAAAATCTCTGATAGTAATGGCTCCACAGACCCCCATGGCGTTTCTAAGTGCGCCGACATAGTTTTCCGTGCCGTCTGTTTTAGAGCTGGGGCCGAAGAGCAATTTCTCCAGTGTGGCATTGACCGTTGTTTTTATCCTTGTTCCTCTCGGCAGGGTTGCTGAAGGCTGTGACATCCCCCAGTGATAGCCCTTGCCCGGCGCCTCCTCGGTCCGGGTAAGTATTGAACCGAAGACGACGGCATCAGCACCGGCGGCAAAGGCCTTGCACATATCACTACCGATACGTATGCCGCCATCGGTGATGATCGGCACATATCTGCCCGTCTCTTTGAAATATTCTTCACGGGCTGCAGCGCAGTCTATGGTAGCCGTTACCTGCGGCACGCCCACACCCAGCACTTCCCTTGTTGTGCAGGCGGCTCCCGGACCGATGCCTACGAGCAAACCGTTTATGCCGGTCCGCATCAATTCCAGAGCTGAGCTGTAGCTGACTACATTGCCAACTATGACGGGAACGCGGATCTGCCTGCAGAGGTCGGTAAAACTCAGACCACGATAACTCTTTGAAATATGGCGTGCCGTTGTCACTGTAGATTGTACGACAATGATATCTGCTCCGGCTTCCTCAGCTACGGGAGCTAACTTTTTAGTAGTTGCCGGTATGAGGGAAATAGCACAGACAGCTCCCGCTTTTTTGATTCTCTCAATGCGCTCACCGATCAGCTGTTCTTTAATAGGCTCGCTATATATTTTTTGCATGAGGGCTGTTACTGTGTCAGCGGGAGCATTGATAATTTGCTGTAATACCTCCCCGGGGTTTTCATATCTGACCTGTACACCGTCACAGTTAAGTATGGGTAAGCCGCCGGCCTTGCTGAAGGCTATGGCAAAATCGGGATCAACCACGGCATCCATAGCTGCAGCTACTATAGGAATGGGGAATGTTAAATCCCCGACCTTAAATTCGATGTTAGTCTGATCAGGATTTACGGTAACATCCCCGGGGACAATAGCAACTTCATCAAAACCATAGGCTCTTTCAAGTTCTTTGAATTTAGGCAATGACATCAACAACCTCTGAGGGTAATTGACGGAAACTATAGCAAAACAGTATCCCTAAAGTCAAGCGCAATACAGGTCACCGTTTAACATAAAATCGAGATTTTTGAATGATGAATATCAAGCCCGAATCCCTGAACACATATAAAAAGTAGACCATTAAAATCGAATTAAGCTATAATTATACGGTAATTGTGCCTGTTCTGTATGTAGTGGCCACTCCTATCGGGAACCTCGAGGATATTACTTTGAGGGCTTTGCGTGTGCTCGGTGAGGTTGATTTGATAGCTGCTGAAGATACACGGACGGCCAGGAAGCTACTTAATAAATATAATATAAATACACGGGTAACCAGCTACTATGAACATAATAAAATGGTAAAAATGCCGCAATTGCTGAAAGTTCTGGAGGAAAGGGATATTGCCTTGATATCAGAGGCCGGTATGCCGGGCATAAGTGATCCGGGTTTTGAGCTGATAAAAGGTGCTATTCAAAAGGGCATAGGTGTTGAAGTGATACCCGGAGCATCTTCGCTTACTGCTGCGCTGGTGATTTCGGGGTTACCTGCTGATCAGTTTGTTTTTTTAGGGTTTCTCCCCAGGAAAAAAGGAGAGAGGAGGAATCTCTTTTTGTCTGTTATCAATGAGCCAAGAACGATTCTCTGTTTTGAATCGCCGCATCGTCTGGTTGATACCCTGGGTATTATGCTGGAAATACTGGGAGATAGAAATGTTGCAATCTGCCGCGAACTGACCAAAATGCATCAGGAGGTTTTCAGGGGTTCACTGACCGGGGCAATTAAGCATTTCTCAAAGCCGCGCGGAGAATTTACCATAGTAATTCAGGGTACAGGAGATATAAAGAAATATTTGCACAAAATCAAACATAAGCAGAAATCTAAAAGGGGTGACACAGTATGCAATACAGATTTCGCCGGGGTGTAAATTCGGTTGGTCAGGTGAAGTGTGATGGATGTGACAGAATCATCGAACATGGCGAGATGTATCTGGCAATTGATGAAAAGCCGTCTGATAAATATCGTGAGGAGAGTGTGTTTATCGACGAAATAGATTGCTCAGAATGTGGAAGCAGAATACAGGATGGCGACATTTATATGCTGGTCATAGATGCCGATAGCGAGAAGTGCTATTGTCCCGCCTGTCTGAAAAAGAAGGGTGGAGAGAACTTCCGTAAAAAGAACTCCGGTGCTATGGTTAAATTTATAAAGTCCAGAGAGAAAAGCGCCATCCTCCGATTCTGTCGTGATTGCTGCGAAAAGAGGAAAGCCGGAACGGAGAAAAAGGAAAAAGGCGAGAAAGTATTTACCATTTTTGTTTCCCGGACTGGCAAGTAATGACGGGAGGTGCCACAAGTTGTCGGAAAATATCCTCGTTGCCGTAGCCTGGCCTTATGCTAATGGCTCTTTGCATCTCGGCCATATCGCAGGATGTTACCTGCCCGCTGACATATTTGCCCGGTACCATCGTCTGAAAGGAGATAATGTGCTTATGGTATCCGGCAGTGATGAGCACGGGACGCCCATTACGCTTAGAGCGGAACAGGAGGGCATTTCACCGGCTGATCTGGCTGAAAGGTACCATAATGAATTTCTGGAGTGCTGGGAGAAGCTGGGTATCTCATTTGATATTTTCACCCATACCGATACCGATAACCACCGCGAAGTAACACATGACATATTCTTAAAGCTGCTGCAAGAGGGATATATTTACAAAGATTCCATGCCACAGGCCTATTGCCCAAACTGCCGGCGCTTTCTGCCCGACCGTTATGTGGAGGGAACGTGTCCCAATTGTGGCTTTGAGGCGGCAAGAGGCGACCAATGCGATCAATGTGGAAGGACGTTGAATCCGAGTGATTTGATCAACGTTCATTGCCGGAGCTGCAATACAAGACCTCAATTTGAGAATTCGGAGCATTTCTTTTTGAAGCTGAGTGCTTTTGAAGACAGACTGAGACAGTGGATAAGTGTTAAAACCGGATGGCGCCCGAATGTTAAAAAATTTACCCTGGCATTTCTCGAAGGCGGGCTAAAAGATAGGGCTATAACACGGGATATCGAATGGGGAGTACCGGTACCACAACCGGGATTTGAGAAGAAACGTATTTATGTCTGGTTTGAGGCGGTGATAGGTTATCTGTCCGCCAGTATAGAGTGGGCGAAATCAAGAGGCCAGGCCGATGCCTGGAAAATCTGGTGGACGGGTGAAAATAAGGCCTATTATTTTATAGGCAAGGATAACATACCGTTTCACACAATCATCTGGCCGGCAATGCTGATGGGTTATGGCGGGCTGAGTCTCCCTTACGATGTACCCGCTAACGAATTTTTAACCATCGAAGGTAAGAAGCTATCTACCAGCCGCAACTGGGCTGTCTGGGTCCCCGATTTTCTGCAGCGTTATGCTCCCGATCCTCTGCGTTATTATCTATCTATTAATATGCCCGAGACGGGCGATGCCAATTTTTCCTGGCAGGATTTTTTACGTAAGAATAACGATGAGCTGGTAGCCACCTATGGAAATCTGGTAAACCGGGTGTTGACCTTTGCTTATAAAAATTTCAACGGCGCAGTGCCTGATCCAGGCGAGCTGGACGGCAACAGCCAGAGCCTGCTTCAAAAGTGCCGCGAGGCCTTTAAGGAACTGGACGGATATCTATATCAATGCCATTTTAAGGAGGCGCTTAAGGCGGCTATGGGAGTAGCGCAGGAAGTTAACAGGTATCTGGATGATACTGCGCCGTGGAAAATGCTCAAACAGGATCGCCTTGCGGCTGGCAGGTCAATTTACACAGCTTTATGCGCTATATCGGCTTTGAAAATTCTCCTTTATCCTTTTTTACCATTTACTTCAGAAAAGCTTCATTATTATCTTGGATTTGAACAGGACATCCAAAAAGTGGGCTGGAACTTTCAAATGCCGGCAGCCGGTCAGAAGCTTAAACAACCTCAGCCTTTGTTTGTTAAACTTGAAAACAGGATTGTGGAGGAGGAAATGGCCCGTCTGGGTGGCCGGGGTGGTGCATGATGCTGAACGAGATTTATAGCCCGATTAAAGAAGGCCTTGGCCTGGTTGAAAACAAACTGGAAGAAATTGCCGGAAATGATATACCGCTGCTTGCGCAAATGCTTGGTTACGCCCTCCTCAATGTGGGCAAAAGACTGCGGCCGGCAATGACGTTGTTGAGCGGTAAATTCTACAGGTATGATCTTGATTTGCTGGTACCCATGGCGGCGGCGGTGGAGGTATTGCATATAGGCACTCTGGTACATGATGATATTATCGATAAAGCTGAGACGAGACATGGAAAGGAAGCCGTATACAGGAGATGGGATTCGAACAGCGCCTTGCTTCTGGGTGATTATTTGTTTTCCTTAGCGGGCAGCCTGGCTGCTGTTACAGAAAATATGAGAGTTATAAAACGATTCTCCGAAACACTAATGACCATATCGGGAGGGGAACTGAGACAATCCGGAATAAATTTTAATCTGGGCGATGCCAGGGAGAACTATTACCGGTGGATAAGCGACAAAACTGCATGTTTATTTGTTATGGCGGCTGAATGCGGATCGATATTGAGTGGCTGCCCCGATGACCAGGTTAATGCACTTAAACAATATGCACTCAATTTTGGATTGGCCTTTCAGATAATCGATGATATTCTCGACTTTGTGGGCGATGAGCGGTTGCTGGGCAAGCCCATCGGCTCCGATTTAAGTGAGGGTGCCATTACACTTCCATCCATAATTTATGCCGAGAAATATCCGCAGGACGATATGATCCGGGAGATAATAGTAAACGGTAAAAAAGAACTTGTGCCGATTGCGGTTGAAAAAGTACGCTCTTCATCGGTAATAGATGATTGCAGAAAACAGGCACAGAATTTTTATAATCGAGCCTGTAATTCATTGCGATATCTGCCAAATGGCGAAGCTCGGGATTCTCTGGAAGCACTTGCCGGTTTTGTAATTGAGAGAAACAGGTAACAGGTAATGTTGTTACGAAGCGGGTGTAGGTTCCAGTGAAGTTGCAGGCAATGGATCTTTAAGCAATTTTTCAAATGTAACATCGTCGATCGTTTCTTTTTCCATCAGGTACTCGGCGATGTATTTCAATCTGGCTTTGTTATCTGTCATAATCTCAATAGCTTTGTTATAGGCTTCTTTAACCAGTTTTTCTACTTCCTCATCTATCTCTTCAGCAACTTTATCACTGTAGTTTCGCTGTTCGTGGATTTCTTTTCCCAGGAAGACCAGCTCTTCTCGTTTTCCGAACGTCCTCGGCCCCAGTTTCGAACTCATGCCGTATTCGGTTACCATACGCCGGGCTATGGTAGTAGCTTTTTCCAGGTCGTTCTGAGCACCGGTTGTGAGCTCGTTAAAAATTACCTGCTCTGCGGCACGTCCGGCCAGTGCCACAACCATGCTGTCCTTAAAGCGGGAATAGGTTTCAAGGTATCTTTCCTCGCTGGGCAGGAATCTCGTCCATCCGCCCATCATACCGCGGGCCACAATGGATATTTTATGTACAGGATCCGCATTGGGCAACATTTTAGCGGCCAGTGCGTGTCCTGTTTCATGGTAGGCAATAAGCTCTCTTTCTCTCTTGGTGATAACCCTTCCCTTCTTTTCCGGGCCGGCGATTACCCTGTCGATAGAGTCCTCAAGCTCCTTCTGGCTGATGTCTTTGCGATTGCGCCGCGCTGCGAGTATAGCGGCTTCATTGATCAGATTTGCAAGATCGGCTCCGCTGAATCCCGGTGTCTGCCTGGCGATGACGTCAAGGTCGGCATCTTTGGCCAGTGGCTTGCCTTTGGCATGCACTGCCAGTATAGCCTTGCGGCCGTTGATATCCGGCTGGTCGATCACTATATGTCGATCGAATCTCCCGGGTCGGAGAAGTGCGGGATCGAGGATATCAGGTCTGTTGGTAGCTGCCAGAACGATGACATTGGTATTACTGTCAAAACCGTCCATTTCTACCAGGATCTGATTCAGTGTCTGCTCCCTCTCATCGTGCCCGCCGCCCAGACCGGCACCGCGATGACGGCCGACCGCATCGATTTCATCGACAAAAACTATACAGGGCGCATGACGTTTGGCGTTATCAAATAGATCGCGAACCCGGGATGCGCCGACGCCGACAAACATCTCGACGAATTCGCTGCCGCTGATTGAAAAGAAGGGAACTCCCGCTTCGCCGGCAGTTGCTTTAGCAATGAGTGTTTTACCGCAGCCGGGAGGCCCGACCAGCAGTAATCCACGTGGTATTCGGGCGCCAAGAGCAAGGAATTTCTGAGGGTTTTTCAGGAATTCCACAACTTCCTGCAGCTCACCTTTCGATTCATCTATTCCAGCAACATCAGAGAATGTTACGGAAGGTTTATCGCCTGAAACCAACCGGGCGCGGCTTTTGCCGAAGTTAAAAGCCTGGGTGTTGGCTCCTCTGGCAGACCGGAACAGGAAGAAGAGAAGGGCACCGAAAAGAATCAAAGGCAGGAAGCTGAGCATAATATTGCCCCAGTCAACCCCGCCCGTCTTTACTTCGAATTTGACACCGTTCTCACCCAGTTTGACGCCCTCTTCTTTAAGGCTATCCAGTAACTCTTTGGTACTTCCTACGAACGAAGCTTTGAAAACGGCTTTATCGTCTTTTAATCCTATAATGGTGCTGCCATCCTGCTGGATTACCGATATCTGATTAGCTTTGACATTTTCAATGAAAGTATATAAGTCAACTTCCTTTGGCCCTTTATTTACCGGAAAGAAGCTGAATGCCAGAGCCAGCAATGTTACCAGTATAAGCAGATAGAGGAGGCTACCTTGCCACCAACGTGCTTTCATACACTAACCTTAAATATAACAATAGCATTATTATAACAGATGTAACGATTGCAACAAAAAATAGTACGTATAAGAACAATAGGCCGGATTAAAAATGAAGGAGAGAGCTATTGTCCACATTCTCACCCTGCTCTCCCCTTCATAAAGCCAGACGATTAAGGCCAGGGAAGGGCTTTGGGGCTTAAATTGAGCTCTTTCATGCCTGCATCTTTAAGTATGGCAAGCAACTGCTTGAGCTGTCTACGTTGATCCTCACTCAATCTGGAAAGGACATGTTTGATACCCTCTTTCTTCATGGCCTGTTTAAGAACATTTTCACCCTTTGGAGTCAGGGTAACGCGTATCAGGTTTTTCCTTTCCATATTTTTTGCTCTTCTGATTAATCCCTGTTTCTCCATCCTCATTAAAATACCCGACACCGAATGGGGTTCCCGTAAAAGCATTCTCGAGATCTTCGCAGGAGTAACATCTTTTCCCATGGCATCTATCAAAAAGAGTATCTGTGCAGAAGTCGCAGATAGATTCTGCTGAAGGAGTTCCCTTTCCCTGATTTTTACAAAAATATCAGCCACCTGAAGTAGAGCAGTGGATAACGTATAGTCTTTATCAGCTTTGATCTGCTGAGCCATTCTATTTACCTCCTTATGATATTTTTCATATATCTATTTATCTCAAGCCGATATACCCGCCTGCATATCGGCCTTGCCTCTGGTTGAACATTATAATTATTTAATTATATTAAGGTTTAATTATATTATGGCAAAAAACTACAAAATGTCAAAATGAAATTCATTCAAACCTATACGTATGCGGTTTACCTTAGCGGTCATATGATTTGTTCGACAGATTGTTTATAAAATCTGACGTTATTTCGGATAATTGTATGAATTTAAGGTTTATTATATTATTATATTGATTGGTTGATAATGAAAAATTATCAGATAAGGAAGGAATAAGGAGAGAAACCTGGAGTCTTTAGGGATTGCACGTCGTGCAGCAGAAATGGCCTCGGATAAGCAGGCGGATGATGTGATGTTGCTGGATGCACGGCAGAGTTGTTCTTATACCGATTACATTGTTATTTGCAGTGGAGAAACAGACAGACAGATCGAAGCTATTCAAAATGAGATTCTCGAGGATTTGAGGAAGCAGGCGGTTGTGCCATATAGAAGTGAGGGAAATCCTGAGTCGGGATGGATATTAATTGATTATCTGGGCGTGATAGTACATATTTTTTCACGCCAGATGAGAGCCTATTACAACCTTGAGAGCATATACGAAAAAGCTCCCTGTATACTCAGGATCCAGTAAGCCATCTGTCTATATCGCGTTTATAGCTTAAAATCTCTTCTGGTCTGAAGAAGATATTGATTTCCTTTTCGGCATTCTCTATTGAGTCCGAACCATGGACGATGTTGTGCTCCATATTTATGCCCAGATCAGCTCTGATAGTACCTGGTGCGGCTTTTTTAGGATCGGTAGCTCCCATGGTTTGACGGGCGGCTTCTACAGCGCCTTCACCTTCAAATACCGCCGCAACCAGGGGCCCAGAGGTTATAAAATTTACCAGATCGTTGAAAAAGGGCTTTTCTCTATGTACGGCGTAATGTTTTTCCGCCAGAGCTTTATCCATCCATAACATTTTTAATGCGGTGATTTTCAATCCTCTTTTTTCAAGTCTGGAGATCACTTCTCCGATCAGACATCTCTGAACTCCATCTGGTTTTACTAATATCAATGTCCTTTCCATCTTATCCTCATTCTTGTCTGGTTAATTTCGCGCTAATATCGAAGGATATTTTAACATATTCGATTGAATGCTGTTGATGTATTGACAAATAAAGATTTATCTAATAATATATTAATGAAAAATAAATCGAACGATCGATTTATTATAATTTAAGGAGTAATAAGATTAGGGTAGCAATTAAGGAGCGCGTGGATCAGCGTAAGCGAGAAATAGCCCTTAAGGCGGCATCACTATTCGTTAAAAAAGGTTATCATCAATCTTCAATTCGTGATATTGCAGAATGGTGTGGTATAAGCATTGGTGCACTTTACCACTATATAAACTCGAAAGAAGATATCCTTTCTTTATTCCGGGAGATATGCTCGTCATTACTTGTGAAGTTTACTCAAGAACGTTTGGACGATCTTTTTAAAATGCCTCCTGCTGAAGCATTAAATACAGCTATAGACGATCTAATCACATTGATTGATACTACCCAGGATTTCACTCTTTTCTGGTATCAGGAATCAAAAAATCTAAAAGCAGATGAATTAAATAAGCTTCTTCA
>DAOTVU010000077.1:0-38661 GCA_034436215.1 Dehalococcoidia bacterium
AATCAAAAGAAGATATTGAAATAGAAAATACATGTTCGGTCTTCGCTGAATCAGAAATAATATCATTGGTTCATCAGGGGTATCGCCCAGAAGATGTTGCTAAAGCCATATTTAAAGGGATGGCTAATCGTATTTATACACTTATAGTGAAAGTAGGTTATGAAAAGAACCTGGTAGTAGTTGGTGGCTTTGCGAAAAATGTAGGCTTAGTTAAAGCTTTGGAAGAAAAATCTAGCTGCAATATATTAATTCCCAGAGAACCTATTATTATTGGCGCCTTAGGGGCAGCACTCAGTGCACGCGAGAAAGAGATGAATTAATAAATGATCGTCGGTGGAATAGATGTTGGATCATTAAGCACAAAGTCACTGATTCTGACGGACGGTAAAATATGTGGATGGCATATCATTCTTACAGGCCCAATTCCTGTTGAATCAGCATATGAAGTAATGGATTTCACATTGAGAAAAGCTGATTTATCATTTAATGACCTCGATTTTGTGGTGTCTACTGGGTACGGCCGCATTAATGTTCCTTTTGCGCGGGCGTCATTTACTGAGATATCCTGCCAAGCACGTGGGAGTAACTGGCTTTTCCCATCAGTTCGTACCATTCTCGATGTTGGAGGGCAAGATTGTAAAGCAATAAGATGTGATGGGAATGGAGACGTCATTGATTTTACTATGAATGATAAGTGTGCTGCTGGAACAGGTCGTTATCTTGAAAGGGTGGCTAAAATTGTGAATCTATCATTAGATCAAATAGGTTCGTTTTCTCTTCAATCTGTTAGTAATCCTGTACCCATTAATAGTACTTGTGTTGTTTTCGCTGAATCTGACATAATAAAAGCCATACGTTCGGGGAAACATGTGAATGATGTTTTAGCCGGGGCAATGGATGCAATTGTCAATCGTATTGTTGCTTTATTAGAACGTGTTGGAGTAGATGGGGATTTATGTATAAGTGGCGGTGTTGCAAAAAATATTGGCGTAGTATCAAGACTGGAACAAATATTCAAACTTAAAGCCCGCATTGCGCCAGAACCTCAAATAGTAGGGGCTTTAGGAGCAGCTCTTATTGCAATGGATCTAGCCAGGCAGGCGGGATAAATTTTCGCAATTTTGATGTATTCTGTGTTATTGTGTTTGAATGTAAATAGATTATGTTGAAGTATTATAAATTATGAGGGCTGTTTGGGAACTTATCAGCGTAAAATGACGCATATTTGTGAGATGGAATAGCTAAACACTGAGTCCTTTTGCCATAAGCAAACATCTTAATATTAAGTCATTAATTGTTGCATCAAAATATTTTGCCTGATTGACACGGGTGTTAAAATGACATTAAACCGATTGATAACTTAGAACGGTGTAAGTAATAATGGGAGGGGAGAAATAAAGAACAAAAGCAGTCAAAAAGGCTTTACCTTTGTAGAAGTACTTGTTGTGATTTCCATCCTCGGCTCGTTGATGGCAATTGCGGCTATGGGTACACAGCAATATGCTGGTGATCATGGTAAAAAGGTTGCCTTGGCAGTGGAAAAGCACGTTATTGCTACAGCTGCAAGTGCACACATCAAGGACGGCGGCAATCTGCCGGTGACGGATGATGTGCTATATCAGAAGAAGTATATTACCTCAAAACCCACTCTGGCATCTTATATTATCGATTCTGACGGAACCGTAATACAGATTCCCAGGCAGTGATTTTATCCGTCACATTCGTTAGAAGCTGATTTTTTTGTGGGCTGCAGGGATAATTGACCGTGAGCTCTAAAAAGCCTTATAATCCCTGTGGACTCCAATGCAAGATTTGCATGAAGCCTGCGGTATTTTCGGTATTTATGCCCCCGGTGTAGATGTTGCCCGTGTAACTTTCTTTGCCCTTTATGCTTTACAGCATCGCGGTCAGGAAAGTGCCGGAATCGCCACAACCGAGGGAGGGAAGATCTATATCCATACGGATATGGGGTTGGTATCGCATGTTTTCACCGAAAACGATTTACAGCGACTAAAAGGGAATATCGCCATCGGACATAACCGGTATTCGACGACCGGGTCCAGCGTTATCTGCAATGCCCAACCTGTGCTTGTAGGGACAACCGAGTTTGGGCTGGCACTCGGACATAACGGCAACATCACCAATTCGAAATCTCTGAAAGTGGAGCTGGAGGAAAAGGGGTTTCTTTTCAATTCGACTACAGATTCTGAAGTTATTGCCAACCTTATTCTCTCCGCACCCGAAAAGGAAATTGAGGGAAAGCTGAAATATACCATGCGCAGACTGCAGGGTGCTTACTCGCTGGTGATTCTGGCCCAGGATAAGCTATACGGGATTCGCGATCCTATGGGGGTACGTCCTTTATGTCTGGGTAGCCTGAACGGCGGCTGGGTGCTTGCCTCGGAAACGTGTGCCCTGGACCATATTGGTGCCCAGTTTATACGTGAAGTCGAGCCCGGCGAGATCGTAACGATCGATGGCAGCGGGGCGCGCAGCACACATATTGAAAGCACCCGTAAAGCGCTATGTATTTTTGAATTTATTTATTTCGCCCGTCCGGATAGTATTCTAAACGGCAAATTGATCTACTCAACACGCGAAAAGATGGGCGCCGTTCTATCCAGGGAGTATCCGGTAAAAGCCGATCTCGTCATGGGTGTGCCTGATTCGGCTACGGCTGCCGGAATAGGTTATGCCCGGGCTTCAGGTATTCCATACCATGAAGGTCTGCTTAAAAACAGATATGTGGGGCGCACTTTTATCGAGCCCGACCAGCGACTGCGTGAGCTCGGAGTACGTCTGAAGTTCAATCCGCTAACGCAGGAAATCTCTGGCAAGAAGTTGATAGTGGTGGATGATAGCATAGTACGTGGAACAACCACACCGCGTGTAATTAATATGTTGCGCAGGGCGGGAGCACGCGAGGTGCACATGCGTATATGTGCTCCGCCTATTAGATATCCCTGTTTCTTCGGCGTTGATATGGCCACCCGCTGGGAGCTTATAGCTGCTCAGAAATCGGTCCCCGAGATATGTGCGTCCATTGGTGCCGATTCGCTGGGATATATAAGCATGGAAGGATTGATAGAGTCGGTCGGGTTGCCAAAGGATATCTTCTGTACCGCCTGTTTTACGGGTGAATATCCTATGCCCGTCCAACTTGAGATGGACAAATTACAATTGGAGGCCAGACCATCTTCTTCAGTAAGGAGCCTGAGTGAGATCGAAACGTAATAAAGGCGCCTACGCACAGGCGGGCGTGGATATAACCGCAGCGGATAAGACCAAGGATTTAATCGGTGCGATTGTTCGTCGCACTTTCGGCGTCGAGGTGCTTTCCGGTATCGGCCATTTTGGTGCCTTTTTTAAACTGGGTGGTTACTCCGAACCGGTGCTGGTAGCCAGTACCGATGGTGTTGGAACCAAGCTAAAAATAGCAGTTCAACTGGACAGGCATGATTCAGTAGGTGTGGATCTGGTAAATCACTGTGTTAACGATATTCTTTGCTGCGGAGCCAGACCGCTGTTTATGCTGGACTATATTGCAATGGGAAAGCTTATGCCTCATAAGGTTGCCGCTATAGTTGAAGGCCTGGCAGGAGCCTGCAGCGAGGTGGGTTGTGCCCTTATAGGGGGGGAAACCGCAGAAATGCCCGGCATATATAAAACAGCCGATTATGATCTGGCCGGATTTATTGTAGGTGCTGTAGAGCGTTCGGGGATTATAACCGGCGAAAAGGTGGTCGAAGGAGACGTAGTAGTCGGCTTACTTTCCAGTGGTCTGCATACTAACGGCTATTCCTTGGTCCGCAAAATATTCGGCATAGATAGAGACAGCCTCACACTCAAGGTTTTCTATCCAGAGCTGGGGATGACGCTGGGAGAAGCCCTGCTCATACCACACAGATGCTATTATAATGATCTTAAGCCTTTTTTAACCGAAGTACACGGGCTTGCTCATATAACTGGCGGTGGATTCGCCGGAAATATACCGCGCATTCTGCCGGAAGGATTATCTATTCAAATCAAACGCATAACCTGGCAGATACCGCCTATATTTGAACTTATTCAGAACAGAGGTGGAGTGGGTGAACAGGAGATGTTCCGTGTTTTTAACATGGGAATAGGGATGGTTGTCATCTGCGACAGGAAAATTGCTGATCATATACTTGCTGCTCTTCCAATTGCCAGAGAAATCGGCAATGTGGTAAAAACCTGCGGACGAAATCGTGTGATAATTGATTAAAAGGGGTGTCTTATGCGTGCAATTCTAAGTGTTTCCAATAAATCGGGCCTGATAGATTTTGCCGTGCAGCTGCAGAAATTAAAAGTTGATATATTCAGCACAGGTGGAACTAAGAAAACGCTGTTAGATGCAGGTTTAAAAGTACACAGTGTAACTGAAATTACCGGATTTCCCGAAATCCTGGGTGGCCGCGTAAAGACATTACACCCCCACGTCCACGGCGGCATATTGGCCAGGCGTGAGCTGCCAGGCCATATGGATGAACTGCAGAGACATAATATTAAACCTATTGACCTTGTGGTGGTCAATCTTTATCCCTTTGTGGAAACGGTGGCCAGACCGGAAGTCAGTCTGGAAGATGCCCTGGAGAATATCGACATCGGCGGTCCCACAATGATCAGGGCGGCGGCTAAAAATTTCCCCCATGTGCTCGTAATCGTCGATCCCGATGATTATGGTCAGGTTGTGGATAAATTGAGAGATGGCAAGGTCGATCTACCTTTCCGTAAGAAGCTTGCCCAGAAGGCATTCCAGCATGTGGCAGCTTACGATACGGCCATTGCTCAATATCTCCTGGAGGGTGAGCTGTTTCCACCTCAGATCACGCTATCACTGACCAAAGCCTATAACCTGCGGTACGGTGAAAACCCTCACCAGCCGGCTGCTATGTACATAGAAAGGCGTGCCGGCCGCAGTCCCTGGGGGATTACTCAGGTTAAGCTGGAAAGCGGTCCCGAGCTCTCATTTAATAACTTTCTGGATCTGGACTCGGCATGGAGTATAGTAAACGACTTTGAAGAGCCAACCATTGCAATCATAAAACATACCAATCCCTGTGGCCTGAGCTGCTATAATGATCTGGTTGAAGCATACCGGCGTGCACTATCAGGCGATCCTGTGGCAGCTTATGGCGGCATAGTGGCTGTCAACAGGGTAATGGATATAGCTCTTGCGCAGGAGGTCGATAAGACCCATTACGATGTTGTTATTACTGCGGGTTATACCGATGATGCATTGAAACTACTGGGTCGTAAGAAGAGCCTGCGTCTGGTATCGGCTCCCCCGTCAGCCCACCTGGCGGGCGAGCGAATTGTCGAATTTCGTCCTATAACAGGTGGCTTTCTAGCTCAGATGAAGGATTATTTTACCGAAGATGAATTTAGACCACATGTGGTTAGTAAACGGCAGCCCACTAATAAGGAATGGGAGGATATGTTTTTCGCATGGAAGGCGGTGAAACATATCAAGTCAAATGGTATAACACTGGCAAAAGATCGAACTCTGATTGGCATGGGAGCAGGTCAGCCCAACCGCTCGGTCAGTGCACAGATAGCTCTGGAGAGGGCCGGAGATAGATCTAAGGGCTGTGTGCTGGCCTCGGATGCATTTATACCCTTTCCCGATACTGTAGAACTGGCTGCCGCTGGTGGGGTGACGGCTATTATACAGGTAGGCGGCTCGATACGCGATCAGCAGTCCATAGAGGCGGCCGATAAATACGGCCTGGCTATGGTCTTCACCGGAGTGCGACATTTTAAACATTAAATAAAGGGCTGTACAATATTGGCAAGGAAAAAATGATGTTGGTTATCAATAACGAAACATTTGAGAAAGCGCGAAATCAACTTGGCAGTATGTCTTCCCGGCAGGAAGGTCTTAACATGCTGAAGAAAATCCTCGAAATCAAGCGGGCACATCTGTGGCGTTCAGAGGTGATAGCACCCTGCTGTGGAAATCTGGGGGGCTTTGCCTGCCAGCTTTATGAAGAAACCGATCTGCTGGAAAAAGCAATCGCTTTCATCGAAGAGGGAGATATGCAGAGTGCGACTCCCCTGCTGGACAGGTTGTCGGTACTTATAAGCTATGGAATTGGCCAGAAAGAGACTCCCGATCTGATTTCCAGACTGACTTCCTACAAACAATAAGCACGTTTACGAAGCGTATAACGGAATGACCCTGACGATCAAACAGTTACCGGAGCTTGTGTCAAAACTACCACCGGCTCAGAGACGGGTCTTCAGACGCATTTTTTATGTCGATTGTGTAAAAGGTGAACTGGAGCTGTCCCGTAACATGTTAGCCCGGGTAGAAGCCCAGTTCGGCTCAATAGAAAGTGTCAGAAAACAGGATATTGTCAAAATAGAGAACCTGATTACAGGTGAGGGTACAATATATAATCCCCTGCGTTCGTTGCGGCCTCACAACTACAGATATAGGTGCATTGAAAACATTTCCGGTTCCGGAATGTCAGAAGAAGACCTTTTTGTCCGCCCAATGGAAAATACACCCGAGGATCTGTTCGGAAGGATTAAAGGCAAATACTGCATCACCGCCAGTAATATAGCTAAATATGAACAATACCATTGCGTCATCATATTTAGAAATACCGACCCCCTTGACTTCAATTGCGATGAGGTTGCAGATTATATCGATACTGCCTGGCGGTGGATGAAAAAAGCTAACCGATTCGATAAGGCGGCTAAGTACGGTATGTTTTTATGGAACTGTGCCAGCAGGGCGGGTGCCAGCATCGCACATGGTCATGCTCAGGCGATAATCGGCAGGGGTAGCCATTATACACGTGTTCAGCGGTTATACCAGGCTGCTGTTGAGTATAAAAATAAGTATAATAGTGATTACTTCAGAGACCTTTTTGAATTGCATGGAGCGTTAGGGTTGGGATGGCAACGGGGTAATGTCCGTATAATGAGCTATCTAACAGCACTCAAGCAGAACGAGGTTATGCTTCTGGGGAAGAATGTAGATTCGAAGCTGGAAGAGTCTATTTATTCGGTTCTGGCAGGTTTCAGAGATAAATTGGGTGTTAAATCCTTTAATCTGGGACTTATTTTACCTCCTTTCCAGGCGGAAGATGGGTGGCAGGGATTTCCTGTGATAACGAGGGTTGTTGACCGTGGAGATACAACGGATTTATCGTCGGATATAGGCGCTATGGAGTTTTATGGGGCAAGTGTTGTTAGCAGTGATCCTTTTCATACTGCTGCAGTACTAATGGACGATACTTTTGAAAAATCATAGTTTTCGAAAAATCGGGAGAGCATAATAATCATAAGTAATAAGTAAGCAGTATTATGAGAAAGATTATTAATATCGCCCACAGAGGATTTCATAAACAATTCCCTGAAAATACACTTGAGGCGTTTGATGCTGCACTCAAATTGGGTGTGGATGGTATAGAGTTCGATATACAGGAGACGGCTGATGGTGAATTTTTCGTTTTTCATGATGACTACCTCGGTGGTCGTAAAATAAGCGATATGACATCAGAGGAAATGTGCAAAATACAAATTGGTGGCCGCTATTTCATACCGTCTTTGGAGGAGGCGCTGGATGTCTGCGGCCGGGAGATAATATTACTGTTAGAGCTAAAACAGGTACTGTCATTAGGACATATTGTAGATTTGTTGCGCACAAATGTGGATTTGCGGATGACTGTAATCATTTCGTTTGATCGCAGTTTGATAGAGACATTGAAGTTTACTGCACCGGATATTATGAGTGCTGTCATTGATGGCAGTTCGGAATTGTTAGATGAAGTAGCAGGCGAAGAATGCAGGCCTACACTGGTAAGCATGAGATGCAATCAGCTGGACGCAGATAGAATCGATACTATACATGGGAAGGGTGGTATGGTATTTGTATGGGATTGTTTGGATGCTGACAGCGTTTGCCGTGCACTGGATTTTGCCATAGACGGCATAATCTCGGATTATCCCGACATCGTAATGGCAAAGATTATGCGTAAGGAGTAATATTAAAATCTATAGCAATTATCCGATGTTCGTGGAACAGACAGTCGGATGCGTAGCAGAAACATATAAGTCTAGTTTCCATATATATGGTGTTTTCCTGGCAGCGGATGGAGTATGGAAATGAAGATAGAAATACTTGGCGCACACAATACCGAAACCGATAAGGCCAGGCTCCCATGCCTCCTTATAGATGATGAACTGGCGTTGGATGCCGGTGGTTTGACATCCAGTCTATCCCTGCAGAGACAGCAGTTGATAAGGGCAGTTCTGCTTACCCATCACCATTTCGATCATACACGCGATCTGATCATGCTGGCGGCCAACAACGACGGTCGATCGCCTGCTATAGAGGTATACGGATTGAATGAGACGCTGGAGTTGGTCTATAACTATCTGCTTGACGGTAAAATGTATCGCGACTATACGAAATGGCCTTCTGAGAAGCAGCCGAGGTTACTGTTAAAACCGATATTGCCACTCCAGCGGCTTACTGTCGGTAATTGCACGGTCTTGCCGGTTGCGGTTGGCCATACTGTGCCCTCGGTGGGCTATCTGGTAGCTGGGGATAATGGAGGAAGTATTTTTTATGCCGGTGATACCGGGCCGGGTTTGGGCGATTGCTGGCGACAGATAACACCCCGCATATTATTTATCGAAGTTACGGGACCCGATAGATTTGAAGCTGATATGAGGCGGCTGAGGCATCTTACGCCATCCACACTGGCGAGTGAATTGAAGCTTTTCTACAGGATTAATGGCTATATACCCAGAGTTATAGTAACTCATATACCGCTGCTTTACGAAGAAGAGGTGAGGCAGGAACTGGATAATGCCGGTAAAGATTTGGGTATGGAGCTGGAAATGGCTTATGAGGGGCTAGCTATTGAAGTTTAATCTGCGGGCGACCTTTCAAATGATCGCCCGCAGATTCTCATTATTTCAGGCTGGTAATATCGAATGGAATCATCTTACCGTCAGGGGTGTAGTCGTAAAACCCCTTCCCCACCTTGCGGCCCAATCTTCCTGCTTTTACCATTTTCTCCATCAGATCCGAGGTTACAGCGATATCATCTGCGCCCAGCGCCTTAAAGGCTTTGCCCACACGTACATAGGTATCGAGACCTGCGTTATCTGCGATTTCGAATGGGCCGATATTCCAGTTAAAACCATAATGCATGCCCTTGTCAACATCTTCGACGGTAGCGATGCCCTGTTCTACCAGCGATAGAGCCTCGCGGAAGGCGGCTCCGCTGATACGGTTCATAATGAAACCGGGGATATCTTTCATAACCTTTACGGGATACTGACCGAGCGAATTGACGAAATCGACACTTTTATTGAAAACCTTATCTGAGGTTTTTTCCCCTTTGATGACTTCAACCAATCTCATCATAGGTACCGGACCGAAAAAGTGCATGCCTACAACCCGTTGCGGATGTTTGGTTAAAGAGGCCAATCTTGTTATGGGTATGCTCGAGGTATTGGACGCCAGGATAGTTTCAACCGGGCACATAGCATCCAGTTCTTTGAATAGTTCTTTTTTCATCTTTTCATCTTCGTATACTGCTTCGATAACCCACTGGCAGTCGCGCGCAGTTGAAATATCTTTAACAGCATTTATCCTGTCCTGAACGGCTTTGGCGCTATCTTTGATCTTTCCCTTGCTTGCCAGCTTCTCTGTGGACCATTTGATCTGCCTGAGTGTGTTCTCGATGGCCTCCTGTTTGTTGTCATAGAGAAATACGGTGTATCCGGCCTGGGCTACGACCTGGGCAATACCCCCACCCATAAAACCTGCGCCTATGACAAATACTTTATCCATAGAAGTCCTCCTTTGCTTTAATAAAAAGTGTCTGAATTATACCATTTCACAGGTGCAGATGTCCTTATTTTCATACTCATCGGTCTAATCTGAGAGTAAAGTTAAGAGACATGAAATTATCTTTGTTATATAATATATGCCCGAGCTTGCAGATAGAACTAATATCAAGGAGGATTTTATGTCTGTAGTTGAATGGACTGTTGATGAGAATATTGCTGTTCTAAGTATGAACAGTGGTGAAAACAGGTTTAATGTCAAATTTTGCAGCGAGATGCTGTCTGCATTGGATGATATCGAGAAGAATACCAAGGTCAACGCACTGGTGGTTAAATCTGGCCATGAAAAGATCTGGTCTAATGGCATGGATCTTGAATGGCTTGTTCCGGCGTTAAATAACAAGGATCCTGAGGTAAACAAATTTTTCAAACTACAGGACGAGCTGATGAAGCGCATGCTATTCTACCCGATGATAACTGTAGCAGCTCTTACAGGGCATGCTTTTGCTTCAGGTGCTATCTTTGCCTGCTGCTTCGATTTCAGATTTATGCGCTCTGACCGCGGCTTTCTTTGCTTTCCCGAGGTGGATCTTAATATTCCCTTTCAACCCTATATGACTGGTGTAATCAGAAAAGCGTTGCCCATGCATCTGGTTGTTGAGGGTCAGTTTATGGGTAAGCGTTTTACAGCGACAGAACTGGAGAAGTTCCATGTTATTCGCAAAGCATGTACCATGGACGATCTCATGAAAGAAGCTACCGCTTTTGCTAAAAGCCTGAATAAGGGGCGCTGGATCGTAAGTGAAATTAAAAAAGTTCTTTATAAAGATATTGCCACTTTAATGGAGATTCCCCCCAGTGTCTCTATGGATGCGTCCAATGTGCCTATAAAATGAAACTTTCATGATTTGCAAAACCGGATAGTGGATATCACAGGTGGATCTTGGATTTATTGTGGGAACGTGAGTACGCTTGAGTTAGAGATCAGAGACAGAGTAGCTATTGTAACCATGGCTGCAGGAGAGAACAGACTGAATCTCGGTATGTGTGCGGCCCTATTGAATATGCTTGATAAAGTCGAGCGGGAGACGGATGCACTTACGCTGGTGGTGAAATCGGCACATGAAAGGGTATGGTGCTATGGCTTTGATACAGACTGGATAAAACAAATTCAGTCGGAAGGCAATGAAGCGAGTTTAAAAGAGTTCCTGGTACGAGATCTGGAATTAAGACGCAGGCTGTTGCTTTTCCCTCTTATAACCGTAGCTGCCATAAACGGTCATGTTTTCGGTGGAGGAGCTATCCTCAGCTGTTGCTTCGATTTCCGGTTCATGAGGTCAGATCGCGGATTTTTCTGCATACCGGCAGTTGATCTGGGCTATCCTGTCGTTTCAGGGACAGTGGCTCTGCTTAAACAGGTTTTACCCGTCCATATGCTTGTTGATGCAATGCTCACGGGAAGACGTTTTACCGGTGAAGAGGTTGCCAGTGCCAGAGTGGTCAAGGCAACGTACACCAATGACATACTGCTGGATAAAGTAATGGAGTTCGCTCTTCATCTCAACAAGGACCGTGGAATCATCGGGAAAATGAAGGAAGTGCAAAACAGGCATATTATTCACCTTCTTGATACCGAAGATTTGAAGACGGTACAGGCGGGTATTTTCCGCGTATAAAGGTATAACGTCAGATAAATGTGGGAGGCCTGAAGAGAAAAACAGGCCTCCCTTTTGATTAATGTTACTATGCCCTGAATGTAAAGCTCAGGACATTTCCAAGCTCAATCGTATCACCATCCTTCAGGAGCTGTTTACCCATCCCCTTAATAGGGCGTCCGTTTAATCTGGTGCCGTTGGTGCTGCCTGCATCTTCGATATAGTAGCGGCCGTCTTCGTAATCGAGGAGAATATGCCGTCTTGAAATCAGGTCAGCGCTTCCGGGTTTAAGCATCGGTTGAAAATCGTTTCTGCCGAGCGTACCGGTTTTGCCCGTCAGATTGAGTTCATAGCCCGATGTGGTGATAAATCTGGCTTCGTAACCTGAGGCTGCGGGTCTGGTATGTGCCACCAGGCCCGTACCGGCTCGGGTGGCCGATTCCGTATTATTGGAAGTAGCTATGGCATGTGCCATAGCGGGCTTTCGCCTGGCAAGGAAGACAATCACTGCCACAGCCACACCCAGCAAAGCTACAAGCAGGGTGTACAGAAGCCAGAGGTTAGTAGATGAATTGGTACCACCGCTCGGACCGCCGGTGAAGATATTAGACCACGACCCCTGGCCTTCTTCCGGAGGATCTAAGTTTGCGGCAGTGGTAGTTGTCGAATATGTTGTTACTACTGGTGCCACTGTAACTGTTGTGCTGGCACTGACAGTGCCACCACTGTTAGTGGCAGTCAGGGTATAGGTGGTGGTATATATCGGCTGAACAGTGAATGTGCCCGTTTCAGGCACAGAGCCCACATTGGGCGATATGAGCACGTTGCTGGCATTGCTGACGGTCCATATCAGTGTAGCAGATTGCCCTGGCTGTATATAACTCGGATTGGCGGTAAAGGAGTTAATAACGGGTGCAATAGTATACTGGTAAGCAGGGGGCGCGGTTATAATCACGGGTGTAACCGGTTTAACATACCACCGGTATGTTCCTATCCATGGAAATGACCAGTTGCTTCTCCATGGATAATGAGGGGGTAATGGTGGTTTGGGGGGTGCAGGTGGGGGCGGTGGAGGGGAAGGTGGATGGGGAGGGTGAAATGACGGTGGTGGAGCAGGTGGAGGTGGTGCCGGTTCTGCCGGCGGCAATGGGGATATATTCCACTGTGCACCAGTGGTTTCCATTGCCTGTACAGGTATAGAAGACAGCACCATTATATAACCCATAAGCGCCACTGCTGCGATAAGTGTAAGAGAAAAGATTTTCATTTTCATGATACCTCCTTTAATATGCTTATTTTTTAAATGTGATTGTCAATTTTCCTGCCAGGTCGATAGTGTCGCCGTCTTCAAGTGGCCTCCGACCGCCACCCCTGATTTCAATGCCATTTATCCGGGTACCATTGGTACTACCGCGGTCTTCTATGTAATACTGTTTATTATCGTACCAGATATTTATGTGCTGTCTGGAGATGTAAAAAGCTTTGTCTGGCGGCATGAATTTTTCAAAGTCACGACGACCGAACGAACGATTATTACCGGCCAGGAGAATTTCACTCCCATCAGGAGTGACCAGTTTGGCGGGAATGACATCTATTACAGAAGTGGTTGAAGGCTGAGTCTGATCAGAGGGAGTGGTTGCTCCTCCAATGGCTGTCTCCACGGTTTGGGCGGGAGAAGCAGTTGCGGTCCCGGCTTTGCGGCCTCTGGTAAGAAGCAAGATGGTAATTACCACAGCCGCCACTGCCAGTAATGCGACAATTATCCATAAGAGATAAGGGGGCTGCTGTACATTCACGGTAACCGAAGTCGACTGCGAAGTTCCGTCCGGATATACAGCGTTGAGAGTAAATGTCTTTGTTTGCTGTGGTGTAATCTGCACTGAACCTGTAGTTCCGACGTTGCCTATATTGCTTATTGTAACCTGTAGAGCGCCGGGGGCCTTCCATGAGATAGTGGCGGTATTGCCCTTTTGAATGGTCGATGGATCTATATTGATAACAGGGAGCACACGAGGCATAACGGTAACAGTAACGCTTGATGTGACCGAGGTGCCTGAATAGCCACTCGCAGTCAGTGTGTACGTAGTGGTATTTGCAGGAGTTACCGTGGTTGACCCGCTGGCGGCTACCGTGCCTATCCCCGGGGAAATGGTTACGCTGATGGCGTTGGTTGTTGTCCATGTCAGTGTAACAGTCTGGCCTGCATCGATAGTTGAAAGGTTGGCAGTAAATGAGTCGATAACAGGGTTATTTATCGGTGTCGGAAGGGGCATCGGAAAGGAAATACCAGGCAGGTAATAATCACGAATATAGTTGAAGGATAAAGTACGGGTTGTCCAGGTAGAACCGGATACGAACCACATCTTCCATATATACTGACCGGCCGGCTCCCACGATTCTGCAACAAAGGGGCCGATCTTCCATACGCCAGCAGACGGCCTATACCATCTATAACAGAGCCAGTGACCATATGTATGGCTGCCAGCGGGATAATATTCCCAGAGATAAAAGTATCCGGGGCCGTTGAAGGAAACAATTAGATAGCAAAGTTCATTGCGGTAAAGGGTATTTACCAGCTGTCCCTGACTGTTTACTATATAAGCATTGATTATCGATGAGGGAAGTCCCGGTGCAATCGGTGAAGGCGGTGGTATGATTAGGGTTGACCATAACTGGTTATACGACTCTACGCTGACTGAAGGTTCTATGGGTTGTCCGCTTTCAAAGGGAGGTTGCCATGATGAATCGGGAGTAGTGGGAGGGACGGGTTGATCCTGTGCATATACCGGCAAAATAACAGCCACAGCGCACAGTAATGACAGTGCCAGAATAAGCAATAACTTGAAAAGAGTTTTCATTTTTATCAACTCCTGATCTTAACGTTAATCTATAGTCTAAATATAGATACAAACGCATGGAGTTGCTTGACCGGTAACTGACAGTAAGCTGACAATTTTCTGATAAATATAGAGGTCTATCGGAGTTTAAAAACCACTGCAACAGGCAGGCTTTTATAACTGGACTACAGTTGCTCCGGTACTTCCCTCAAACCGGTTTCCATCGCGGAAATCTTTTACCAGAGGATGTAACCTCAACTCACGTCTTACAGCCTGCCGCAGTGTACCGGTTCCCTTGCCGTGTATGATGCGGACTTCGCTTAAACCCGCCATATGGGCCTGGCACAGAAACTCATGGACTAACGGTATGGCTTCATCCACAGTGAGTTTATGCAGGTCGATTTCGTTATTAAAACCCGGATATTCGCTTTGCAACTAAAATTATCCCCTTGCATTACTCAAACTCGGTCTGAGCGATGGAATTCGATACGCAGTACCTGCTCGGTATTTGTGGTCACTTTGACCCTATCATCGATGCGCCAGCCGACCACCCATATCAGGTGCTGGGGAGAAAAAACCAGCGGTACGCTATCCCGCCATAGGCGTGGTATAGCTGCATCAACCATAAAATCCTGGAGCTTACGCGTGTGTGGCATGCCCAGAGGGTGAAAACGGTCGCCCGGGCGACGCCCTCTTACAGTCAGGAGCCGGCCTGTTTTATTTAGATCAAAACTGGCACTGAATATGTCATCTTCCCGAAAATAATTCTCGCCGATGATCTCTGATGTTACTTTCCATCCCGGGAGACTGGTCTCTCCAGGTATATTGAGCTTGTATTCCTGTTTGATGGGAGGCCAGGGGCAGGAACCGGTTTCGGGCGGCATGACGACGATACGAGTGCGTTCACTGGTTGCCAGAAAGCCTCCTGGAAGGGTAATAGCTTTGCCCGTAGCTGCGAAAAGAAGATTAACCAGTGACTCTACATGAACTGCTTCAATATTTTTAAGGCTACCGTATACTTTTGCCAGTGCTTTGCGTAGTATTCTTCGCTGTAAAGACAGTGGCAGGCTACGCAATTTCCCCGAGTCCAGACAGATCAGGTCGTCTTCACCGGAAACGATCTGGTTAAAGATAGAGTCAGTCTGAATTTCAATAAAATCGGCATCTTCACGTGCCAGTTCGGATAACCTGATTAGAATGTCATCGATTTCCGGGTTATATTGCCTCAGCAGGGGTATAAGTTCAAGGCGAATACGGTTACGCAGGAACCCCTTCTGAAGGTTGCTGGAATCGATGCGGGGTGTCAGTCCGACAGCCCGGCAATATTCTGCCGTTTCCCACCGGGTTATTTTCAGCAGCGGACGTATTATCCAGCGATTGCCTTCAGCACCGAAAGGAATTGCCGTGGCCGGGCGAAGGCCGCGAAGGCCGTCTATACCTGCTCCACGCAAAACGTGCATAATGATTGTCTCGACCTGATCATCACGCGTATGTCCCACGGCAACCTTGCTGGTTCCCGCCTTCGATGCCGCTTCATCTAAAAACGTGTATCTTACCTCTCGTGCAGCCTCTTCCAGAGAGCAGTGCCGCTCTTTGCTGAATGAACCGGCATCTTTTTTACCGACAATGACTTCTATGCCAAGTTGATGAGCGAGGTTACGTACGTAATTGGCATCTTCCTCTGACTCGGCACCCCTCAATCCATGATCAAGGTGGGCCACACAAAGCTCATTATCAAGCTCTGATTTGAGCGCATTTAGGATATGGAGCAGACATACAGAATCAGGGCCCCCAGAAACTGCCACCAGTATCTTTTCCCCCGCATTGGTAAGACCGTATTCTCTGATGAAAGACTTCACTCTACGTTGAATTGACAGGATATCTAAGGACAATTCATGCCTCCCTGAGATGGCAGATATCGCTGAGCTTTAACAATCTTGGTGCGTGATCGTCCCGGAATTCGAGTACGGTAACCGCCGCCGGCTGGATACGTATTCTTACAAGATGGGTAAGAGGCAATCCCATAGCCTCACAAACTGCTGTTGCTGTAACGAAATAGTGTGATACAACAGCTACCTGGCCATCCTTATTTTCACTAACAATTCGCTGAATTGCTGTCCAAACACGATCCCGGAACTGCCCCAGATTTTCTCCGCCTTTGAAATCGACAGCTTCTCCTCTGGTTTGCCAGTCGATGAGATACTGGGTGAAATTTGTATTAAGAGCACTGATTTGAGTCCCTTCAAGTTCACCCACGTGAATTTCTTTAAGGTCAGGCTCCTCTCTAATCTTCAGATCATGATATCGAGCAATAGCCATTGCAGTATCTATTGCCCGTTTTAGCGGACTGGAGTAGATGGCGGTAAGGTGAATATCTTTCATTGCCTTTGCCAGTTTCTCTGCCTGAATGCGACCGTTTTCGCTGAGATCGGTATCACTTCCGCTACCCTGAATAATCATCTGCTTATTCCAGGTAGTTTCGCCATGGCGTATCAAATAGAGCTTAATAGATCTTACCCTCCTCTCCTGTCAGTATCATTGAAAATAAGTTTAGTACGTTTAATGCTGGTTGGAAACCCCTGATAGCCTAGCGCTTTAATGACCTGCTCGGGACGACCCGTACCGAGGGCATCACAGCGAAGGCGCATTCCTATTTTGACTTTTTCGGCAGTTATCTCCGCCATCCAAACATCATCTATAAGTGGGCGTAGATCGTAGAAGCGTTCACCAGTATCACGTGAGTGATGCCAGGGTATTTTTTCGGAAGCAAGTAACCGATTGATTCCATCTATTGTCTTCTCGGGGGAGAGATCTGTTTCTATCTCCACTTCATATTCAGCCATACGCAGGCTTGACTGCAGCGATGGTGCTTGCGGGTTAACGGGAAATACTTCGATAATATTGATGCCGGGAGGTACCTGGGGTCGGACTTTCCTGATGAAAGTATCCGGGGATATCCTATGTGCGAAAAATATATCCATTATTTCTGCGTCACTGATAAAGCCGACCGCCAGAGGTGATGCAAATGAGATATGGGGATGTGGGCTGAAACCTTCAGAGTAAGCAGAGGGGAGTCCCGCCCGCCGAAGAGCGCGATCCCATAGACGCATCAAGTCGAGATGTGAGAGATATTTTAATTCGTTACCGCGACCGAATTTAATTCTCAGGCGGTGCATTCTTTTCCCTGGTAACGGTGATACGCTCTATTTTTCGGTTGGTTATCTGGGTAATTGCTATTGTTAAATCGCGGTATTTAAAGTGCTCACCCTGATTGGGTATGCGCCCGAGATGGCTCAGGATAAAGCCCGCTACTGTATCGTAATCTCCCTCCGGCAGTCCCAGTCCCAATTCGTCATTGGCTTCTTCAATTCGAAGGCCACCATCGATCTCAAAAGTATTGGCATCGATTGGTGTAATCTCTTTTTCGGTGGCAGTCATTTCATCACCAATGCTGCCTATGATTTCGGCTGCCAGATGCTCCAGGTTGGCAATACCGGCGACACCGCCGAACTCATCGATTACTATGGCCATGTGGTAGTTATGATCGCGCATCTCGGTCAGCAATTCGCCCAGCCTTTTAGTCTCAGGTACAAAATAGGCCGGCCTGACCAGACTATCGATAGGATCGTCGCTTTTTATCTCATTTTTGGCCATGGCCATAAGGACATCCTTCACCGTCAGCATACCCGTGACATTATCAGGCATATCCCGATAGACGGGGAAACGGGAGTGTGGATGTTCACTGTATATTTTCAGGAATTCACCAAGTAGGGTACCTTCTTCTATAAAGGAAATCTCGGTGCGCGGTTGCATAACATCTCTGACAGGCCTGTCAGGAAACTCGAAGGCACGATGTATCATATCGGCTTCAGTGTCCTTCCATACGCCTTCGGCTTCTCCCATATCTATTGCCGTGCGTATCTCTGCTTCATCTATGGTGGGCTTAATCTCTGCCGAATCGGCTACCATACGGGTAAAACCCGCACCGATTTTATTTAATGTCCAGACAAACGGATATAAAATCCAGATCAAGAGCTGGATCGGGATGGTAAAAGCTAGTGCTATCTTCTCGTTATGATGGGCGGCTATGGTCTTGGGAATAACTTCAGCAAAAATAAGCACTATCAATGTAGTAGTAACTGTGGCAACCAGTGCACCCAGACCTTCGCCCAGCAGATTGACCGCTATTATGGTGGCCATAGCAGCGATGGCTATATTTACCAGGTTGTTGCCCAGAAGTATGGCTGATAGGAAAATCCCCGGATTGGCCTTAAAGCTCTCCAGGATATCCGCGAATTTTACGTCATGGCTGAGCAGGTGTTTAACACGTATTCTGCTCATAGATACGACCGCTACTTCGGCACTGGAAAAAAACGCAGAGAGGATCAGACAGATAAATATTAATATAAAATATGTACCGTGATCACTTACCATAAATTGACCGGTCTTTGTCCGGATTAATTTATCATAACATCAGATACACGTTCAGTCAAAGAAAGCGTACTTGACGGTGATATTACAGCCGGATAATAAAAATGGAATAGGACTTGATGTCCGAATTATAATATACGCCATGAGTGTAGCTGTAGTGACAGATAGCGTTGCCTGTTTGCCCTTTGAGCTTGCGGAAAAATGGAATATTAAAGTCGTCCCTATGGAAATTACCCATAACGGCAGATCTTATCGTGATGGAATTGATTTAACCCCGGATCATTTTTATGAGTTGCTGGCCAGCTCCAGCCGGTTGCCTACCACGTCCGCACCATCGCCGGCTGAATATCTGCGAATTTTTAAGGAGCTGGTTTCTGAGAATAAAGAGGTACTGGTTATCTGCCCGTTTCATAAACTTACGCATGTATATGAATCGGCGACTGTTGCTGCTGGCATGCTGAAGGAGGAGATCCCCGGAAGCAGGGTTGAGGTTATCGATTCAGGTACTGCTGCCGGCGCACAGGGTTTTGTTGTGCTCGATGCTGCCAGAGCTGCTCAGGAAGGAAGCAGTCTGGCGGAGGTATTAAACGTAGCTCGGGAGACTATGAAAAAGGTACATGTTATCGTTTTTTTCGATACACTTTACTACATCGCCAAAAGCGGCAGGGTGCCTTATCTGGTTTCATGGGCCGGTAGCCTGTTACAAATGAAGCCATTGGTGGAGGTCAAACCTCTGGGAGGTGGTGTGGTGCCTGCTGGTGCCGTTCGAACGCGCCAGAGGGCCATAGAGCGATTATTACAGATAATTCAGGAAAGACTATCAAAAACGTTTGCGCGTATAGTAGTGCAACATACCGGATGCATCGAAGATGCCGAGATCTTTATGCAGCGTATAAAAGATGTGATCAGCTGCAGCGAAATTTATATTCAGGATTTTACACCGGTTATGGGATTACATACGGGTCCCGGACTGCTGGGCATATCTTATTGCAGCTGATCTGTAGCGAAACCGACCAAAATTCCTTTTAGTTTTATTATTTGCCACATTTTCATATTCATAATAAAAAATTTGCAGGTGTTCATGGTACAATAAATTTGATTGACGGATATGGCGACTATTGAGCTATTTCCCACACTTGAACATTGCATCGAAACCACTGCAAGACTGGAGTTCGAGCGGTTGATCAGCTGTTATATGGAGCTGGGAAAAGGCGATGTCGAAATTGAATCCAGACTGCAGTTACTGCATGATTTTCTCGAGTATGCTGATTTCCGGAGTTTACGGCAGGAAAGCGATTTTTACCTTATCGTAGGCGAAAAAGTCAAATTCATTATCTCAAATGAAGGAGATGCGTTAACCTGTCGTATGGAGGTTATACCGGCCGATTAACGGCCCCGCTTTTCATAATCGGGACACCAGACGGCATTCGGGCGGGCTGGCTGGTGGCAGGCACCCCGCCAATCGAATTTGCATGAATCGCACAGGATGATTTTCATCCCCATTGCCTGTTTGACACTGATTTTCAGGTTGTCAAACCAGGACGGCTTTAATTTTTTACGTTTGGGCATAGTAAAAACTATACCTGGTGTTGTTTATTATGTCAAAATCAATTTTGTAGCGGTTATTGTTTTTTGGCCGATTATTACCTGATTATTGATTTGACAGGAAATTCTTTTCGGACATAAAATTAAAAATACAAAGGTTCAATGGTGGAGATGTATAAGATGGTGGTCTGGTGGTTTGGTGTAATTAAGGATATCTCGTAAGAGATATCCTTTTATTATTTTTTAGGAGGCGAGAATGAAGGTTTTTATTGTTGATCCGTTAAAATGTACCGGTGGAAAAAGCTGTGAACTGGCATGCTCTTTTGAGAAGACGGGTAAGTTCAATCCAGCAGATTCGAGGATAAAAATATTTTATTTTCCGGAGCAGATTATCTTTATCCCAACAGTTTGCATGCAATGCAGGGATGCATACTGCGTTCAGGTATGCCCCACAGCTGCTCTTAGCCGAGATAAAGAGAGCAACGTTGTATATCATAATGATGAGAAATGCATCGTGTGTAAGCAGTGCATAATGGCCTGCCCCTGGGGCTCGATAAAGCTCGATCATGAAGGTGCGAAAGTTATTAAATGTGATACCTGCGGTGGTGACCCCGCCTGCGTGAAGGTGTGTACTTCAAAGGCACTCAGGTTTGAAGATGCCGATGATGTCGTTACTGCAAAACAGCGCGAGACTGCAGAAAAGTATCTGAAAATTGCCAGAGAAATGGCAGTGGGGGTGATTTAAATGCTAAAAGGATATACCGGAGAAATAATACGTGTAAACCTCAGCAATAGTAAGATAACCAGGGAAAAGCTTGACGAAAACTGGGCACGATTGTTTATCGGTGGCAGAGGATACGGAGAAAAACTTATTTTTGAAGAAGTTGATGCAACCATTGATCCGCTGTCGGAGAAGAACAAGGTGGTAGTGGCAACTGGTCCACTTGGTGGAACGTCTGCACCAGCATGTGGGAGGATTATGGTTATTACCAAGGGACCATTAAATAATACCCTTGCCTGTTCCAATGCTGGCGGTTATTTCGGTATGGAGCTGAAGAACGCTGGCTACGATATGATCGTATTTGAGGGAAAAGCAACTAAACCGGTTTATCTATGGATTGATGATGATCGGATTGAGTTGAGAGGGGCGGAAGATATATGGGGTAAAAGCAATATTGAGACTGATAAAATGCTCAGGGAGAAGACCCACATAGAGGCGAAAACCATGTCTATCGGTCCGGCCGGGGAAAAACTATCTAAAATTGCATGTGTTATATTTGATGGGCATCGTGCTTCCGGCAGGACCGGTGTGGGAGCAGTATTCGGAAGCAAGAATTTTAAAGGCATTGCAGTACGTGGAACACGAGGTGTTGAAGTTGCAGATCCAAAGGGATTTAAAGAGGCTGTAAAGAACGCGTTTGCCAAACTGGCCGCCCATCCTGTGGCTTCTCAGGGATTGCCTGCTTATGGCACGGCTGTGCTGGTGAATATCTTAAACCAGGTTGGCTCCTTCCCCTACCTTAATGCACAGGATGCATACATGCCCACTGCGGATAATATCTCGGGAGAGACAATAGCCAAAAAAACATTGGTTAAGAATAAGGGCTGTGGGGCGTGCCCGATAGATTGTGGGAGAATAACTGAAATCAGGGATGGGAAATACAAGGGAGAACGGGGTGAGGGACCTGAATATGAGACAATATGGGCTCTTGGATCGATGTGCGGTGTGGATGATTTGAATGCGGTTATTAAAGCGCACTATCTTTGTGATGAATATGGACTGGACGGTATATCAGCAGGTGTAACAATTGCCTGCAGCATGGAATTGTATGAGAAGGGCTTCATCCCTGAGAAAGACGTTCCTTTCCCACTGAAATTTGGTGATGGTGAAGCGCTTATCAAGCTTGTTGAGCTTATGGGAAAGCAGGAAGGAATAGGTAAGCTCTTGGCCGAAGGATCCTATCGCTTGGCCGAGCATTACGGACACCCCGAATTTTCTATGACCGTGAAGAAGCAGGAAATACCGGCTTATGACCCCAGGGGCGTAAAGGGAATGGGATTGGAGTACGCTACTTCGAATCGAGGTGCCTGCCATGTTAGGGGCTACATGACTGCTGTGGAAGTTCTGGGAACGCCGGTACAATTAGACAGGCTTGTCTATGAGGGCAAGGCTGAGATGACCAAGATCTTTCAGGACCTGACAGCGGCAGTGGATTCTAGCGGCGCCTGTCTTTTTACAACTTTTGGTATGGGTGCCCCGGATTATGCGGCATTGTTAAATACGGCGACTGGTGTTCCCTGGGATGAGAAGTCAATTATGCTGGCCGGTGACAGGATATGGAACCTGGAGAAACTTTTCAATTTGAAAAGCGGGTTAACCGGCAAAGACGATACTCTTCCTAAAAGATTTATGGAAGAACCCATAAAAACGGGGCCGTCGAAAGGCGAAGTAAACGAATTGTCGAGGATGTTGCCTGAATATTATAAAGTAAGGGGTTGGGACCAACAGGGGAAGCCAACCGCCCAGAAGCTGAAAGAGTTGAGCCTGGCATAGAATTTCCCTGTTGTGCTTCAAGGAGATTTATGACTTACCTGATCATAGGAGGAAGTGTAGCCGGTTTAGCATGTGCCAAAAGGCTGCGTCAACTCGATGCAACCTCAGCGATTGTTATCCTTTCCGAGGAAGAAAGGCCCTATTCCAAAATGAGCCTACCTTATTTACTCGCCGGCAAAATGAAGAAAAACCGGGTATGGCTTGAAATACCTGAGGGTGTTGAATTCGTCGGCAAACAAAAGGTTGCCAGGGTATTTCCCGCGGATAAGAAAGTGGTTACCGTGCGCGGCAATGAATTCAAATTTGATAAGTTGCTTATAGCTTCTGGAGCTAACGCTTCATTACCAGACTTTGAGGGGAGTTTGTCCGGTAATGTTTTTACTGTAAGGAACATAGCTGATATAGCTGGTATAAAAAATGCATTAAAAAAGTCACGGCTGAAAAAAGTTATTATTATCGGAGCTGGACTCGTTAGCATAGAAGTTGGGGATGCTTTCCAAAAACTTGGTTATAAGCCTGTTTTTCTGGTATCGTCCCATAGAGTCCTTTCTCAGATACTCGATGAGGAAGGCAGTGATATCCTTAAGCAGAGTCTACTGGAAAGCGGTGCTGAGATATATTTTGGTGAATCGGTTAAAAAAATCGAAAATGCCAAACAGGGTATCAAAGTTGAAACAGAATCGGGAAAAGAATTTACGGGCGATCTGGCAGTTATCGGGAAGGGGACATCTCCTAATATCGGGTTTCTAGCTGATTCAGGTGTTACTGTTGATCGTGGCATTGTTGTAAACAAATTTCTGGAAACGAATATCAAGGACATTTTCGCGGCTGGTGACGTTTGTCAGGCATATGATATGATCCGTGGAGATAATGTTATCAATGCAATTTGGCCACTGGCTATTGAGCAGGGAAGGCATGCCGCTATGAATATGACCCACTATAAAGTACCCTATAAAGGAAGCGTAGTCAGAAATATTGTGACCGTTTTTGGTGAAACGATTTTTACTCTGGGGCTTTCCAGAAATAAAGAGCTGGAAGTTTTTAGAAAAAAGTATAATAGGCAATATGTCAAAATTTGCCTGAGAGACGGAAAACTGGTAGGGGCGATCTTTATTAATACCAGAATTGATCCCGGATCATATATTTATGCCATCGCAAGGGATATAAATGTATCAGATATGAAAGAAGTATTGCTCTCAGGATCGCTATCTCATGTCCATTTCGCACGGTATCTGGGAGAAAAAAGTCTGATGGGATCCAGCTATAGCACGGCAACCAGCTGATATTAAAATTCAGCTTGCTCGAATATATTTTATCCGCCGCCAACCGGTGGAAAGAGTGATATTTTATCGCTATCAAATAGTTTGGATGATAAACCGTTTAAATACTGGATATGCTTCCCATTTATAAGTACGGCTACGAACGGTTTAATTGAACCATTTTTGAAGAGGGCATCTCTCTTTTCCTTTGAATCACATATCAGTTCAAGCAGGTCTCCTATAGTAGCCCCTTCCTTTAGCTGGATGATTTTTTCTTTAGCCTGAAAAATCTCTCGGAAATTTGCAAAAAACAACACCTGTACCTGCATTTTTACACCGATTAAACCTGTTAACTATCAGACTTTATTATACCTCTGCTAAATTATATTCCACAGGATTATGCGTTTATTGTATTTTAAACGGCAATGAGATTGCCTCTTTTCCATTGAAGCTTATTCTTACACTGTAGTCACCTTTGGGCATATCTTTATCGCCGCGTTTAAGGTAGGCAATCAAAGGTGTGGTGCCTTCTATAGTGGCTTTGTCCTCTTTGAGCAGGTAGTCAACGTAGATAGCATCGTCGCTGCGTACCAGAATCCAAGTTACACGCAGTTCGGTGTCCGGCGGAGCATTGTAGATACGTGCGCGCAGTCCGATTTCGGGTACTTTGGCCGGGAATTTGCCTGTTATCTCGATATTCTTCTTATTCTCATCTGTATAAGTGAAAGTGGCCGCTTCGCTGACAAAAGGCCCGGGAATCATGGCAGGGTCGACTACTTTGAAATTGAGCGTGGTCTGCTCTTCATCCTCTATCATCAGAGTGATTTCATAATCTCCTGCAGGGAATGATTTGCCCTCCGCACGACCGATGGAAAAAACTATGTACTCTCTTCCCTCGGCTTTAGTAGAAGCTGTATAAATAGTCTTATTTGCTATGCCCTCCAGTTCTCCTTGAACATATATCCAGCGGGCTTTGATATTGGTGGCGAAATCTGCGCCAATAACTCTGAATGAGCAGTATATAGTTGAGGTATCGTTAGGGAAAATGTTAACTTTATCCAGCGGTTTGCCGCTTAGAAGGTCGACAGTTGTGCACGTGGTGGCCTCAGTCAATATGGCCGTTGGTTTGGACGCTTCTCCCGTTACTTTAAAATTTGCTGATCGGATATATTTATTGTTGTAATAAAGTTTTACCTGATAATCCCCTCGGGGCAGCAGCTTATCGGATCGTACGAATCCAAACACAACATATGGTGTATTTGCAGCTATGGTCTCGTTGCCGATCATCAGATCGTTAAACTGCCCGTCTTCGCTTCTGGTAATGTACCATTCGGCTTTAACCGATGATTTATTGGAAATCGCCGATAGCTTAACCGAGCAATAGATATTATTCACATCGGGTGTGAATGTGCTTGCTACCGAAACGGGTTCACCATCCTTGCTGACCTCGGTGCAGATGTAAACCTGTTCTATGGGAAGCTGGGGGGAACAGCCGGAAAAAGCCTGGCCAATTATCATTGAGACCAGCGCTGCCGATATTAAAAAAAAGAAAGATCTCATTTGAATAATTTACTCCTTACTCAAGATCAGATATTTTCGCCCTGATATTTACCGCTATAACGTTCTGTGGATCCGGTAGTGTAGATAAATATCATCTGGGCTACCCGGGAGTTTCTATGCAATCTGAATCCGTGTGTATTATAAACGATCATCAATGCTTGAGAACGGCCCGAATAGCCGGCATCCCAGACAGCACTGTGTATGCTGACTCCGCAGCGGTTTAAGCTGGAACGGGGTCTGGCCAGGGCGGTAATATTATCTGGCAGGTTGATGATCTCATTGAATGTAATTAGATATGCCCCCGGTAATAAGTCAACACCGTTGTGGCTATCGAATACCAGTGGCATAGTGCGGGAGATTACCCTGCCCTCATTACTCTCGGTCAAATTACCCCGTGAAGAAAAAGTGCTTATCTCTCTAACCGTCAGGTCAATGCCATTCGGCTGAAGCTGTTCATCAAGACTAATAGTATCAGCGATCAGCGGCGGGCTGTTCTTTAACAGCTGAATGATATCATCCCGTGTCAGTACACCATTATTGTTCATAATGACTTACCTGTAACCGGCAATTATACAATGATGTTATTATAATACGGATTGAATTTTAAGTCAGGTAATCATTGTTGAATGAGAGGTGCAGAAATGGATAATCTGGATAAACTCGAAAGTCTGAAGATGGCAGAAGTGGTAATCGACTTTTTAAGACGCAGCGTTCTTCATTACGGAATGTGGTTCAGTGAGATCGACCATCAGCTCGGTTTGGATGAAGCGATCAAAATAGAGTCCGAGGTATTTAATAAATATTTTCTCCTGATGCTAAAACGTCTATCCGATGTTCTTGGATTTGAAGTCATCGACGATATGCCGTCATTTTTCAACAGATTGCCGCGCGATAAAGCCATAGGGCTTGTGGATTCTGTTGCTGCCAACTGGCTGGCGGGTGACGGGGTCTGGTTTCAGACAGTTGAGCAGCGGCATGAGATGTTTACCGCCAAGAGATGCAATGATAGCTGCTGGACCAGATTTTCGCCCTATGAGGCATCCAGGATAAAGGCCCTACTCAACCTTCCCGATGCAGGCGGTTTGGATGCGCTGGAAAAAGCACTGGCGTATCGGCTGTATTCCCGCCTGAATGTTCAGGAATGCCGGTATGAAGATAAAAGCCTTATATTTACTATGGTTAATTGCCGGGTACAGACAGCACGCAAACGCAGAGGCCTGGCCGATTATCCCTGCAAATCGGCGGGTATTGTGGAATATTCTACCTTTGCAAGCACAATAGATCCACGCATAAAGACGGAGTGTATAGCCTGCCCACCGGATGACCATCCCGAAGAATGGTTCTGCTCCTGGAAATTTTATATTTCATGAATGTATATCACAGCAAATCGTATTGAAGCGAATACCTGCCGTTATTTTGCGATACGAGAACTGTGGTTTTGTATGACAGGTTGTTTGATAGTCGTCTGGGGCAGTATTTTTATATGACATCTGCCAACTTTGTAGCTTTCCTTAACCGCTATAAGCATATATGCTCCTGTCCTGTTGAAAGTGTACTTTAGCGTACCATCACCACCGGTTTTCCCTAAAAAAATGATTCCGGTTAACCATTTTGATGAAAAGTTGTCCGATTCTTCTTTTATAAGCAGCTCGGATGGCACTGTTTCGATAATAATTTGTGTTGCTGTGCCGTTATCTATCGGTTGCTGCTTGATGAAGCGGTCGATGTGTATTTTATCTCTCAATGCGTAGACCCCTGCATCGACGACAGGTAGCCCGGATTGCTTTTCCTTTACCGATATTGAGACAGGCTCGTCTGTTTTTGCCTTTTCGGGTGATTCAATGATAAGCTCATCCCGGGCAACCGGTGAAACTTTAATATGACTGAATCCTGGCTTATACCCATCCTTTAATGCTACCAGCAAATAATGCCCGGTTTGATCGAAGGTTCCGGTAGTTTTTCCGTTTTCGTCAGTAATCCCGATTTTCATACCTTTGCGGGTAGCCATTTCTTCATATTTATCTATCAGGGAAGTGTAATTGTCGGATTTGTTCACGTTGATAATTGCGTGGTGAGATGGTAGAGCATATACTGATGCTCCAGCTATGACATCGCTTCGTTGTTTATCGAACACGGTGATTGTTACCGGCCGGTTAATCTCTATTTTCGTTTCGGTCTCAATCTTCAATGTAGGCACTGAGGTGATAAGTCTGTTTTGACCGGATGCTGCCTGTACAATTGACGACGGTATCAATGCAACTATTAAAAGCGCCAGTGTAAAAATCAACCTGGTTATCTTCACGTTTATCTCCTCCTTCAATAACATAGTCCCTTATTACGTACTACAGCGACTTAACCGGGCACTATGCATTTTTATTGCTCTTACCTGCTTGTATGAACGCAGAAAAAGACAAAAAAGTTTAGATTAAAAGGCGAGGGGCAAAAATGACAAAGGTTTTTAACAGCCGGGCGCGGTTGGAATGCTATTCCGGTTTTTCCTCACGCTCTTCCTGAAGAAGCAGTTTGAGCTCTTCAAGTTTGAAGGGCTTGGCCAGCACTCCTTTGATTCCATAGCGATACAATTCCCTGAGTGCAGGTCCATCGAAATATCCGCTGGAAACAAGTATGCTGATATTTGGATCGAGTTTCAACAGGTTCTTTATAACTTCCTTGCCGCTGGGGCCGCCCGGGATAGAGAGATCTAGTATAACCACCTGATAAGGGCTACCGTTTTCAAAAGCCTGTTTGAATTTTTGAAGAGCCTCGTTGCTGCTGGTTGCGAATTCAATCTGTTCGTACCCCAGTCTGCGAAGTAGCCGTCCGCCTGCGCTTCTGATAACCGCTTCATCGTCAACTATCAACATTTTAACACCATAACGGATATTTTCCTGAGCTTGGCGTATCTCCTTTTTCTCGCCCTCAATCACGGCGGGCAAATAGATATTAAAGGTGCTCCCTTCACCCGGTTGAGAATCTGCGGTAATAGCTCCCCTATGATTGCGTATTATGGTATATACGATGCTGAGACCCAGACCAAGCCTTTCTTCCTTTGTAGTAAAATAGGGGTCGAAGATGTGGGGTAGATCGGCAGGATCGATGCCATGGCCCCTGTCCCTGATAGATATTCTGACATATTCACCTTTAGGTAAATCGGATATTTCCCCATCTTCCAGCGATACGTTATCTGCACTTATATCAATGACACCGCCTTTGGGCATGGCCTGGCTGGCATTAATCAGCAGATTACTGAGCGCCTGGCTGAATTGTCCTTCGTCCACCTCAACTTTATGCAATCCCTCGCTGATGAAAAAATTGCAGAACAGGTTGGAACTGCTGAGGATATAATCGGCTGTATCCTTCAGTAGTTCGGCTACAGATATCACTTTCCTCACGGCTGCACCGCTTTTTGAAAAAGCCAGTAGCCTCCGTGCCAGATCACGTGCCCTCTCGGTGTTTTTTTCCGTCTCTTCAAGCAACTTACGTAACTGAGCACTTACGTCCGCTTCGTTAAGGACGATATTGATGTTGCCCGCAATATGCGTGAGCATAGAGTTAAATCGACTTGCGATGCCCCCGGCGATCAGTGCTACCGATTCCATTTTTAAAACACGATGAAGCTCGTCCTCCATTTTCTTGTGCCGTCTCAAATCGTGGACAACACTGAGGATCAGTCTTTTATTACCGCTTTCCACCAGGCTCCAGTGCTCTTCTGCAGGGAATTTATTACCGTCTTTAGTAAGGTGTTCTAATTCGAAAGTTATTTCGCCCTTTTTGTGAAGCTCTTTGATCTTATCTGTGAGTATATCCTGATACTCAGGAGCAACGATGCGATTGATATTGATTTTCAGCATCTCTTCTTTTGAGAAACCGTGTGCCCTGCAGGCAGACTGATTAGCATAAATCATATTTCCGTCCAGATCGCGAAGATAAATGTAATCTGATGCCGTGTCAAGTAACTTCGAACTAAGTTGCAGCTCATCGATAATGCGTTTGTAGTCCGTGATTTCGGTAAAGCTGAAAAGATAACCCTGCAGATTGCCGCCTTCATCCAGGGGAGTTGTGGCTGTATTTACCCAGATCCGGCTTTTATCCTTTCTCACAAGCTCAGCTTCATGCATTCTGCCTTTTGAAATCGAAAGGGATTCGAGGTATTCACTGAAGGCTTTCTGACCGTTTTCATTAATCAGATTAATCAAATTTTTACCGTCCAGATCACCTCGCGAATATGTGAGTAGTGACTCCATATAGGGATTGGCTACCAGAATTTGAAGATCGCGATCGGTTATGCAGATTGCATGCGGCAAAATGCTGCAGATGCCGCAACCTTTGAAAATATGTACAAATGAATCGGTGGGAGATTTTGTCGATGTGTTTCCGGAAGTATCTGTTACTTCCGTATATGATGTATGTTTACGGCTCAATCCAACCCGTTTGTTTCTTTTTTTTGCCTTCTCTTCCATTTACCTGCCTCCTGACTGGAATGCTATGGTTCCTATAAACAATCATACTCCTAATTTCAATATTAAAAAAACGGTTAAGGTCGATATTTGACAGTATGCCGTTTCACCTGCGATAGTATATATCGTAAGCATGGTGAAAATGGTGATAAAATGGCAGAAGCAGAAGAAATGATGTTACCCGACAATAGATTCGAGGTGCTGGTCTGCACGGGTGAAATAGTTTATACAGGTATTTTTAGATATGGATTTGAACAGCGTCTGATTGATGCGCTGAACGAAGGCGTGAGGCTTAATCCCCAGATAAAGGCGGTCGATTTTCTGGTTTTACGGGATGCAACCATGACCGGTGCCGGGGATATGGAAAGGAAATTCCCCCTGGTATATATTGCGAAACATAATATTATTTTCGTTGCCCAGGTTACCAGTCAAAAGCGTGAAAGACCTCTGACGACTTATCCCTATCGACCCAAATCATCGATAGGGGTTACCATTTTTGCGGCGCAGATATATGTGGCCCAGACCAATGCCAGGCCCTACGTTTTGAAGGGTGAAATTTATGTTGATTCGTGGGGTCAAATCGTTGATACTCTCGAATCTTCAAACACTTTTATACCACTTACCAATGTAGAGGTAGATCAGGCACCGCCTCATGTGGGCAACAGGTTTGAGTTTATGGCTATTAATAAGGCACGTATTATAAGTATCTGTGAGAATCCACGTTGATCTGAACTATATGCCTGCACTGGTGGCAAGTTAGCAGAGCATACAGGTTTTAGCGGTTAGCATTAAGCATACATATTTAAACGCAGGTTTTTATCGGGTTATGCCCGATTCATACGTGATAAAATAAAGAAAGGCAGTTATAATGCTGAATGAAGAAATACAATTAAAAAGATTGCTCGGTGATTTATTTCGTGTACAGCTGTTTGCTTCACTGGCAACCCTGCAGGGAGGTAGGCCTTATAATAGCCTGATAGCCTTTGCTGCAACCGACGATCTTAAATCCATATTGTTTGTTACAAAACGCCAGACACGCAAATATACTAATATATTGTCCAATAACAGTGTCTCGGTTTTGATAGACAGCCGGAGCAACCGTGATTCCGATGTCCGAAACGCGGTGGCCGTAACCGCAATTGGTACAGCGGCAGAAGTAACAGGTGATCAGAAGCAAAAGTTACTCGGAATATATCTTGCTAAGCATCACAGTCTGGAGAAATTCGCACATTTGCCGGAGTCTGCACTGTTCAGGATCGATGTAAAACGATATTTTATTGTACGCAATTTCCAGGATGTGGTCGAACTTAAAATTGAAGGCTGATTCTGGAAAACCCAGAAAGGAGTGCATTTATCCATGTCGAGCGATAGGTTTACACCTTTGTTTCATGCGAAATCGGTTGCAATTATCGGCGCATCATCGGATCCCCGCAAATGGGGCTTTGCTGTGCTCAGAAACCTGATGAACGGAGGATTTGAAGGCAGGATATATCCGGTTAATCGTGAGGCAGATGAATTACGGGGTTTGAAGGTTTTTAGGAATGTAGCCGAAATACCCGAAACACCCGATCTGGCATGTATCGTTGTTCCCCCGCATGCAGTGCTGCCGGTCATCAGGGATTGTGTTTCAAAAGGTGTAAAAGCAGGTGTGATCATAACTGCCGGTTTTGCCGAGCTTGGTGAAGAAGGTAAACGTTTGCAGGATGAGATAGTTGAAACTGCCAGGAAAGGCAGTATGATGCTGGTTGGCCCCAACTGCAACGGGATAATGAACCCATGGCATAAATTATATGTAGATTTCCCTCATTTTCATGTGCCGCCCGGTCAAATTGCTATAGTCGCACAGAGCGGGAATGTAGTTGATGTTATGGCACGGCAAATTATGATCAGAGGATTGGGATGCAGCCTATGTGTGGCCAGTGGCAATGAAGCCGACTTACACATTGAAGATTATTTAGAATATCTGGCTGATGATCCACATACAGGAGTCATACTGTGTTATATTGAGGGTTTTAAAGACGGTAAACGGTTCTTGAAAATAGCCGGTGAGGTTAGCCGTAAGAAACCCATTGTTGCACTTAAGGTTGGTCGAACCATGGCCGGCGTGAGGGCAGCTGCATCTCATACAGCATCGATTGCCGGGTCGGATTCAGTTTTTAATGCTGTCTGTAAGCGCGCCGGTATCATTCGGGTGAATAACCTTGAAGACATGCTTAATATCGGCATAGCCCTTCTGCGGCAGCCGTTGCCGAGGGGGCGAAAACTCGGAATTGTTACGGCGGGAGGTGGATGGGGCGTCCTGGCCGCTGACGCCTGTGCCGAACGTGGCTTCGATGTTATCAAACTACCCGATGAGACGATAATGGAACTGGACAGCTTTTTGCCCGCATGGTGGAGCCGTAGTAATCCAGTTGATCTTGTGGCAGGGACATTTGCCGATGATGTTTTCCGTGCTGTTGAGGCGGTACTTTCCTCTTCAGCTGTAGATTGTGCAGTGTACTTGAGCATCATGCCCGCTTTAAAGCTTAAGAGGCTGGCTACGCCGGCCGATGAAGCTGCCAGCAGTGAATGGGGCAATCATCTGGTTCAGGCTATAGTCGATGCAATGGAGCATTTCAACAAGCTGGCTGTAAGTTACGGCAAGCCTGTTGTGGTCGCTTCCGAGCATCTATTTGCCACTGCTGTTCAGGAGACTATGATAAATTATGCCCTTGGACAGCATGGTCTTTTATGCTGCCATCATCCACATCAAGCTGCAGAAGTACTGCACGCACTGGCAGAGTACGGCGAATGGAGAAATAAGTGAATACGTGGGGCAGGGCTGATTGACAGTGGTAATATTTATGTTGCCCGGGATTTTCACTACTGTGGTACTAGGGCATTGCCGGCTACGCGCACCATCCAGTTTACCCTCGATTTATCCCCGAACCATTTTGAAGAAGGGTAAGGCCACACAGGAATAGGGTTATCCATACCCTTATCATCCCTCACAGTAATGTCAGAATGTGCATTGGGCACACTATCATCAACACCCATACGGAAGCCCTGGCCGGTAGAATACCCAGTATATATATGGACGTAAAAATCGCCCTCAACTTTTATGTCCGGTACATCAAGGTCTACCCATTCACCTTTGTTCTCAATATCTGATAGCAGAAAGGAGATCTGGGGGAACTTCGTACCCGGTAACATTGCGTTGTAAACGGATTTCCTATTTCTGTCCCATATTTGAATTTCCAGATCTTTAATCTGTGCTCCTCTTCCTCCATATATCAATCCCCTTACCTGAATTTTTTTAATCACAAAGCTTTGAGAAGGTGGTTTAAAAGAGACCAGATAACCTGTAGCCGGTTTGTCCAGCCCCAGATAGTCACGGGCAAAGCCACCATCATATTTGATTTCTGCTGGCATGGGTGTAAGTTTAGGTTTGACAATAAGGATAGCATCCATACCTCCGACCTGAATTCGGTAGTTGCCCGCAGTGGGAATGGTGATGGAAAATTTGACGGTTTGATCAGCACCGGGCGCAAGTTGAACACTCTTAGCATCCGATCTCACTGCATCAATCGTTAAAACCGCGTTATATATACCGCTGGTGCCACCTGTGTTTGTAATAATGGCTGTGACGGTGGACGATTCGCCTGCTGTTATCTGAGAAGGGTTAATAACCAGAGAAGTAACCTCGAACTTTGCTGGTGCAACCGAGGGACTGCATCCGGCCAGCATTACGATGGCTAAAATTGTTGACGACAGACGTTTAATATTTTTTAACATCAATCAACCTTTTTCTTCATATTTTGTCCGCTCATCAAAAACTACCGCTGTATAGGAAGCTTGGATTCAAAAGGATAGTGACGAGCAGTCACCGTTTATTTGTAATCGATACCGTCAGCTGATGATTATATCATGATAACAGCCTTTGGCAAATTTTTAGCGTGTTTATCAGAAATATCCCTGGGTTGATGCTTAAATAAATATTACGAACGGTTTTGATAATGCACGGTCGGTGCTATTATAAGATTAGAGATTATTAGAGAAGGAGAGGTTTAATATTATGTCGAATCAGTTATCGGATGAGGAAATTCGTAAAAAGGCGCAGGAAAGAGTCAAAGATAAAAAGGGATTTTATACACACATGACGGTCTATTTAATAGTGAACGCCTTCCTCTGGCTGCTATGGGTTTTTACTATGGGATCGATTAATATGATGCCCGGTTGGGGTATGCGTGGCTGGATACCGTGGCCGCTGTGGGTGACGGTGGGGTGGGGTATCGGGTTGCTATTCCATTGTTTCGGTGTATTTGTTTTTCACAGCGGGTGGGAGGAAAAAGAAGTCCAGAAAGAAATTGATAAAATGAAGAAAACCGGCAGCCAGTAGTATGTTTCTTATCTGCCGAATGAAAAATGTCCTGCCTTGAATAGCCTGACGCAGCAGTCCACGATCATGGGATCATAGAGTGATCCACTTCCCGTGGTGATCTCCTGCAATGCACTTTCAATGCCGGATTCTGGCCGATATGGACGATATGAAGTCATGGCCTCGACGACATCGGCAACCATGAGTATTCTGGCCTCTATAATTATCTCGTTCCCCTTAAGTCCGCGTGGATAACCAGAGCCATTCAGCCTCTCGTGATGCTGATAGGCAGCCTCTGCCACTGGCCAGGCAAAGTCGATGGTTTTGAGGATGTCATAGCTTCCTTGTGCATGTGACTGGATGATCTGGCGTTCAATATCGGTTAATCTGGTTGGTTTATTGAGTATCTCCACGGGTATATATACCTTTCCGATATCGTGTATTCTGGCAGAAACCTCTATGCCTTTAACTGTATAATCTGGAAGACCCATTTCCCTGGCAATGGCTACCGATAGTGCAGCTACCCCTTCATGATGACCGGATATATAAGGATCCCTTAGCTCTACGATTTTCGTTATGGCTGTTAGGGTACCCAGTAGCGTCTTATCGAGTTGCGCAAGGCTGTTTTCCATGCTTTCTACGACCTGTTTTTGATCCGAAATATCATACAAAGAGAAGGCCAAAAATGGGGAGTCATCATACCGGTTAACTACCGAGCCTGATATTTCGCAGGTTATTATCTGGCCGTCACGCCGTATGAAGTCTATCTCTTTTCCTGGTAGGACCCCTTTTTCCTTCAATTCCTGTATGGCCAGGTCGATGTCCTGCAACATGCCGGGGCGGATAAAGAGCCGCAGATTTTTGCCCAGCATGAAGTCTGATTTGGACTCACCGAAACGCTCGAATGCGCTGCGTGAGATGAAGGTAATATTACCGTCCAGATCGGTCAACACGGTCGCTCCCGGCGAAGCCTCGAGCGCATCCCGATAGCTTTCCAGAGAAGCTATTGTCTGTTTTTCAGGTGCAATATCCTTATATCCACTCAAATCTATAAGAGTTACTATAAAGCGGGTAGTATCATCCAGCGGACTGATGCTCGCCAGCATGTCTCGTGAGCCATCGTTCCGTCCGCAGAACTTGAAATCGAATGTATCTGGTGCAGATCCGGGATCAATCCTTCTGAGAAGGTAATATCTTTTCAGCCGGCTCTGATCCTCTTTTGCCACAAACTCAATCCAGCTCTTTTTGCCCTGAATTTCCTCCCGACTGTAACCAGACATATTTTCAAATGCTGGATTACAAGCCTCTATTATCGTATTCTGATTGACTATCATAAAAGCAGTTGTTGTGTTTTCCAGGGCAGTGACGAGAGGATGGGGAAAAGTCTCCTTTTTCAACTCGATGTCAGGCGTTGGTGCCTCTTCAGACTGGGTGGGTCTGGCAGTTTCTGCCGAGCGTAAGGCTAATGCGAAGCAGAACGGAGCACCGGTTTCTCTATTTATGCGGGAGATATAAAGGTTGACCGGTAAAAGTTCACCGTTTTTCATAAGTAGATTACACACAATACTTGCTGAATTATCCTGCTTGAGCATATCCATCAGGAGTGTTCCCAATTTTTCATCAGCTTCTGTTCTGGCTATGCTGTCGATATTTTTACCGAGTAGATCGTGTTCAGACTCGTAACCGATACGGGATATAAAGCCTCTGGATACATGGGTAAAGTGGAAGTCGAGATCAATCACAGCCAGCGGCTCCGTCGAGAGTTCAATCAGTGAACGGTACAGCCACTCCTCTTCCTTGAGACCATCTTCACGTCTTTTCTGCTCCGTGATGTCGTGAAAATTGACCATGAAATAGGAAGGCCCCGCTTCACTATCCCCGATAAGTGAAATGCTTACGGCTGACCAGCTGATACGACCGTCCTTGCACAGCATCCTGAGTTGGAGTGGCTCTTCTGGTTTTTCCAGCGATAGGAAAAGATTCATAATATCTCCGCGACTGGCTCGATCAGTAGATGGCAGGATTTCATCGAAATGGCTTTCCAGAAGTTCATTTTCATCATATCCAACCATATCGCAGAACGACCTGTTGACCTTTAGGAAGATGTTGTCCAGGCTGATGATAGCCAGACCGGTGGTGATATCCTCAAAGGCTAACTGAAAACGCCGCTCCGCCTCTCTCCAGGCTTTCTCTATCGCGTGGTGTTCGCTTATATCCAGCCAGTGACCCAGTGTCAGCCAGTTGCCTCCATACTTGAAGTACGTGATCTTTTCTGATATCCACTTCTTTTTACCATCACGTGTGGTGATTTTAAATTCATGACTGGTATCACTGACTTCTTCATCGAAAAGCGGTGCCATATGCTGCTTGGGCATCTGCCGGTAACGAGGATTGATTAGCTTTAAATAGTCTTTGCCCAGCAACTCATGCTGGCTGTAGCCTGTAATGCGTCTGAATTCGATATTGGTGTAAATGAATTTACCATCGCGGGTTATATAAATTCCCGCAGGAGAGTTCCTGAAAAGCGCAGTACAGAGCTCGGCGGCTGCATCGGGCAATATCTTAAGGACATCTGTCCTGTCGGAAATCACATCCATAGATTTACTCTCGAGCATTTTCAGTGTACCTAGTCCCCACGTTCCACCCGGACTGAATAAGTGCGCCTGCTTATTCTCACGCAGATTATTTTACCCTGATTTGGGGGCTGAGTAAAAGCTGTGTACTGGTTCAGTTGATGTCGGACACTTTCCTCCTTATCATTTTACTAAAGTTCTGCTCCAAATACTTTTTGGGTGTGAGATAACCGAGTGATTGATGAGGGCGCATAGTACGGTGAAATATCAAAGTGGCGACAGGTCTTTCTGGCATTGTGACCATTAGCTTCATAGTAATAAAACCATTTAACCCGTCTCTGTGCTTCTCGGGAAATATCCGCTGTACGTCTTGCTAATCTGATAACCCCGGGTATTAGACCATTTCTTATCTTCATAATGACCTATTATAAGTGTCCGATATCTATCTGAACCAGATCACTTGACATGCTTGGTCCGAGTTAGTAAAGTGTATCAGTGAGATGCAAGACTAAGGGAAAAAAGGATTAGGTGCATGAAACAATATAGATTACCGGTGGTAGTGTATCAGCCTAGTGAAGAAACGGAGTATAAGTATATGGCTGAGGTTCCCATTTTGCCGGGGTGTCGCGCTTGGGGGAATACGCCTGCAGAGGCTTTAGAATACCTACAAAGCGTTGCCACCAAATTCATCGAATCCTACAAGGTCCATAGACATGCTTTGCCGAAGGCCATTGAAGAAACCGCTTACGAATTAGTTGGTCCGGCCGTAAAAAGTGAAGTCATAGTAGTTCTTTGAATTATCACGAGCTTACTCGCAAGCTTCGGAGCCTAGGCTGTGTATTTGACCGGCAGGCCAAAGGGAGTCACGAAATCTGGCTCAATGTGAGAACTGGCATGCGAACCACAATCCCTAACTGGGGTAGCAAGGACTTAAAACCAGGGACAATCTCAAGGATTGTAAGGGATCTAGGGGTAACAAAAGGCCACTTCGAGAAGGCTTAATTTTGAGTTTGGCATTCAACACTTTTCTCTTTTGTTCAGCTATGCTCCAGGCTGGGGCAGCTTTCTAGCCACCCTAACGATAAATACAGTCCATACTATGCTATTCTATCCATACTATCTATGAAGCTAACCAAACCCATATAAGTTGGAATTCTCTTGCCCTGCGTAATTTACGTTCTCTACCTTAGGGGGTCACCCGTAGGTCGATACTTGTCGTGTCATTGAATTTCCACCATCTGGCTAATGCTTGCGGTTACTTTTGGGGTACCTGTTGGATTATAATATCAAATCGGGTAATGAAATACGATGGTGGGAGGAGTCTAGCATATGGAAGGGAAGAAAACGCTCAAGATAGACTTAGATGAGCTTTGCTCAGCAATGGAGGATAGCTCTTATGAGAATAATTATTACCTCGACTTGAAGACTGGCGAGATACTACTGGTTTCAGACTATATGGATGACGGGGAAACTGGGAAATTAAAGGATAGGATTGAGGAAGATTACTATCGCTACGAGGCAATACCTAAAGTCGAATCTCATGAGAGCTACGAGGATATGGAGGACTTCATTACCACTGTGGGAGATGAGCACCTC
>DAOTVU010000078.1:0-7001 GCA_034436215.1 Dehalococcoidia bacterium
AGAATGAGCACCCCCTTATCATGGGTACTGCCGCTCAGCTTGGCTTCCCTCTCTATATTCACCACTCCACCGCGCCCCAGATATGTTTTAGCCGTAATCCTCGAAGGTCTGGCAAACGTGGCATCGCCCAGCACATATACACTGAGTCCATTTACCTGGCCCACCTGTCTACCATCAACATCGATCATGATCATACCGCGTCCGATCATTTCCTGGATATGCTCTTCAGGCAGATTATGCCGGTAGCGTCTTTCATCAATTGCCTTAATCACATGCTCGCCGGTAATATACTCTGCCCCGCTCTTACAGGCCCAGTAATTGGCTTCTTCGACCAGCTCCTTGATCAGGGCAAAGCGTGTCGATAGCTTCTCTTGATCGTGAACGATCCTGGCGGCAAATTCTATCGTTCTTGCCACCCCGGAAGGGTCAAAATGCTTGACCTTACATTTTTCGCAGATATCTGCAATAAAGGCTGCATAATCGAGGATATTCTTCTCACTTATCTCGATCTGGGAATTGAAATCGGCTTTTACCTTGAAAATCTCCCAGTATTCCTCATCCAGAACCGAAAGCATCTGGTACAGAAAAGAATCGCCGATCAATATTACCTTGACGTTGATAGGCATAGGCTCCGGCCGCATACCCTGGGGAGCAAACAGTCCGTATTGCTCGAACGGGTCTTCTATCCTAACTTCCCGGTTCTTAATGGCACGCTTTAATGCCGGCCAAACTCCTATATTGGTGAGTACATCCATAGCCCCTAACAGCAGAAATCCACCATTGGCCATAGCCAGTGTCCCCGGCTTCAGCATGGTGTGATCGCTCAGGTATCCGCCCAGTATAAATCGGCGTTCGATCTTGCCGAAAAGATTGGTGAAATTGGGATTGGTCTCCACCACGACCGGAGGACCGCTTACATCTGAATTATCGATAAACACATTGACCTGAAAGGGAACAAACGGGTTACGTCCTGCCAGCAAAGCCTGACTGAGAGGCACTCCCGTATCATGATTAACTGCTTCCTCACTTTCCTTGAACAGATCCAGATTATCAAGAGTGTATTTTTTCAATCCCTGTAAATACTGTTCAATTTTGCTGTTATTAGCGTAAGCTGCAAATAAAGGCGCAAACAGACGCGAAATAGTAAAATCTCCTATATCCTTATCAGCCTGCTGTATCTTCTGCAGAACTCTGTCTCTCGATCCCAGCGCTTTTTCAAAGCTCGTCTGAAAACGTTTGAGCAACATCCTACGCTTTTTTTCCAGAGCTCTTCGTTCTTTATCGCTCAGCGCCAGGTACTCCTTATCCTCCATAGGGCGATTATCCACCAGCGGTATCAATGTAGGGCCTGCCTGCGTCATCTGCATATAGAAGTTCTGCTTGCGTGCTCTCCTCTGAATATCCTCAAACAGGCGATGCTGTTCGCGCTGTCCCTCTTCCACAAGCTGCTTTGTGTGGTTCTTATATTCCTCACTGGAAAAGGCGCGTTTCAACTCTTCCCGGGTCTTGATCAACAGGTCGCTTATCTGCGTCCTGAACTGTCTTGCTTTCCCCTGAGGAAGATTTGCGATAATCGGGCGATCCGGTTCCCTGAAATTATACAGATAGCACCAGTCGTCCGGTTTATAGACTTCGCCACGCGCTTCTTTTTCTTTGATGAGCCTCTCTATATAGCTCTTCACCACTGTCGTCTTGCCTGTCCCGCTCAGGCCCGCCACGTAAATGTTATAACCATCCATGTCCATATTCAGTCCGAACTCGATGGAGCGTATAGCCCGATCCTGGCCGATAAATTCGCCCAGTGCGGTCAGATCTTTCGTGCTTTTAAATTTCAGCAGATCGAGACTGCACCTCCATGCCAGTCTATCTGCAGGGACTTCATACTGCTCAATAGGCATCATTACCTCCAGGCATTGTTCTCTGTAACAAATTCAAATTCTTTCTACACATGTTCGTCTCAGTATTTTTGCCATCCCATCCCGTAGCGAATGCCACGTACATAGCCCATCTGACCTGCATGCTGAATGCTTTCCGCCATTACTATTACCAGATAAGTGCCCAGCGTGGTGAGGGGTGGCAGCCATTTAATATTCACCACACGGTCCAGATCCTTACTGCTCAGAGTATTGAAGTAGGTCTTTGACCTTTCCAGCACGGCACGGTGATAATCGATCAACGTGTCCACATCGGGCGGTTTAAACGCAGCCACGTCTTCCGGCGTATGACCGGTTCCGATATCCTCCGGGTCCGCCGCGCGATTAAACTTCATATGCCAGCCATCCTTGATCCAGAGTTGATCCTGACGCATTAAATAGGCTATAGCGGCATCCTGCTGTCGCGCCAGGTGCCATGCCAGCCAGCCGATGCTGTTACAATCCGGCCGCGGCTGCCAGATAAGGTCTTCATACTTCAACCCTTCAAGCACATGCTCAACTTCCACCAGGGCACGATCATATCCTTCCGACAGCAAATCCTGCCATTCCATAACAATCCCCCTTTACCGGTAAAATAGTACTGTACTTTATTTTTGCAGTTCAAAGCGGTAGCGGCAGACCTTATCCCCCTTGGTCAGCAGTTTGCTGAAGCCTTTAGCCTTCAATTTCGGGTTGAGCTCGGAAGCCAGCCCTTTAGATGACTCTCCCAACAGGACCTGGCATATCTCCGGCTCCCGCGAAAACCACCTTACCACCGGACATGTGTAAAGCTCCTTTTCAAAGGCATCGGTTGAATTCTCGATATAGCCATTCCAGTAGTTGGCGTACGTGTCATCGATAAGGTCGAGGATTAAATGCAACTTAGAGCAATCTTTAAAATCTTCAGGCTTGGTGCCCGTCAATTTCATCCAAAGATGGGCGCCCTTCTGCCCGTCTTTGTAATATTCCTCTTTCAACCTTTCCACGAATTTCTTTCCGCCCACTTCTTTGCCTACCCGGTACATCAATACCAGTTGCCTTGCCAGTGCCTCCGTCCAGTTCTTGTAGCGTTTACCCATGATATCCTCACCGACGGGATATTTCTCATAGTCTGGAACCTCTTTCATAGTGCTACCTCCTTTATTTTTTATCGCCTATTTGACTTGCCGCTATTATACAGCATAAATCGTTGACCTGTGCATTTCTCATAATGTAAAGTATTACCGCGTTTTATACAGGGCAGATAACGATTTTTATCAGCACTAAAAAAAGGAGGCCCTACCTGGTTGCGAGTAATATCAGTTCTGCTGATTATTTCGGCTATAATTACGGCATGCAGCAGCCAGCCTGCCGGAGACAGCCAGTCGGATCTACGGAATAATGCAAACACAGCTAATGCGGAGATCACAGGTCCGGTCCTATCCGGCGATCCGGTTATCAACCGTTTTTCCGTATCGCCTTCGACCATACCTCCGGGTGGCAAAGCTATACTCAGCTGGGATGTTTCCAATGCAGTTTCAGTAACAATCAATAATAACATCGGCCGGGTTAACAGCAAAGGCTCCGTCGAGGTCACTCCTGCTGTTCAGACCACCTATGTCATCACCGCAACCAATCAAAAGGGCAGCGCTTTCGCCAGGGTCATCCTTACCGTGCAGGACGCCAGCCATCAGAAACTGCCCGCCATCGAAGAATTCAGAACCGATCCTGAATATCCCCGAAGGGGTAAACCGGCTAAACTCATATGGAAGACCAGCGGCGCCACGCAGGTCACCATCAACGATGTCCCGGTACAGCTCAGCGGCGATAAGACGATAATGCTGATAACACCCACAATATATACTATAATGGCCACCAACTCATTTGGATCTGAAATAAAGTATCTCTCTGTATCCATATCGGAGTAGACGTTTTTACCATTGAATACCCGTTTAAATTTGTTCCATTTCGCTCGTTGTATTTACAAGCGTTAACCTGATATGATTGATTGTCAATTACGATAAAAGGAAAAGGAGGCAATTATGGCAAGGGTAAGACTTCTGGAAACCGAACAAACCGATCCCTATATAAAAGAAGCTTTTCTCAAAATGGAAGCACAGAAGGAACCGATATTCAATCTATTTAAGACCATGGCGCACAGTCCACGTATCTGCCGCAACTTCCTACGACTGGGCAACGCCATTCTACGTGATGAAGACTTCCCACCCGTACTGCGTGAGCTGGCCATACTGCGTGTGGGCTGGCTGTGTGGCTCCCTCTACGAGTACACCAAACATGTCGAGATGGGGAAAAAAGCCGGTGTCACCCAGGAACAGATCGACGCTATACCCTACTGGACATCGGCAACCTGCTTCAACGATCGAGAACGGGCTGTTCTGGCATACACCGATGAAAGCACCCGCCTGATCCAGATACGTGATGAGACCTTCAATGCAATCAGGGCTTTTCTGAGCGAGCAGCAAATTGTGAAGTTGACGGTCACCATCGGCTATTACGGAATGGTCAGCCGGTTTCTGGTTGCCATGCAGGTAGACCTCGATCCGGGAGAGACTTCCCTTATGCCCGGTATATATAAATACTGACGAAGATCGCATTAAATCTGCAGGAGGAAGAAAGTGAGATTAAAGGATAAAGTCGCCATTATCGCAGGTGCAGGTACAATCAAGCCGGGTATGGGCAACGGCCGGGCGACCGCTCTGCTTTTCGCCCGCGAGGGTGCGCGGGTTGTAGCCGTAGATAAAGTTATTGAATCTGCCGCCGAAACGGTCAGACTGATAGCCGAACAGGGAGGTCAGGGCATGGCCCTACAAGCCGACGTCACACAGGAGCCGCAGGCAAAGGCCGTGGTCGAAAAAACCATAGCCACATACGGCAGACTCGATATTCTCTTCAACAACGTCGGCATCGCCTATGGAACCAGAGCCGGAATCAACGTCCCCGAAAATGAATGGGATGACATTATGTCCACCAACCTTAAAGGCATACTGTTTATGTCTAAATACGCCATCCCGGAAATGGCCAGAACGGGCGGCGGTGCCATTATCAACAACTCTTCTATGGCTTCCTTTATGTCGCACCAGATCTTTGCCTACAGCACATCCAAAGCCGGCGTCAACGCCCTGACGAAGTGCCTTGCCTACAGTGCCGCACGTTACAACGTCAGGGTCAACTGTGTTGCACCCGGACTTATCAGGACACCCATGGCCGCTCCCGTAATGGGTGAAAAACGGGATATCTTTGTGGAACAAAGGGTGCCGCTCAGGCGCCAGGGTAATCCTGAAGAGGTGGCCTCGGCGGTACTTTTCCTGGCATCGGATGATTCCTCATACATCACCGGACAGACCATCTGCGTCGACGGCGGCATGAATATCACCTGACCAGCATGAATAGAATCGGACAAAATAAAAAAGGCCGGCACTGCCGGCCTTTTTACCGTGTTTCCAGCTCAGACAGCCACCTTTTCAAGCTCACGGAGCCCCGTATCCAGCCCCCTTCCAAACAGCCTTATCTCAATCTCCTTGCCCTGACCGTACTTCAGATAAACAGGGCAGTTCTGGCAGATGGTAGTATCCCTACCATTGGCTCCCCTATCATCAAGCTTGCAGTAAGTTCCTTCAATCTCCCAGCAGGGCAGGAACTGGTACCTTACCGCCGGGCATTCTGCCTTTACCATTTCAGGACAATGGCATGTCTCCCAGCAGGCCTCTTTTCCCGCCCAGAACCCGCCTTTCCTGACATCCTCCACCCCATTTACCGTTTTTTCCATTCTGTTGATAGCCATTGTCGTTACCTCCTTGCTTTATTTTCTATATCTTTCTTCTTTACGCTTTAAATTTAACATCAACCCGTCTCCATGCCATCCGCTCCAGTGCCTAATTTAATTTTGCGCAAAAGCGCATATATTTATATTTACACCTAATCATTATTGCTTAGAGACAGACGCGGTTCTCCGCCAGCCGCTAAATTTAAGGTATTGATTTTTACCCGGTGCAATAGATACTATCTGCCGGTATAAGGCGCAACGAGGACATCCAGCCACAGTGCACTGACACCCAATGACCGGTTATCAGATTCCGTACGGAGAAGAAACATCACCTTCTTCCCGCCGCAGGCAGATAGATCAACGTCGATAGAATCAAGCCTGCCGTCAACCGAGGCAGACTTTTCCGCCAGCCACTCGATCCAGCCATCTTCTTCCATGACACCCACTTTGAATCTGGCACGGGCGGATGGGTCTGCTTCACGCACAAATCCAACCCGGGCGGTTAAATGGTAGTTCATCGGCATCTCAAGCGGTATCATGTATCCGGGTGTCTGCCATCCGCTTACATATTCACCGAAAATACCCTCAACCCAGCCATAGGCTGTGGCCGGCGTTGTTACCATTACCGCATTGGTATAGGAATTTCCATCTTCGGCTACAATATTGCTGACCATATTTACCCCGCCGACCACACGGTCATCTCCCTGCCCGAACTTCACCCTGCCAGCGCTCCCCCTCCAGGATGCACCCGCCGCAAAAGACAGCAGCTTGTAGCTCGGCGCAAATCCGAAGAACGGTTGATAGCAGTTATTATTCTCATTGGATTCATCAACCGTCCGTCCGCCGTCGGCACAGATCGTTATCTCATTACCGTTCCAGTCGTAATTTGTAAACGGCAGGGTCCTTTCTTCACCCGGCCCGAGGCCTTCTACCCAGCTCGTATCTCTGTGCATATGCGATAGATCATATAACCACGTATCACTCGGACCTGCTGCGCTGCCGCCTATGTTCTTTACCCTGTAATATATCAAACCACTGATATGCGTCACCCCGGTAATTATAAGATCTGGTTTTGAAGCAATCATATTTGCCGAGATATTTTCCATAGCACTCACATTATCGTCCGCAGATCGCCCCTGGCTCCCCGGTAATACCTGCCGAGTTATATTATCATCCCCCTTCACCCCGGCATCGTTATAAGGAGCACAACCTGTCATCATCACCAGGATTATAATCGTTAATAATCGCCACATGTATTCAGTATAGCACCATCCGAAGGATATTCCTTTTCATTAAATACGATAATTAAATAAATCGTTTTTGCA
>DAOTVU010000079.1:0-13392 GCA_034436215.1 Dehalococcoidia bacterium
CGTTATTATCGCTATGAGCATGCATTGTTCTCTACTTCCGGGTTTTCATCACGAGCCATAGACATGGCAATCACGCATCAGATATCCCTTATAGATTTGAGTGGAGACGAATTCCATGACTTAAGAGCCGAAATTACACGGTCTGCCGAGGCTTTATAGCCTGGCCTGATAGCCAAAACAATCTGCAGACAGGCGGAGCCATTCGCAGGGGAAGACTTGTTTCTAGCATAAGAAACACACTAAGGAGAGAATTGGGGACTTGGCCTACGAGTGTCCCACGACCCCAAGACCAGGATATTCCAGTGGATTATCAAGCGTTGTCTCCCGTGCTGGAAGTGGCCCGTAGGTACCGTGAACTCTTCATCGCCATGGCTGATGGGCCATTCATGTTACTACTGAAGGAAAGAGGACCAGGAGAATTCATCGAATATGCAAACAGGTACCGCCGACATAGGGTTGGAATACATTGGAGTGAACGAGTAGACCAAGGAAGAACCTGGACAATAACCCCGAGCGATAATAGTAGAGCGTACGCTTTAATCTTTCGGCTTCCTGACAGAATTGCCGACTGGATATTCACCAGGCCGGACTTATCACGCCAGAGAGCTTTGCAGGTCAAAGAAACCTATTTCTCTGACATCACTGTATACCGCCACGTCGATACAGTAACAGTTTTGTCGGTTGGAGTTGAAAATTAAGAGAGACCCCCAAAATAAATCTGACCAAAAATAAACTTAAAAAGGAGATCTCTCTTGAAAACAAGTCTAATCAAAAACGCTGAAGAACTCAAACAGATCGTTTTGAGGATGAAAAAAGACCTGTTAGCCAAGACAGTGGAGTGTGCGCGCAAGGCATTTGTGAACCTGCTGGAGCAGATTGATTTATTGATTCAAAAGCACAGACCTGAAGATTTGGCGGTTGTTCATATTAGTTCAGCAGGCTCTTGCCCACAGTCAGGACGCTGCAGACCATGAAACAACCTGTTTTGAAGAAACCGTTGAGCTAAAACATTCTGAAGGCAGGGAGGTGAATCGCGTAATAATTGAGGCCGATGGCGTGGTGTTACCTTTGCACAGGATAGCGGTATAATGTTTTGCAGGGTCTCTCCAACTCAAAACCGACAAATCAGTCACAGTAACCTTTATTTTGACAGCCGGGCTAAGTTTGTGCTATCTTCTAAAACATGGAAATAAAATCGATCTCCCGAAACTGGTACTTTTATTACTTTTATTTTACACCCGGCTTGATGCCTGGGGGGATCGGTTCAACCTGTATACATTTAAGTTAAAGTAAAATAATAAGCATATATCGAAGAGCCCTCCAGGCGGAGGGCTCTTCTTTTTTATACAAATTTCCACACAGGAGGTAAAGCAAAACATGATGATAATGAAAAGGGACGCCACAGAAGATGAAATCAAGCGTGTGGTAAAAGAGATCAAAAGCTACGGTCTCAGGGCAGACGTTTCACGCGGTGAATTCAGGACGGTGATAGGACTTATCGGAGATGAAAGACGTATACCCTTTGATAATTTTTCGATATTACCCGGTGTAAAGGAGGTGGTTAAGATCGAAACCCCATATAAACTTATAAGCAAAGAATACGCCCGCGCCGCCGGCGGCGAATCCGGTGTGCACAAAACCGTACAGATAGGCAAAATCCATATCGGCAACGGAGAGCCGATTTTCATGGCAGGACCCTGTGCTGTGGAAAATAAAAAACAACTTTTCACCATAGCTGAAGCTGTCAAAAAGGCGGGAGCACATATACTGAGGGGTGGCATATTCAAGCCGCGCAGTTCCGTACACTCGTTTCAGGGTCTGGGCAGTGTTGACCGAAAAAGCGCTGAAACGGCTTTGAAATGGATGCGCGAAGCCGGAAACGAATTCGATATGCCTGTTATTACAGAAGTTCGTGGCGAAGATCACGTCGACATAGCCGCTGATTATGTCGATATACTGCAGATCGGTTCACGCAATATGTACAATCAGGACCTGCTCAGTAAAGCGGGCAGAAAAAACAGACCGGTGCTGTTAAAGCGGCATTTCGGTGCGGGTATTGAGGAATTCCTCTCGTTTGCAGAGTATATCGCTGCCGAAGGTAACAAGGATATTATCCTGTGCGAGAGGGGTATAGTTCCTGTGGGCAAAGGCAAAGAATATACAAGATATACACTGGATCTGGCTGCTGTGCCTGTTATAAAGAGGGAAACCTATCTGCCGATTATCGTTGATCCCAGCCACGGTACTGGCCGGCGCGACCTCATTTACGATATGTGCTGTGCGGCAATCGCAGCCGGTGCAGATGGGCTGATGGTAGAAGTACACTATAATCCGCAGGAAGCGCTGGTCGACGGTAAACAGACCATTACTCCGGATGAGTTAAGGGATATAATAAAGGCGTGCCGGGAAATTTATCGGACGATAAGGTCCAGAGAATTTACCGGGTAAGACACTAAAGTGAAAACAGTAAAAATCAACCTCGGCAGGCATAGTTATGAAGTCCGTATCGGTCAGGGTCTCATGCGGCTGGCAGGGGACTGGTTGCGCGCACTGACGCCCGCCGGTAGGGCTGTGGTAATTACCAATCCATCAGTGGCAGGCAAATACCTGGAAACGGTTAAGTTAAGCTTTATTCCCCAAGGGTTTCAGCTTACTGTATTGATCGTACCCGACGGCGAAGAACATAAAACATTGAACACTGCGGGTAAGCTGTATGGACAGCTTGCAGACGCATATATTGAACGTTCCACTCCCATAATTTCACTGGGTGGAGGCGTCATCGGCGATCTGGCAGGCTTTGTGGCCGCTACCTATATGCGCGGCGTTCCCCTTGTCCATCTACCCACTACCCTGCTGGCACAGGTGGATAGCAGTATCGGAGGTAAAACCGCCGTTGACCACGGGCATATAAAAAACTCCATAGGAGTATTTTATCATCCCCTGATTGTTATAGCGGATACAGATACGTTGCAAACCCTGCCGCGCGGTGAAATAAGCAACGGGCTGGCCGAAATCATCAAGTCGGCCATGATCGATGATGCGGGGCTATTCAAATACCTGGAAAAAAACATGGACGCCCTGCGTTCTTGTGACCCAACCATTCTGGAAGAAACTGTGGCCAGAACCGCCGCCATTAAAGCAAAAATCGTGTCCAGAGACGAGAAGGATGACAAAGGGATACGCAATATCTTGAATTTTGGACATACCATCGGCCATGCTGTAGAATCGGCATCTCACTTTAAAATAAAACACGGCCAGGCTGTGGCAATGGGCATGGTGGCGGCAGCCAGGATCGCGATACAGATGGGAAAATTCAGTAAAAAAGAGTTAATACGCCTTAAAAAACTGATTCACAGAGCAGGGCTTCCCGTTGACATACCGGCGCTTGACATAGCTTATATAATCAAAACAATGGAACATGATAAGAAGATCATAGACGGTAAAACAAGATTTATTCTCCCTGAGGCTATCGGCAGGGTATTCATATCAGAAGATGTAAGCATGCAGATGATTCTGCAGGCCATAGAGAGTCGCGATGAGGAAGAAGCCTAAGATATGCGCCGTTATTTCGAAAAGCAACGACCGGTTGATTGAAAAAGCGGGCAGAGAAGCCGACCTTTTCGAAATCCGCATCGATCTGCTTGGCGAACAATGGCCAGCTACAGCAGGAAGATTGAACAAACCGTGGATTGCCACCAACAGAAGTATTTCACAGCATGGGGGATGGAAAGGAACAGAATCGCAGCGTCTGGCCGAGCTGCTAAAAGCGATAAAAACGGGAGCATGGATGATCGATATCGAGCTTGACAGCAAAGCCCTGCCCGATCTGATCGGACATGCCAGCGGGACAATCAGATACATGATCTCTTATCATGATTGGGAAGGAACGCCCTCACTTCCTAAACTTAGGGAGATTACCGATAAGATGATCTCGCTAAATGCTTACGCCTGTAAAATCGTGACTACGGCAACAACATTTGAAGACAACATGGTTGTACTTGAGTTAATAAGAAATTATCCGAAAACAAGGATAATCTCTTTTGCTATGGGGCCTCTGGGCATTTTGAGCAGGGTTATATCTCCACTGACCGGTGCCTATTTTACCTACGCTTCGCTCGACAATGATTCAGCAACTGCACCCGGGCAGATAACCGCAGGTACTCTGAGAGCATTATACGGATTACTTGAATGAAGCCAGACTGGGAAATAACGGGTAAATGTCACATATGCGGCGTAATCGGCGACCCCGTCGAGCACACCGTATCTCCCATCATGCATAATGCCGCTTTTAAAGCTCTGCATCTGGATTACGTTTATGTGCCCTTTAAAGTCAGCAAACAGGACCTCAGGAATGCAGTCGCGGGTATGCGTGCCTTAAATATACACGGCTTTAACGTCACCATACCCCATAAAGTGGACATCATCCCTCTGCTCGATGAAATAGACGAGTTCGCCGGAAAAATCGGGTCGGTTAACGTGGTTTTAAATGAAAACGGTCAGATGATCGGCTACAATACCGATGCACACGGCTTTCTTTATGCTCTTCTCGATCAGGGCGTTGAACCGGAAGGACAGAGAGTGGCAGTGATAGGAGCCGGTGGTGCTTCGCGGTCGATCTGCTTTGCTCTCGCCGAGAGAGGTGCTGTCCTGACCATACTCAACAGAACGCCCGAAAAAGCAGCCAGATTTGCCACGGAAATGTCGGAAATGACGGGACAGCCGATACAGGTAATGGCACTGAACGATGAAAATTTAGCGGGCGCTCTGGATAATGCAGGCATATTGATAAATACCACCAGCGTGGGCATGTACCCCCAATCAGATGAGTCTCCGGTGAAGCATGATTTGATAAAGCCCCATCTGACCGTGGTTGATATCATCTATAATCCTTTCAAAACCAGATTGTTATTAGAAGCTGAAAGAGCCGGAGCACGAACCATCAGCGGGATCGATATGCTCGTCTGGCAGGGTGCCCTGGCATTCGAAATCTGGACCGGCAGGAAAGCACCGGTAAACGTCATGCGCAAGGAAGCACAAAGATTTTTAAAAGGTCATGAAAAATAATATCGCACTAATAGGTTTTATGGCGGCCGGTAAAACGGTTGTGGGTCAGAGCCTGGCAACCAATTTACAGATGGATTTTCTCGATCTTGATACATTCATTGAAAAAAAAGCGGGAAAATCCATCCCGGAGATATTCGCCTCTGAAGGCGAGATGGGATTCCGTATCCTCGAAATGCAGGCCGTAAAAGAAGCGTTCAGGCGTTCACATCTGGTGGTCGCCTGCGGTGGCGGCGTGATACTGAACAGGCAAAACACCGACATAATGATCAGATCATCGGTGGTAGTTTATCTGGTAGCTGAGCCCGAAGAGATATTCGAACGCATTAAATCCGGCCATGTAAGAAGGCCTCTGCTTGAGGTGGATGATCCTCTTGAAACCATCGAAAGGTTGCTTAAACAGCGGAAAGCGCTTTATGAAAAGTCGGCGGATATCACTGTGGATACGACGGGCCTAAGCATCAATGCAGTGGTACGCCAAATAATTTCTGAGCTCGGTAAAGATGAGAGCTTTAATTTCCAGAAGCACCGTACAGGGTAGTGTATCAGCACCACCCTCTAAAAGTTATACTCTGCGGGGGCTTATGTGCTCCGCTCTGACAAAGGGCGAGAGTGAGATCATCGAGCCGCTGCATTCCGATGATACAATTGCAGCCCGCAGAGTGCTGCAACAAATAGGCACTGATATAAGAGATACATCCCGCTCCTGGCTGGTAAGGGGTGGAGAATTTCACCAGCCGGAAGACGAACTTTATTGCGGTGAATCAGCCGGTACATTGCGCTTTATGGCGGCCATCTGCTCGATTGTACCGGGCAAATGCAGGCTGACGGCCGGCCCTTCACTGCAAAAAAGACCGCTAAAACCGCTGGTAAACGCACTTCAGCAGATGTCCATCAAATGCAGCCTTACGGATGGTAAACCGCTGCTGACGATTGAAGGCAAACAACTTGACGGAGGCACTGTTGTATTACCCGGGGATATCAGTTCACAATATATCACCGCTCTCCTTCTTATAGCTCCATACTGCAGAGATGGACTCACTATAAGGTTAACGAGCCCTCTCGAGTCGAAACCTTATATTTATATGACGCTTGACTGTATGAAGACCTTCGGCATTGAGGTTGCCCATTCGTCCGATTTGAGCACATTTGCGGTTAAACCACAGATCTACAGGCCTTCCGTTTACAGAGTGGAAGGAGACTGGTCATCCAGCAGCTATCTTCTGGCTATGGGAGCAGCGGCTGGCGAAATCGAGGTGCGCAACCTTGCTGCCAGAAGCAAACAGGCCGACAAAGATATCTGGATACTGTTGAACCGAATGGGCACCAATATAGTTGTCGGTCATGATTCGGTAAAAGTAAAGCAGTCGAAATTAAAGGCCTTCCGTGCCGACCTAACCGATTGCATCGACCTGCTGCCCACCGTCGCCATTCTGGCAGCACTGGCCGATGGCGACAGCGAGATCAGTGGAATCAGACGGGCCAGAATCAAAGAATCGGACCGCATAGCCGCGGTAAAAGCCGGCATGCAGCGGATGGGCATAAAGGTAGAAGAGGAGGACGATAGGATTTTTATAAAAGGGACCACACCGCGGGGAACCATCATTGATTCGATGGGAGATCACCGCATTGCTATGGCCTTCAGCATTCTCGGCATTGTGGCAGGTGATACAATAATAGAAGGTGCCGAATGCGTTTCAAAAACGTATCCGGAATTCTGGAATGTTTTGAAAAATATCGGTGGTAAAGTGATGCTCGATGGGTAACACAATTGGTAAGCTTTTCTGTGTAACCAGCTTTGGCGAAAGCCATGGACACTGCATCGGCGTGGTCCTGGATGGTTGTCCGGCCGGTTTACCCTTAACCGAAGAAGATATTCAGCATGAAGTGGATAAACGCAGACCAGATCCCACGGCAGGCGGGACCGGTCGCCGCGAGGAAGATCGCGTCCGGATCATCTCCGGCATTTTAAACGGTTACACCACAGGAGCACCCCTCTGCATGATTGTTTCTAATGAAGACATAAATTCCCATCCGTATGAGGATACCAGATTTTTACCCAGACCGGGGCATGCAGATTATGCCGCTCATATAAAATACGGGGGCTTCAACGATTTCCGGGGAGGAGGGCGGTTTTCAGGCCGCGTTACCGCCGGCTTTGTCATGGCAGGAGCCGTAGCCAGTAAACTGCTGTTCGGAATCGGCGTTAAAGTTATTGCCCATACCGTTCAGATTGATAATATTCAGGCCGCAGAGTGTTCACCGCTGGAAATTACGGACAAAATCTGGGAAAATCCCGTAAGATGCGCTGATCCCGAAACCGCGATAAAAATGATTAAAAAAATAGAGGAGATAAAAAACAAAGGCGATAGTCTCGGGGGAATTGTCGAAGCTATAGCCATAGATGTACCGGCAGGCTTGGGTGAGCCCGTTTTTGATACTCTCGAAGGTGACTTGGCAAAAGCATTTTTCGCTATTCCGGCAGTCAAGGGCGTGGAATTCGGAGCAGGTTTCAAAGCGGCTACTATGAGAGGGTCGGAAAATAATGACAGATACATTACAAAGAACGGTAAAATTGTCACCGCTACTAACAACGCGGGAGGCATATCGGGCGGAATCAGCAACGGTATGCCAATTACAGCCAGAGTAGCCTTTAAGCCGACACCCTCTATCTCCCGCAGGCAGAGGACGATCGATTTGAGGAACTTGACCGAAACAGAAATCACCGTTAAGGGCAGGCATGATGCCTGCATCGTGCCAAGGGCGGTACCGGTGGTAGAGGCCATGATGGCCATTATCCTATGCGATTTTGCCATGAGAGCCAGGCTGATTAAGGAGGTAATTTCATGAACTTACAGGAACTGCGAAGGCAGGTGGATGAGATCGATGTGAAAATAATGGGGCTGCTGGCTGAAAGATTGAAGCTTTCACGTGAAATCGGCCAGCAAAAAAGAGAGAGTCAGAAGCCCATTACCGACAGAGTTCGCGATGAAGAAGTATTAAAAAACATTTCCCGTCTGGCTGCCAGAGAAGGAATCAATCCGCACGATGCTGAACATATTTACAGGCTGATAATGCGGGCCTCCAAAAGTGTGCAGGGACTCGAGGTTGGCTTTCAGGGTGAGCCAGGTGCATACAGCCAGGAGGCAGCAATCAGCTTTTTTGGTCCCTCGGTAGAAAGCGGTCCCTTCGATACGCTGGAGGAGGTGTTCAAAGCGGTTGAAGATAACACTCTCCCGTACGGCGTTATACCGGTGGAAAACTCCCAGGTGGGCAGCATCACACGATCATATGATCTTCTCCTTGACTCAAATGTGATGGTCTGCGGTGAGACATTACTGAGAGTTACTCACTGTCTCATCGCCAATAAGGGTGCATCTCTGGAATCGATTAATAAGGTCTACTCGCATCCACAGGCTCTTGGCCAATGCCAGGGGTTCTTAAAACGTCTCGGTGTTGAGGTTATCCCTTCATATGATACGGCAGGCAGCGTCCGGATGATTAAAGAGCAAAAAATTATGGATGGTGCAGCCATCGCCAGCGCCAGAGCGGCACAGATCTACGATATGAAAATCCTCGCCAGGGAAATAGAGGACAACCACAACAACACTACCAGATTTTTCATCCTGAGCAATCACGATTCACCACCGACGGGCAACGATAAGACTTCTATTGTATTCATGCTCCAGCACAGACCCGGCACGCTTTACCAGGCGCTGGGTGTTTTTGCGGAACGCAAAATAAATCTTACCAAAATCGAGTCTAGACCCACCAGACAAAAGCCCTGGGAATATAATTTCTACCTCGATTTCGAAGGACATCGGGAAGACCCGGTAATACAGGATGCCCTGAATAAACTCAGGGAACTTACACTGTTTCTTAAGGTCCTCGGCTCCTATCCAAAAGCAAAAGCTGAATCACAGGGATAATACCGGTTTGAAAGTCGGAATAATCGGCGGTTACGGCAAAATGGGCAGATGGTTTGCCCGTTTCCTTCAAGAGCAGGGCTTTTCTGTAGTCATCAGCGGGAGGGACTGTCAGAAATCAAAAGACACGGCAGAACATCTTCATCTCATAGCCGCATCCAATCAATCGGCAGTAGAACAATCCGATGCGGTTGTTATCGCTGTACCCATCGACAGCTTTGAGGCCACCGTGAGGGATATTGCACCTTTTACTCATGAGGGACAGCTCATTTTCGATATAACCTCGGTAAAAAGCATGCCCGTTGAAATTATGCACAAATATATAGTAAAGGGCACAATATTGGGCGTGCATCCCATGTTCGGGCCGGGAGCAAAAAACATTACCCATCAGCGCTTTGTGCTCACTCCCACAACAGATGAGGAAAAAAAGCTGGCAATTAAAGTAAAAAGCTACCTTGAAAACCTCGACGCCCGAGCAATGATTATGTCCCCGCAGGAGCATGACGAGTTGATAAGCATTGTACTCTGCCTGTCGCATTTAGTGGCTCTGGTTTATGCCGATACCCTGCTTAAAACCGGACAAATTGAGAAAGCCCGCCAGGTAGGCGGAACAACCTTTCGTATGCTGCTAACGCTTACCGAAAGCGTACTGAGTGAAGATCCTTCTTTTTATGCGGCGCTCCAGACGCACCTGCCGCAGACAGACAGACTATCGACCATCCTGTCCACCAATGCCAGAGAATGGAGCGATGTCATTAAAGCACGTGACAGCGGTACATTTATCCGACGTATGAAAGAAATACGGCAGGCGTTTATTTCAGCCGATCCCGAATTCAATCAGGCATACGATAATATGTACCATTTTCTCGACAGATACTGATTCTGGATAAATTACAGAGCATATCCCATGTGTCATTCCGCTATCCGTCAGGGCATCCGCATATCCTGAAACAACCATGTGGAGAGATATCTTTCCCCCGTATCCGGCAGTATTACCACAATCCGTTTACCTGTGAACTGTGGCCGCTTTGCAACTTCAATTGCTGCCCAGACAGCAGCTCCAGACGATATACCAGCCAGTATTCCCTCTTCTCTGGCCAGACGTCTTGCGGCAATGCCCGCATCTTCATCGGTGACTCTGATGATCTCATCCAGTAAATCGGTTTGTAATATCTCCGGAATAAATCCGGCACCTATTCCCTGGATTTTATGTGCGGCCGGGCTACCACCCGAAAGCACGGCCGATGAAGCCGGTTCAACTGCTACCGCTTTGAAGCCTGGCCTCCTCGCCTTCAATACCCTGGCAATACCGGTGATTGTCCCGCCCGTTCCCACACCGGCTACTACCGCATCCACTTCACCACCTGTATCAAGCCATATTTCCTCGGCCGTAGTAACCTCATGTATTAGAGGGTTAGCCTTATTTCTGAACTGCTGTAGCATGAGATAATTCTCATTTCTGGCCAACAGTTCCTCAGCCCTGGCAACAGCCTGTTCCATCCCCCCCTCGCCAGGTGTAAGCACGAGTTGCGCTCCCAGAATGGATAGCAACTGCCTCCGTTCTAACGATACTGAATCCGGCATAACCAGAATAAGCCTGTAGCCGCGGATAGCCGCCACAAACGCCAAGCCTATTCCTGTATTTCCGCTGGTCGGTTCGATCAGGACAGTATCCTCCCGGATGAGCCCCTGCTCCTCCGCAGTTAGCACCATGCTTACTGCAATGCGATCTTTTATGCTGCCCAGCGGATTAAACGACTCCAGCTTGGCTACAACTTCGGCCTTCAACCCGGAGGTCATCCTGTTCAATTTTACCATGGGTGTATTGCCTATCAATTCCATCGAGTTGCGGGCGATTCCCCGCCTTAATCTGGACAGTTCCAGCGTTTTAAATTTCAATTTCCCATCGTCAGATTGTGACTCCAATTTTATGTCACCTCCTGATATATTCAACCATTGCTCGCATGAGCACCTTCATTCTACAATTCCACCACCCAGAACGATATCTCCTTTATAAAAAACAATTGCCTGACCCCGTGCCGCGGCGATCTGTGGCTCCCTGTATGTTATTCTTATCCGATTATCATCCAGACAGGTAATCAAGGCATTGTAACCATCATGCGTGCTTCTGATTTTAGCAACTACTTCACATTCACCCACCAAATACGGAATGGCAACCCAGTTCACAGCCTTTACCACCTGATCGGTTTTATAAAGATCCACCCTATCCCCTACAACAACAGCATTCAATTCCGGTTTTATATCGATGACATACAAAGACTCAGGTGAAGCCAATCCCAATTTCCTCCGCTGGCCCAGGGTATAATATACGATGCCTTTATGCTCTCCCAGAATATTACCCATCTTATCCATAATGGGTCCGGGTATCGGTTGCTGATTAAAAAGAGAAACATAACTGCCCCAGACAAAGTTCTGACTTTCGGGCTTCATCCCTATACCCAGATCGAGATCAATGAACTTTTTGCGCACTTCAGTTTTCAGCCAGTTACCCAGCGGAAAAAAAGAACGTGCAAGCTGTCGTTGCGTTAGATTATACAGAAAATATGATTGATCTTTTTTGCTATCTCTGCCTCTTTTAAGTAAGTAACGACCGTGTGCATCCTGCTCGACACGGGCATAATGTCCTGTAGCGAAGTAATCGAAGTCTATACCGAGTTCAGCCGCTTTATCCAGCAGGGCGCCGAATTTAATTTGTCGGTTGCAGTACACACAGGGATTGGGAGTTCTCCCCTCGAGATATTCTCTGCAGAAATAGTCCAGCACCTCGTTTTTGTATTCATCCACAAGATCGATGACATGAAAGGGGATAGATAGTTTTGCCGCAACCTTTCGGGCATCTTCAATATCTTTTTCCTCATCAGGGCCGTAGCATCCGCTTTTGCCCTTTCCCGTCCATTCTCCACCACCCCAGGTCTTCATTGTCACACCCGTAACCCGGCAGCCCTGCTCCACCAGTATTGCCGCCGCAACCGAAGAGTCCACCCCACCGCTTAAACCGACAATAACTTTTTTATCCTTTATGTCCATATCAGCTGTTCAAAAATCTCTTTACATGAAAGAAAGAATAGCACATAATATGTTAACTTTTTATGCCCACCGTGTGAAATTGTGGAGATAGGACAATTTATAGAATGTGGAGACTTATATCCGGTAATAAAAGCCTTCAATCCAAAAACGCCCAGAACATACCGGAGCAGCCGCCATCCAGAGCCGCCGATACTTTAAAGAAGCATGAAGTTACCGTTGGTGGCAGTTTAACCGGATATATCTACCTGCTTGTCGATGGCTCGGCCAGCATGCGCAAGGGTAACAAGCTCAAGCAGGCACAAAAGGGGGCAATCAGGTTCGCCAAAAACGCACTTGAGCAGGGTTATTACACAGGTCTGATCCAGTTCGCTACGTCTCCAACACTGGTCTGTGAGCCGGGAAGAGACATGAGCTCACTGGAAAAAGCAGTTTCTAAAATGACGGCCAGCAGATCTACCCATATGGCCAAGGCCATCAAGCTGGCACACACTCTCCTTTCGGGTCAGCGCGGTATGCGCGTGATTGTGATAATTACGGATGGACTGCCCAACGGAGAAGGCGATCCCCAGGCCAGCATAATGGCCGCCGAAGCGGCGCGCAAAGATGGCATTTTTATCATTGCCATCGGCACCGATGATGCCAACAGCGAATTCCTCAAGCGTCTGGCCTCGCGTTTGGATCTGGGTATGAAGATCGAGAGAAACCAGCTTACCAGCGCTATAGTCGAATCATCGCATATGCTTCCACCGCCGCAAACCAGACCGGTGACCGGATAAAATTATGCCGGGATATTTTTACCGGTTAATCTTCCGTCTTCTTTTCCTCACCACCGGCAGCCTTAATTTTTTCAGCCATAGCCGTAAGCTGTTTGTCTATTAAACTGCCTACAGTGCCCTCAGGGAAAACCCCACCCGCACCACGTTCACCCATCGGCATGCCGGTAAGTATCTCAATGCCTTCTTCGACGGTCTTAATAGCATATATGTGGAATTTACCATTCCTGACCGCCTCGATGACCTCATCCTTGAGCATAAGATTGGGGATATTCCGATATGGAATTATCACGCCCTGATTACCGGTCAACCCCTTATCAGCACAGGTCCGGAAAAAACCCTCAATCTTATAGTTAACGCCTCCTATGGGCTGTATTTCTCCATGCTGGTTGACCGAACCGGTTACAGCGATGTCCTGCCTGATTGGAACTCCGCTGATACTGGACAATATGGCATACAGTTCTGCCGCTGAAGCACTGTCGCCATCCACACCTTCATAAGACTGCTCGAAACAAAGGCTTGCCGAAAGCGACAGCGGTCTCTCCTGCGCAAACTTCCAGCCGAGATAACCGCTCAGAATGAGC
>DAOTVU010000080.1:0-7663 GCA_034436215.1 Dehalococcoidia bacterium
TAACACCGTGGATACGCGGCTGGGGACCGGATGTAGAAGTGCTGAAGCCGAAAGAGCTCAGAGAGCAGTTCAAAATATGGATAAAACAATTGAATGCGCTATATGATTGAACCGGGGAACATTAATATGCACAATTCTTATGCTCACTGTGATACTTCGGGCAGGAAAGAGCTTCTTCACGAACACCTCAAGCTTGTGGCAAAAAGAGCCGCGGAATATGCCTCACATTATAATGCAGACCATGAGGCATATATTGCTGGCTTATTTCATGATCTGGGTAAATATGGAGAACTTTTTCAGAGAAGATTGATCGGTAAAGAAAAAAATATCGACCATTGGTCAGCCGGTGCCTGGTTTGTTTTGCAAAAATACAGGTATATAGCCGCGGCCATGGCTATTCAAGGCCATCATGTCGGATTACAAGCATGCAATAAAAATGCGCTTCTTAAGCTTGATCCTGAAAAATTAAAAGAGCAACATCCACTCAACCTCAAACTATCTGAAAATGATATAGACAAACTTATTAAGCACCTTAAACATGATTCCTTGCCAATCCCTGAGCCTAACACTGAGCACCGTGCTATGTATCCCGCAATAGCACAGACCGCCGCCGCTATGCTGGACGTTCGTATGCTTTTCTCTGCCTTGGTCGATGCTGACTTCATAGAGACCGAAGCCTGGTTCGAGATGGATGAAAATAGAAAGAGGAGATACCGCGAGTCTGGATTACCTCTGGAACCGGCAAAGGCTCTTGGTTGGCTCCAATCGTATTTACATGAACTCACCCAGAAACCATCCTCTTCTTCGTCAATCCAGAAGTTACGCACTGACCTGTTAAATGCCTGTCTTGAAGCTGCCAGCAGTTCTCCCGGCTTATTTACCCTTACAGCGCCTACTGGTAGCGGTAAGACACTTTCCATGCTGGCCTTTGCCCTGACTCATGCTGCCAAATACAACCTGAGACGCATTATTGTTGTCATTCCCTACCTCACTATTATAGAGCAGACGGTACAGGTTTACCGCCAGTTTCTCGCGCAACATATGCCAGCAAGCAGGCTTGATAGATATATTCTAGAACACCATAGTTTGAGCGGCATTCGTACCGGAGACGGGATAATCCAGGAAGATGAAGATTATGGAAAACGCCTGCTTGCCGAAAACTGGGATGCACCTATCATCGTTACCACCAATGTGCAGTTTCTGGAATCTCTTTTCTCCAACCGACCTTCTGCATGCCGCAAGCTGCATCGTCTTGCTAAAAGCGTGATACTTTTTGATGAGGTGCAGACTTTACCGGTTTCGCTGGCTATCCCCACCCTGGCAACACTCTCGCATCTTGCAGAGCGTTACCATTCAACCATTGTCTTCGCCACTGCAACTCAACCCGCTTTCAACCATCTGGATAAATTTGTTAGGCAATATTGCACGAGTGGCTGGCAACCACGAGAAATAATACCGAAAGCGGCCGACCTTTTTTCTCGCGCGAAGCGTGTTACGCTCAAATGGCCGGATAGGTCAATTTCATGGAGCGATCTTACAGACATGCTAGTACAGCATAAACAGGTCATGTGCGTGGTAAATCTCAAGCGCCACGCTAAGAACCTGTTTGACACGCTAAGAAGGCGTGATGACCAGCCGGTCTTTCATCTTTCGACAAACATGTGCCCCGCACACCGTCAAGAAGTATTGGCAAAGGTGCGCTTATTATTAGATGACGATAAGCCCTGTCGTCTCATCGCAACTCAGTGTGTGGAAGTCGGCGTGGATATTGATTTTCCTGTAGTTTATCGCGCTCTAGGCCCACTGGACGCTATTGCGCAGGCAGCCGGGCGTTGTAACCGCAACGGCCTTACGGCAAGTGGCGAGGTTTATGTTTTTAAGCCCGAGCTAGAAGACGAAAGACGACCTTACCCTGACGGAGCCTATGAGCAGGCGACTGATATTACCAAACTTCTGTTGGCTCAACTAGGTGTCAACGGCATGGACATCAGTGAACCAGAGCTATTTCAAAAATATTACCGCACTTTGTATGACTTTGCATGCCCTGAAAAACATAAGAAGGAGCTAATAGAGAGCATCAAATTACAGGACTTTTCCGAAGTATCTAAGCAGTATCGGGTCATTAGTCGGGACGCTATCAATGTGTTAGTTCCATATAACACAGTTGTTTTTAGTCTGTTAAGAGAAAAGGCTTTGAAAGAAGGCCTCTGCCACCAGTGGATAATACAGGCACGTCCGTATTCTGTAAGCCTTTTCCGTCCGAAAGCCAACGACCCGCTCTACTTATCATTAGAAACTATCAAGCTGAAAGTCAGGAGCAATGAAGAATCCGATGAATGGTACATATATAGAAAGGAGGAGGACTATGATCAGAACACCGGTTTGAATACATCGCTTTCGCCCGACGTTATTATCGCTTGAAGGAGGAATGCAATATGCCTCAAGATCAGATCCTAGAAGTTTGGGGGGAATTCGCCTGTTTTACGCGGCCAGAGCTCAAGGTTGAGCGATTCAGTTATCCGATCATCACGCCATCCGCTGCACGCGGGATATATGATGCCATTTACTGCAAACCTGAAGAGTTCCGCTGGCAGATAAGCCAGATTGAGATTCTTTCACCTCCTCGGTACATTGCTCTCAGACGTAACGAAGTCAAAGATAAAGCACCACCAATCCAAATCATTCTACACTGGATTCAGGGGGATGCGCCGACACCTATTATAGCTGATGGAACTGCCGATGACTTAGGCACCGATCAGAAAGGCAGAACCCAGCGTCAGACTATGGCGCTGAAAGATGTACGCTACCGCCTACATGCTTATATTCATCCCTGGCCCGGTTTCGAAACGCATCTACCCGCTTTTGAGTCCCAGTTCCGCCGGCGTGCTTCGCAGGGCAAGTGCATCTATCAACCCTACCTCGGCTGCCGTGAGTTCCCTGCCTACTTTGAGCTAATAGAGCCGAATACACAGCAAAAACCGCCTCTAAACATTAACTTGAGCATAGGTCTGATGCTATACGATGTTTTTGACCTTTCTGTGCCAGGCAAACCTTTGGATACTTCAAATAATGAATTACCCAGCATCAGTCTTTTTCGGGCAGAGATCAAAAACGGGACCTTAACAGTGCCTGAATATAAAAATGAGACGGTGCTGAAGGGAGGAAGAAAAGGAAATGCTTGATCTGCTGGCAAAATATGGCCAAAAATATGAACCGGAACCCGGCTTCAAACCAAAAGAAGTTCGCTGGGCAATCATCTTTGATTCTAAATCCGGTTTTCAGGCGCTTGTAGAATTGGGTCAGCCTGACCAGAAGAAAAATAAAGGGCGTACATTTAATAAATGTCCGGATCTAAGCCAGTCGGAACTTGTCTCAGGGTCTGAAACCAAATGCCATTTTCTGGTAGAAACTGCAAGTGTAGTGGCACTATATAATATCGATGCTGAAGAAACCAAAACGCGGGATAAGCATAGGGATAAGCATAAATATTTTATATATCTTCTGGAAAAGGCGGGTAAAGACCTGGAAAATCCTGCGCTTGCTACAATCGCTGAATGGCTAAAAAATAGCAAAAATCTTGAGGTTATTCAGAAAGCGCTAACAGAAAAGAAAGTTAAACCAACTGACAAGGTTACCCTATGTATTGATGGCGAGTTCCCGGTAGAGCAGGACTACTGGCAAAATTGGTGGCGCACTTTCCGCAGAAATATTAAGGGCGAATCAGGGACAGAAAACAAAACATTAATGAGATGCTACGTCACTGGCGAGCTTGCTTTGCCTCTCAAAACCCACCCTAAGATTGAAGGTTTAGCCGGTGATGGGGGATTGGCCAGCGGCGATGTTTTAGTTGGTTTCGACAAAGAAGCCTATTGTTCTTATGGCTTGGATCAATCGGCCAATGCAGCTATATCCGAAGAAGCCGCCCATGCCTATCGCACTGGTCTGAACGATCTACTAAAAAACCACAGCCAACGCCTAGTAAAAGACAAAGCCAAAGTTGTTCACTGGTACAAAAAGAGTGTACAAAAAGAAGAAGACCCGCTCATGTGGTTGGAAGACCCACCAGAGCTAGCCGCATTAAGCGCCCAGCGCGCAGCCCGTGAGCTCTTGAAAAGCATACAAACAGGAGCGCGTCCTGATATTGCGGATAACTATTATTACGCCCTCACTCTATCTGGGGCTAAGGGTAGGGTAATGGTTCGGGACTGGATGGAGGGGCAATTCGAACAATTGGTATTAAATATCAGCCAGTGGTTCGATGATTTAGAGATAGTCCAGCCTGATGGTAATTCACCTGCTCATTATCCTAAATTCACCGCTGTCCTTGGCTCTCTGGTAGCACCTCACCTTGATGATTTACCAGCACCGACCGTTGCTAAGCTGTGGAAAGTAGCTGTGCGCGGCGAGCCCATTCCTTACGCAATTATGGCACAGGCTTTGACAAGACGAAAAGTTGAAATATTTCAGCCTAACGAAAAACAAATAAATATGAACGGCATGGGGATCATCAAAGCCTATCACCTGAGAAAATATAGAAAGGAGGATAATACTATTATGGCAGAGAAGCTAAAACCAGTCTTAAATGAGGACTTTCCCAGCGCTGCCTACCAGTGCGGCCGTCTTATGGCAGTGCTGGCTGACCTTCAGAAGGCTGCCCTTGGTGATGTCAGCGCTGGAGTAGTTCAACGTTACTATGCTGCAGCCAGCACCACACCAGCATTAGTGCTGGGACGGCTTACTCGCAACAGCCAGTTTCACTTAAACAAGCTCGATCCCGGCCTTGCCTACTGGTATGAGTCCAAAATTGCAGCCATATGGCAGAAATTACAAGAAGCCCCGCCAAGAACGCTTTCTCTGGAAGAGCAAAGCTTTTTTGCCCTGGGCTACTATCAGCAGCTTGCAGATATGCGAATCAAAAAGTCAACGAACGCCGAAAAAGAAAAGGAGGAAGTTAATGGCTAACACCGTTTCCAACCGCTACGAGTTCATCTATCTTTTCGATTGTGAAAATGGCAACCCAAATGGCGACCCTGATGCCAGCAATACTCCACGTCTCGACCCCGAGGATATGCATGGATTGGTATCTGATGTAGCCTTAAAGCGCAGGGTGCGTAATTATGTATGGATGGCTAAAGGTAACCGGATGCCCTATGCTATCTTTGTGGAGCATTCTACAAATCTGAATACCAAGATTGTAATGGCACACGAAAAAACGGAGGGTGGCTACGCACCGGATAAGAAAGCTGGCAGGAATAAGGTTGAAATGGCAAGACAATGGATGTGTCAAAATTTTTATGATGTTCGCACCTTTGGTGCTGTACTTGCTGTCGGACCTAATGCCGGGCAGGTCCGTGGACCTGTGCAATTTGCCTTTGCCCGTTCACTGGATCCTGTGCTACCACTTGAACTTTCAATAACCAGAGTGGCTGATAGCAAGGATATACCAAGTGCTAAATCTAGCGCCGACTATATTAAGTGGGAAGAAGACCAGCCACAAGATTCGCTCCGTGATTTTGGTCGCAAGGCCCTTATCCCTTACGGTCTTTACCTGGCAAAGGGCTTTATCAGCGCTTACCTGGCTGAGCAAACATTCTTTACAGAAGATGACCTTTCCCTTTTATGGGAAGCTCTTCTCAAAATGTATGAGCATGACCGCTCCGCTTCCAAAGGGCTGATGTCAGTGCGTGAACCGCTCATCATCTTCAAGCACACAGGCACGGACACTGACGCTACTCAGCGTGCCCAGCAGGCTAAACTTGGCTGTGCCCCGGCGCATAAGCTCTTCGAGCTGCTTGAGGTCAAAAAACGAGATGGCATCAGCTCCCCCCGCTCCTTTAGTGATTATCTTATAACCTTCCATAAAAGCCGATTGCCTAAAGGCATAGAGGTAACGTTTGCCTACAGCGAGGCTGGTAAACCTGTTATGAAGAACGCACCGCCGGAGGACTGGAAGGTCAATTAGAAGCAATGTATAAGGAAGAAGAGCTTCTTCCCATCTCGGCGCTACAGCATCTACTTTTTTGCGAGCGCAGAGCGGCTCTGATTATCCTGGAGGGATTATGGCAGGATAATGTCTTTACTGCTGAGGGCAGTATCCTCCATGAGCAGACACATCAGATAGAAACTGAGCGCCACGGCGATTTACGTATTGCACGTGGGCTTTGGCTTAGATCATTCCGTTTAGGATTAATCGGAAATTCTGATGTTATCGAATTTCAAAAAGTTTCTGATTATCAAAAAGACAAGATGACAGTTTCTCTTTACGATATTGAAGGGTTCTGGCAGCCTTTTCCTGTGGAATATAAAAGAGGCCGGCTCAGAAGTGAAGAAAGCTTCGAAGTACAGCTTTGTGCCCAGGCACTATGTATGGAGGAGATGTTGAATATATACATACCTGCCGGTGCTATTTATTATGGCAAGTCAAAACGGCGACTTGAGATATCTTTTAACCAGGCTATTAGAAACAAGACCGAGGCTTCTGCAAAGTGTTTACACGAGATTGTTTCTTCTGGCGTCACACCAAAAGCCCATAACCAGATTAAATGTCAGTCGTGCTCACTTATTGATATTTGCTTGCCTAAAGCTATGCTGCCAAATAGAGATGTGAATCGCTATCTGGATGAAGCTATTGCCAAGGGAGGAACAAATCAGTGAAACGCCTGCTAAATACGCTATATGTTACCACCCAGGGGTCTTACCTTCATCGCGAGGGCAAGTCGGTTCTGGTTTCCGTCGATGATGAGTGTAAACTGCGGATACCGGCACATACTCTTCAGGGTATCGTATGCTTCGGCCAGATAAGCGTAAGTCCCTCGTTAATGGAATTATGTTCTGAGAACCAGATATCCATAGTATTCCTCAGCTATAACGGTCGTTTTATAGCCAGAGTTAATGGCCCCGTCTCAGGGAATGTACTGTTACGGCGAGAGCAGTATCGTCAGGCTGATAATCTTGAAGAAGCTGCAAAGATTGCGCGCGCAATTGTAATTGGTAAAATTAATAATTCTCGTATAGTACTTCAGCGGGCTTTACGCAATAATGCAGAAAATCCTAATAATTTTAAGATAACCGATGTAATTAATCATTTATCAAATCTTCTAAAACAATTGGAATCGGCACAGCCATTGGATACAGTGAGGGGCATAGAGGGCGAAGCAGCGCGTAAATATTTCGAAGTCTTTGATCATCTAATTTTCACACAAAAAGATAATTTCTATTTTAAGGAGCGTAGTCGTCGGCCGCCTATGGATAATATGAACGCATTGCTGTCTTTTCTATATACTCTTCTGGTACACGATGTATCTTCAGCTTTAGAATCAGTTGGACTTGACCCGGCAGTTGGATTTCTCCACAGAGATCGCCCGGGGCGACCCGGTCTGGCCCTGGATATAATGGAAGAATTCCGCCCATACATCGCTGATCGATTAGCGCTTTCACTAATAAATCTCAAACAGGTAAATGGACAGGGTTTTCATAAAACAGAAACTGGTGCAGTGTTAATGAATGAAGATACGCGTAAAACGGTAATATCCGCATATCAAAACCGGAAGCAGGAAGAAATAATGCATCCGTTTCTAGGTGAAAAAATTACTGTTGGATTACTACCATATTCGCAAGCGCTTATTTTATCACGTTATTTACGGGGTGATCTAAACAATTATCC
>DAOTVU010000081.1:0-27224 GCA_034436215.1 Dehalococcoidia bacterium
TATTAACAGAAGAATTTATTGTTTATTCCCACGGTCATCGTTATAATTCTACATGGCATGCTTCCAATATATGCATGTCCAAACACGGAATTATCGATATGAAGGTGGTGAATATGGATAATTTTAATCTGGAACCTAAATATACTTCCAACGAAGTGCCGGGCAGGTGCCTGAAATGCCTGGCGGAGAAGGAACTGAACAACTGTCTGTTTGGCCTGCTGGGTGAAAAAACCACTGATGAAGAACTGCACCAGCGCTATGAAGCACTTCTGGCATTATTGGAATCGCCCGATTTCGAAAAACTGCGCAGTCGGGCAGAAAAAATACTATCCGATGGAAAACAGGTTAAAATCAGGGTGAATTACGATAACGGCAATTTAAAATGCGAATTAATAAGCGAATAAATAAAATTGGATATGAAAGGAGATAGGATATGAAAATAGCAGTAGCCAGCGATAACGGGCTTAATGTAAGCCAGCATTTCGGGAGAGCAGAATACTATGTGGTCTTCGATGTCCAGAACGGCCAAATTACAGGAACGGAAAAACGCGAAAAGGCAGGGCACCGCCAGTTTTTCAGCCAGGAAGAAGGCCACGGTAAGGGGGGAGGACCCCACGGTTTCGATGCTTCAGCTCAGAGAAAGCATGCCAGCATGGCTGAAATCATCAAAGATTGCCAGGTGCTGATAGCAGGCGGCATGGGGCAGGGCGCGTACGAACACATGAAGAGCTATAATATCCAGCCTGTGGTCACAGACATCGTAAATGCAGAGGAGGCAGTTAAATTGTATATCGAGGGAAGACTGCCCAATCTGATGGACCGCGTACACTGAACCTATATTATGATGTTGCTATCAACGTACTGTTCAGTCCTCAAATAAGCAAATTTCAGGAGATGATGTTATGGCCTCTGTAGAACAGGTTAGAAACAGGCTTGAAGAGATCATTGTACCGCATGTAGTACGCAACCTCTTGCTCATGAATCTTGTTCGTGATATCAATCTTACAAATGGCGATGTTAAGATTGTGCTGGCTTCCGCCGCTCTGGATGAATATTCCCGGACATGGATCAGCGAAAGGATCAGGGAATCGATGTCAGGACTACCCGAGGTTAAAAATGTCAATATAGAATATGTGGATGTGAAGCCGGTGGATCTTAATAAAATAGGCCATGTAATAGCTGTTATGAGTGGCAAAGGTGGCGTGGGTAAATCGCTGGTCAGCAGTCTGACGGCCATCGGGCTAAGAAGAAAGGGCTATGAGGTGGGTATTCTTGATGCCGATATCACGGGACCGAGCATACCCAGGATGTTCGGTATAACCGATCGCCCCGGTGGCAGCGACAGTGGTCTGCTACCGGTTACATCCAGATCCGGTATAGAACTGATGTCGATCAACTTGTTATTGCCCGACGAAGATGAAGCTGTAATCTGGCGAGGGCCGCTGATCGGCAAAGCCATCACCCAGTTCTGGGAAGATGTACTCTGGGGAACACTTGACTATCTTATCGTGGACCTGCCTCCTGGAACGGCAGACGCCCCTTTAACAGTCATGCAATCGCTCCCCATATCGGGTGTAATAATCGTTTTTACACCCCAGGATCTTACAGCCATGATAGTTAGGAAGGCGGTAAAAATGGCGCAGCATATGGGTAAAAAAGTGGTCGGGGTAGTAGAAAATATGAGTTATCTATATGTTAAAGAACTTGATAAAAAAATCGAGATTTTCGGGAGGAGCAGATTGGAGGAAATGGCTGCCTCATCGCAGGCACCCGCGCTCGGTCAGATACCGGTTGACCCTGAACTTGCCGCCCTTTGCGATAAGGGGCATATCGAGCGCTACCAGGCCGATTTCATCGATCATATAGGTGAGGCGCTTTCACAGCAAAAATTCGATATGTAGATGGGGAGATTAAATGGATACCAAAATAAAGATTATTACACTGAGTGAGAACACGGGTGGCTACGGCTTTCTGGGAGAATGGGGTCTGAGCCTGCTTATCGAGGTTGACGGGAGGCAGATTTTGCTTGATACCGGCCTGGGTGTAGCAGCGGTCCATAATGCCGACCTGCTGAACATCAACCTTTATGAAATAGATACTATTGTGCTCAGTCATGGCCATGTAGATCATACAGGGGGATTACGCGAGATCCTGAAAAGAACGGGTCCAAAGCAAATCATCGCCCACCCCGGGATAAAATCTTCTAAATATATTACACGCAAGGCCGGGGAGTATCAGTACATAGGCATACCGTTTTCAGATGATGAGCTGGAGAGCTGCGGTGCCTTATTCGAATTCAGCACAGCACCGGCTGCCATTACAGAGCATGTAACCACCAGCGGGGAAATAGATATGCTTACGGATTACGAAACCATCGATGAAAATCTTTTCGTTAAACAGGACGGCTTCCTTAAACCCGATACGGTGCCTGATGACCTCGCATTGATAATCAATTGCGACTATGGCCTGGTGGTCATCTGCGGCTGTGCACATCGGGGTGTGATAAATACGATTAACCAGGCCATAAAGATAACCGGAAACGATAAAATACACGCCGTAGTCGGGGGCATCCACCTCATCCGCTCTGATGAAGAACGTATCGATAGAACCATATTCGAGCTTCAGGAAATGGATGTACAGCATGTTTGTGTCTCTCACTGTACCGGATTCGCCGCATCTGCCCGCCTCGCCCAGGAATTTGGAAACCGATTTACGCTTAACAATGCCGGCACCCGGCTGGTATTCCCGGCTTAAATCTACATAAAATAAATAATTATCTAAAAGGAGATGAAAATATGTGGGATGTGTCGAAATGCAATTTTTGCGGCGATTGCCTCACCAGATGTCTTTATGTAAACTACGACAAAGATAAGGCCGTGAGCAATATCAAGGCCTTAATCAAAGGAGAAAATGCGGAAATCCTGGGAAAATGTGTGACCTGCTGCGCATGCCGCGAATACTGTCCAACGGATGCCGATCCCTACGACCTCATCCTTCGGATGCAGGAAAAATACAACGCCTTCCCCATCAGCCAGCGGGATATGGACGGATTCAACCTCATAACGGCTGTACCCAACGAGGTAATCCCCGGCGATCCCGATAAGCCGGTGCTATCGCTGTGTGTGATGGAAAGATCGCTGCCAAAGGGTGCGATTGAAGGGCAGCTATTCAAAGGCTTGACCATAGTCAAGGGCGGAGACTATTTCTGCTATATAGGCTATGTCCACGCCGGCAAGGAAAGCCCGATCGAGAAAAATGCCCGCAAATTTATCGACAACATGGCATCATTCGGTAAGGAGATCATTTTCCTGCATGATGACTGTTATGCTATGGTCAATGCCAAGGTGAAGGACTACGGCATCAAAGTACCTTTCAAGTATATGCACATCCTGGAATATCTGCGCAATTATCTGAGAGATAACCGCAATAAGATAACCGGGCTTGGCAAAAAGGTAGCATATCAGAGACCCTGCGCTTCAAGATATACGCCGGAGAAAGATGTCTTCGTGGACGAAATATTCTCTCTGATCGGCGTGGAGCGGCCTCCCCGAAAATATGAAAGGGAAACAGCTTTATGCTGCACCGGTGCCTTCACACGTGTATTTCCGCAATTGGCTGCTGATATACAGGCCAAAAATATCGAGGATGCGATACATTGCGGTGCAGATGCTCTGATTACGCTCTGCCCCGTATGTGACCGTGTATTGAGGCGACCGACCGAAGAGCGCGGGCTACGCAAAATATATATAACCGATCTCTGTCGCATGGCACTGGGTGAAATACCCTTCCCAGCTTAATAATTAGACTCATATATTTATATAAAAGACCTCACAGCCTGCTTTATTGAACGCGCTGTTCCCGAGCAGGCTATGGAGGGGATAATTTACATCCTTGCCCGTGTTTGCTGGCTTGAAGTACAATTCAGTTGATTATCGATGTCCGCAGATAATAATCTTCAGCTTGCCCGCGTCAGCGCCAGGGGAGTCGTCCAGGGAGTCGGCTTCAGGCCTTTTGTATATGGACTGGCTGTTAAACACAATCTCAATGGCTGGGTCTGCAATACTTCCGAAGATGTTAAAATCGAGGTTGAAGGCAACAGAGAAGCTCTGAACCTGTTTATCTACGAGCTTGAGCATAATGCTCCGCCTATGGCGCGGATCGAGGAGATTTCAGCTACTTTCGACTCGCCATGCGGCTATCACGGATTCGAAATACGTTCGAGCGTAGCTCAGACCGGTAAATATCAGCTGGTATCACCCGATATCGCCACCTGCCAGCAGTGTCTGGAAGATATTTTCGACCCAAACAACAGGCGCTGGCACTACCCATTCACCAACTGCACCAACTGCGGACCGCGTTTTACCATTATCAGAGACATACCATATGATCGCCCTCTGACGACCATGGCGGCATTCAAAATGTGTCCTGACTGCCAGCGTGAGTACGAAAATCCGCTCGATCGTCGATTTCACGCACAGCCCAATGCCTGTCCGGCCTGCGGGCCGCAACTTGAGCTTACCGACAACCGGGGCAATCAAGTTAGCTGCAGCGATATAATAAAAGCCACGGCAGAGCTGTTGGACCGGGGCAAGATAATAGCCATTAAGGGACTTGGAGGGTTCCTGCTGGCATGCAATGCAAAGAACGCACAATCGGTGAAAACATTAAGACAAAGGAAGCGAAGACCGTCCAAGCCCTTTGCTATCATGGTAAAGGATATTTCCGAGGCAGCCGGCCATTGTTTCATAAACTACCCTGAAGAAGACCTGTTGCGGTCACCACAAAGCCCTATAGTACTGTTACGCTGGAAGCCGGAATCCGATATATGTCGGGAAGTGGCTCCTGCACTAAAACATCTGGGCGTAATGCTCCCTTACACGCCACTGCACCACCTGCTGATGAGGGAGGTCAGTTACCCTCTGGTGATGACCAGCGGCAATATCAGCGAAGAGCCTATTGCCGGAGAAAACGGCGAAGCAATTAGCAGGCTGGGGGAAATAGCAGATTTCTTCCTCCTGCATAACCGCGATATTTACTCAACTTACGATGACAGCGTCACTTCTGTAATTAATGGCAGACCATATATAATCCGCAGAGCAAGGGGGTATGCGCCATATCCTGTCCATCTAACATTCCAGACTCCACAGATACTGGCCTGCGGTGCAGAAGAGAAAAACACCTTCTGTCTGGCACGCGACAATCACGCCTTTGTCAGTCAGCATATCGGGGATCTGGAAAACCTTGAAACCATGGAGCATTACGAACGAACTATCGATCTGTACAGGCGTCTATTCCGCATTGAGCCGGAGATTATTGCACATGACCTCCATCCTGAATATTTATCCACCAAATATGCACTGGAACTGGCCGAAGCATCCGGTCTTAAAACCGCTGCCGTCCAGCATCACCATGCCCATATAGCATCCTGTCTGGCCGACAACCTCGAAACCGGGTCTGCAATCGGTGTGGCCTTCGACGGTACCGGTTATGGGACCGATTGCAACATCTGGGGAGGCGAGTTTTTAATTGCTGATTATACGGGCTTCAAACGGATGGGGCAGCTCGAATACCTGCCTCTGCCCGGTGGCTCACTGGCCATCAAAAAACCTTATCGCACCGCCTTCGGCTATCTCGCTGCCCTGAATCTGCTTACATCTCCCTCTAACAGGTTGCCTTTTATCAACTCCATCGACCGTAACGAACAGCAGATTATAATTCAGCAGATAGAAAGCAGGATAAATACACCTGTGACCTCCAGTATGGGAAGGCTTTTCGATGCTGTCTCGGCCATCTGCGGAATCTGCGGCGTCATAAATTACGAAGCCCAGGCCGCCATTGAGCTGGAATCAAAGGCCTACGAAGCACCACAGGAAAACGGCATCTACCCTGTGGATATTGAAAACAGAAACGGATACCTTATTTTAAGATTATCCGGGCTTATTAAGGCGATAGCGGAAGACCTTCAAAATAATGTGAGTATCCCCCGAATCGCCATGAGATTTCATAACAGCCTTGCAAATGTGACCCGCGACGTCTGTCTGGAATTACGGCAGAAATCCGGCCTTGGCACGGTTGCACTCAGCGGCGGCTGTTTTCAAAACCGCCTGCTGCTGATAAAAATTCTGGAATCGTTGCAAAAGGCAGGGTTCAACGTCATCATACACAGACAGGTGCCCGCCAACGATGGCGGTATTTCGCTGGGCCAGGCTGTAATTGCAGCTTCTAGCAGTGGAACTTAAATTATCCCCCTCGCCATAAGTTCGTTGATCTTTTCCTCGCTATAGCCCAGCAGCTCGGAATATACCTCGCTGTTATGTTCTCCCAGAAAAGGAGCTGGATTATACGGGTCACCTGGCGTCTGTGACATCTTAAATACTGTGCCGGGCATTTTAAGCGGCCCTGAAAGAAGCTGATCTACCTCTACTGTCATCTGTCGGTATTTCATGTGGGGATCGTTAACTATCTGCCCTGTATCAAGTATGGGAGCACAGGGCAATTCAGCCTTATCCAATATCTGCAGTATCTCAGCAACGGAATACCGTTTTACCCAATCGGCCACGATAGCATCCAGTTCTTCACGCCTGCTTAAGCGCACAACCATGGTACACTGTTCAGGATCAGAAATAAGATCCGACCTGCCGATTGTTTCCGCCAGTTTTTGCCACTGCCCAATAGTAACCGTGCAGATCACTACATAGCCATCTCTGGCCTGATAAACATTCCACGGAACTATACCAGGATGCATATTACCTATCCTGCCCGGTGATTTTCCTGTCAGGCCATATGCTGCCAGTGCCTCTACCGCGGTCAGAAGCCAGATGCTGTCCTGAAGAGAGATATCGATACTCTGTCCCCGGCCTGTTTTATGCCTGTTCTGCAAAGCTGCCAGAATGGCAATCACTGTATTGGTTCCCCCCACCAGATCGGCTATTGCAGGCCCGCACTTGGTGGGCGGTTTATCCGGAAAGCCGGTAACACTCATCAAACCTCCCATTGCCTGTGCCACCATATCAAAAGCCGGCCTGGATGCATATGGACCATCCTGACCGAAACCCGACAGCGACGCATAGATCAAACGGGGATTTAACCGGCTAATTTCCTCATAGCCCAGCCCCAGCCTTTTCATAACACCCGGGGTAAAGTTTTCCAGCAGAACATCACACTGTGATATAAGCCTGCACACGATTTCTCTGCCTTCTTCACTTCTCAGTTCAAGTGTTATGCTTTTTTTACCACGGTTCAGTATGGAAAACACATAACCTTCACCGGCTTCTGTGATGGGCGGTATGGTGCGACATGCGTCACCTGCCTCCCTGAATTCCACCTTTATAACCTCCGCCCCGAGTTCACGCAAAATCATCGAACAGAATGGACCAGCATACATACGGCTGAAGTCCAGAACACGGACTCCTTCTAAAGCCCCGGGCATAGTTCCTCCTCATAAAAATATATTTATTGATTGGTTAATCATTGAATAATCGGTCAATGAAATATTATCCATTTTTCATCACTTTCTTGCAAGTATTAAAACCAGCACGAGTCCACTTGTCTACCGCATAGTTTTCGTTTATACTCTAAACCAGATGTGTTTAGCAGTACCGGTAAAAATAATCTCGATTGACGGCGAACAGGCCGAGGTAGATATCGGTGGTGTGAGCCGTAAAGTCAGTATCGCACTTACGCCAGAGGCACAGATTGGAGACTATGTGCTGTTGCATACAGGCTATGCCATCAATGTGCTTAACGAAGAAGAAGCACAGGAAACTCTGAATCTGCTATCACGCATGGTTGAAGCGGAAGGAGTTTAACAGATATAAACCGTCTTCTCACCATCCAAAAAATATCACTTCCGCTTATTATATTTTATCGCGTCCGGGGAGGTCGCTAATGAGAACTATTCGATTGACCATTCTGTTTATAATGCTTTTCTCCATTGCCGGTTTTGCATGGACAGGCTGTTCGGCTCAACCCGCATCCGCCCCTGAAAGCAGGTCGGGCGATATCCTGCAGGCGCCCAAAACTTCACCGAACCTGAATCCTTTACCGGGGCTTTCCGAGAATAAATCATCCCCGGATGTTCAGATTCCTGCCAGCCAGCGGGTGAAATCCTCAGAAAAGCTCGTTTTTGTAAATGGCACCAATGATCCAGGGGGTACGCTAATTTATACCTGCAACATCGATGGCAGCAACTGGATAAAACTGAGCGGTAACCACTCAGGTGCCGATCTTTTTCCCAAATGGTCGCCCGATGGTAGCAAAATAGTCTTTTACTCGGACAGAGACGGCAGATATTATCAGATTTATGTAATGAATGCCGATGGCAGCAATCCGATGCGGCTAACCCGCGGTGAAGCCGAAGATACTCTGCCGGCATGGTCACCCGATGGAAAGAAAATCGCCTTTACTTCCAATCGAGACGGCGGTAACGATCATATTTTCATTATGAATGCTGATGGCAGTAACATTTTCCAGCTCACAAGGGGTGATAATCAAAATGCAGCCCCCAGCTGGTCGCCTGATGGAAGCAAGATCGTCTTCCAGAGTAAACGGGATGGAAACATAGATATCTATGTTATCAATACCGATGGTTCCAATCTTACCAGGCTGACCGATAGCCCCCAGATAGAAGATTTTCCGGCATGGTCGCCGGATGGTAAAAAAATCGCCTATCAGAGCAATGCCAGCGGTAATTTCGAAATCTACGTCATGAATGCCGATGGAACCGACCAGCGGCAGATTACACAATCGCTATCCGATAATAAGTACCCCGCATGGTCTCCCGATGGTACCCGGATCGTATTTTATTCCAAACGTGATTGCAACAATGACAATGGTGAGATTTACATCATGAACGCCGATGGCAGCAATCAGGTGCGGATAACCCGTAGCGACTGCACGGATAGCGGGCTTGCCTCCTGGCGCTGACTTTAAATACCGCGGTTTGTAGATTGCATCCTTATTACTGTAGAATGACGGGCCGATGAGATTTATCGATGAATTCCGCGATGCCGGAATGGTGAAAAAACTGGCCGGCCATATATTTGCCATTTCCCATAAACCCGCACGGCTGATGGAATTCTGTGGCAGTCACACGGTGGCCATCATGCGCAACGGTATCCGGCAACTCCTCCCCCATCATATAGAAATGCTTTCCGGCCCTGGCTGCCCGGTCTGTGTTACCGCCAACATTGATATAGATAAAGCCATTTCCCTCGCCGGAATTCCAGGGCTCATTATCACCACATTCGGCGATATGCTCAAAGTACCCGGCAGCTATTCGAGCCTCCAGAAGGCACGGGCGTCAGGTGGCGATATACGAATCGTGTACTCTACTCAGGATGCAATTCAGATCGCACACGATAATCCGCAGCGGCCGGTGGTCTTCATTGGCGTAGGTTTTGAAACGACCGCGCCCACCATTGCCCTGGCGGTAAAACAGGCCGAACGGGATAATTTAAAGAACTTTTTTATCTTCTCTCGGCTCAAGAAGACTCCGCCCGCTATGAAAGCATTGCTCGACCTCGGCGAAGTCAAGCTTAATGGGATAATCTGTCCCGGCCATGTAACAGCGGTCATAGGTACCCGGCCATATCAATCATATGCACAGGATTACGGGATTGCCTGTGTGGTCGCCGGCTTTGAACCGTTGGATATCCTGCAGGCTGTAGCCATGCTGATAGAGCAGATCGAAAGTGAAAGTCCACGGGTGGAAATCGCCTATACGCGCGGAGTTAAACCCGAAGGGAATATCCGGGCACTCAAACTGCTTGATGAAGTTTTCGATATCACAGTAACAAATTGGCGCGGGCTGGGCCCCATACCGGCCAGCGGTTATAAGTTGAAGGAAAAGTACGCCGGATTCGATGCCGAGCTGGCATTCCCCGTCACTCCTTCACCACCTAAAGAAGCGGTCGGCTGCCGGTGCGGAGAAGTCCTGCGTGGTGTTATCAAGCCCATCGAATGCAAATTATTCCGAAGGGTTTGTACTCCTGAAAACCCGGTTGGGCCCTGCATGGTATCTTCCGAGGGTAGCTGTGCCGCCTATTATCAGTACGGGGTGCTCGATGGGTGATAAGATACTGCTGGCACACGGCAGTGGTAGCAAGCTCAGCCATGATCTGGTTGAAAAGATACTGACACCACCCATTTCCAACCCCATACTATCACGTATGGATGATTCTGCGGTCTTCCAGCTGTCCGGCAAGCTGGCATTTACCACCGATAGCTACGTGGTAAATCCCATCTTTTTCCCGGGTGGTGACATAGGCCGCCTGGCCGTATGCGGTACGGTAAACGATTTATCCATGAGCGGCGCCCGCCCCCTCTTCCTGAGTCTCTCCCTGATTATAGAGGAAGGACTGGAAATAGAGGATCTTCGTCGTGTGGTAGAATCAATCAAAAACACGGCTGACGAAGCACGGGTGCAGATAGTAACAGGCGATACCAAGGTGGTCAACCGTGGGAAAGCCGATAAACTGTTTATAAACACCGCCGGCATCGGGATGGTAGAGGAAAACGTAGATATCTCAGGATCTAATGCCAGGCCTGGAGATAAAATCATACTCAGCGGTGGTATAGGTGAGCACGGCATCGCCGTTATGAGTAAGCGCGAAGGTCTGAAATTCAATATCCCAGTCCTGAGTGACTGTGCACCCCTCAACCATCTGGTGGTGGATATGCTTGAGGTCAGCAAGAATATACACAGTCTGCGCGATCCCACCAGAGGTGGCCTTGCATCGACTCTCAGCGAATTCGCCATCCAGTCACAGGTCGGCATACGCATTGAGGAGGACAGGATACCGGTACACGAAGGAGTTCGAGGGGTCTGTGAACTGCTGGGACTGGATCCTCTCTATATTGCCAATGAAGGTAAATTGGTAGCTGCAGTCGCTCCGAGGGACGCAGACAGGGTACTGGCCGTGATGAAAAAAAATAGATACGCTGCACAGGCAGCAATCATAGGCGAAGTCACGGAGGAACACCGCGGTCGCGTGGTAATGAAGACCCGAATCGGTGCCTACCGTATCGTGGATTTACCCGTCGGAGAGATCCTGCCACGCATCTGTTAATTATATGCCTGGTGAAAAAAAGGTCGCAGTTTTAGGTATCGGCAACCCGCTGTGCCGTGATGACGGAGCCGGAATACGTGTGATAGAAATCATGCGATCCGGCGGCATGTACCCGCACGTGGATTTCATCGATGGCGGTACATCGCCCGACCTGCTTACGTTTCTGGATGAGCCTGTGGAAAAACTGGTTATAGTGGATGCCCTGAGAGCCGGTGGCACACCCGGCCTGATCTATCGATTAGAGATAAAAGAGGAGAACCTAGATAAGAAGATACCAGATTCATTACACGGGATGGGAATCATCCACAGCCTACAATTAATGTCAAAACTGGGGCGTAAACTGCCCAGAATCGTTATCATAGGCATAGAGCCGGACAATATATCCCCGGGCCTATCTCTAACCTCAAAAATACAGGAAAGCCTCTCAGAGGTTGTGGCGCTGGTAGAAAAAGAATTGAACTCGTAACCGAGGAAATTGGAGACTTTTTACCATTTACCCGGACAGGCGGCAGGAGATTTTGTGGAACATACCCGCCAGTATGATGTATAATTTGCAGAATAAAAAATATAAAAGGAGCTTAAATGATTAAATCGAGATTATGCGACCTTATCGGTATCAAATACCCCATCATTCAAGCAGGAATGGGGCCTTTCAGCAACAACAACCTCTGTGTTGCAGCGGCCAACGCAGGTGTCCTTGGTCTGCTTTCTACAAGCGGCGTTTTCGATAAAGAAACTCAGCCCTGGGTATATAAAGCCTTCGTAGAAACAGCTGAAGCAAACTACGACGATGATATCCCCACAGTTATGGAAAAAGTCCTGAAAAGAACAACCAGATTGGTCAAGGATAAAGGGGGTATTTTCGGCATCAATGTTATGGTATCAACCGAGGTGCTCAAATATTCGCATGTTATAATCGATACAGCCATCAGGGTTCGCGAAGAGAACCCTGATATTAAAAAACATTTCAGGGTGATCTTTACCTCCGCCGGTGATCCTATGGGGTGGAGGGATAAGATAAAGGGTGCAGGATTCACCTGGATGCATGTAGTCCCATCCGTTAGAGGAGCTATGCGTTGCAAGAAAGCCGGTGTCGACGTGATAGTAGCTTCCGGCCACGAAGGTGGATTCCATACATCGTGGGAGCCGGTACACTCAATGATACTGCTGCCGGCGGTGGTTGAGGCAGTTTCCGATGATAATACACTGGTCTGCGGTGCCGGTGGCTTCTGCGACGGCAAAACACTGGCAGCCGCTCTGATAATGGGAGCGGATGGTGCACAAATGGGAACCCGCTTTCTGGCAACACAGGAAAGCGACTTCCACCAGATCTGGAAAGAAGCCGTTGTAGCCGCAGAAGACAGAGGAACTCTTGTAGCACGCGGCTTTGTAGGGCCCGCCCGCTGGCTTAAAACACCACGCAGTATCGAGCATGCCAAAAATACCCTCCAGAAATCACCGGGGGTTTTCCTAGGTACTCCGGATGACTACTCGACGATAGACATGTCTCTGATCCAGTATGAGATAGAATCAATAAAAGCTGTCTATGAGGGAAACAAGGAAAAAGCGATGATGGCTGCCGGTGAAGCGGCACAGCGGATAAAAGATTTGCCCAAAGTTAACGATATGGTACAGCGAATTGTTAATGATGCAGAAGCGATCCTGAGAGAAATGCCGAAAAAGCTGCTGGCCTAAATTCAATAGCTGATTATTTCAACCATATCACGGCTAGGTTTTATCTCAACCAACAGCATACTGCCGGACTGCTTGCTGGCTATTATGAGGCAACAACCGCATTAAATATACGGCTGTTGAAATCAACCTGCGGTTATGTTTAAATTAGATAAAGCTACTTGACGGACGTTTTCGGCTAAATAACTATGAGTCCCAAGGAATTTCCGCAGGATATAAAGGACAAGGCAATAGTCAGACAAAAAGCCGCCTGCGCACACTGCGGCGTAAGGTTATCGTCTCCAGTTTTTGCTCATTTCAAAAAACCGGCCGAGCTGGGAGGCGAAATTACCCTTCAAAACTGTGTTGTGCTCTGCCAGAAATGCCACCTGGAATATGGCCACATTGGCAAATGGGCCAAATTCGTTATAACACAGGATTATCCCTATTATTCGGCCGACGGGATGATTCACTGAAAACGAATGGGACTTAATTCATCGTTCGGAGCGTGCTATAAATAGCAGTTCTATTCTCAGGGTTTGATAAAGCTGACGGTCTGATCGGTCATAATAAATGTATATTCTGTATCCTTCATACCGACTTTCCAGATGCCGTAATTGCCTGAAACACGCTCGCCGTTCTCATCAAAGGTAATTATGCCACTGGCACCTGCGTAGTTGCGCCCGATCGTGGCCAGCGCATCTCTAATTGCTCCACCATCATATACACCTGCCTTTTTAATAGCAGCAATAATCAGATTTAATCCATCATAGGTGGTATCACAGAAAATGGTCGGCTCCATATCGAATAAAGCTCTGTATTTTTCAACGAAATCCTTATAAACTGCCGACTTTCGGTCGGGCACAGGAGTTGTGCCAGTTACCGCCTTTTCCATGAATTTCGCTGCCTCAAGGTATTTATCCAGCGGCATATCATAGGTACCATCCACTGCAAACCAGGGTATGTTGTCCAACCCCAGCTGCATGGCCTGAACATAGATTACTGCCCCATCAGCATAATATCCCGCATGCACAATACAGCCGGGAATTTTATCTTTCACGGTATTAAGCTCTGCAAGATAGCTTAGCTTGAGAGGGTCATACCTGATCGAAACAACTATTTCAGCCCGACCCGATAAATAACTTCGAACCGATTCCTCGATACCCCTCCCATAGCTGGAATCTTGCACCAGCAAAGCCACTTTCTTTATCCCTCTATCTTTGATCAACTTGGCAACCACACCACCCTCCAGAGAATCTGGTGGTGAAACACGGTACACCCACTTAGACCAGCTCTGGCCTGATAAGAAAGAAGACGTCGCCGTCGGCGAAACCACCAGAACCCTTTTGCTTTCTACATAAGGGCCCGTGGCAATCACAGCATCACTGGATGTGCATCCTATTATCACCTTTGCCCCCTTCTCTTCAACCAATTTATGCACAGCATACAATGAGGTAGATGCAGAAGGACCTTCATCCACCACCTGCAGGGATAACTTTTTTCCATCGATACCGCCAAGTCTGTTTGCCTGATCTAACGCCATTTGTGCGGCCTTGATAAGATTGGGTCCCCAGGATGGCGCACTTGAAGTAGCCATATTACAGCCGATGACGATTTCTGCGGGCAACTCTTGAGGCGCAGCCACACAGGCAGGAAAAACCACAGCAAGCAATATGGACATGATAACCGCAAAAACACTCATTCTCATTCCAAACTCCGGGCCTTGCAATATATTTTGTTAACCAATGACAAACCTATTATATCATTTTGTTATTCTCCCGTTGCTTTATAAATTAAAAGGCGAAATTGTCCTGCGGATAACCCTAGAGGGTGGACTAGAGCTGAAGCCCAGCTATTATATTGCTAAATGAATTTATCAGCCCTATCAATGCGAACTACCAGAGATCTGTTCAATAGATTATCTCACCGGGCTTGTAGCAATATTGAATGAAATATCTCTTGTATATAGAATTTTGACAAAAATCTTATATCATATTAGTATACTCGCAAAATTCATAAAAATTATAATAGGAGAGGAAAATTGAAGGTAGCGAAATTGGATCATGTTGCCATCAGGGTAAAGAATCTAAAAGAAGCTAGCAAATTTTTTTCAGAATTATTTGGGATGGAGTTTACACAACTTGGGGAAATCCCTGCTATGGACGTTCGAAGTTCTATAGATCCTATGGGAATTGAGCTTATTGAACCTCTGACACCAGATGGGATAACTGCCAAAACAATTGAAAAAGCTGGTGAAGGATTGTCATTATTGTCATTAAAAGTAACCAATCTTGACGAGGCTGCGGCTGAGATGAAGTCACATGGCATAAGAATAATTGGAAAGATCGAGAATCCAGGTGTGATGAGAGCGCTTATTTTCCACCCTAAAGATACGTATGGAGTCATGATCGAGCTAATTGAGTACAAAGAAAAGCATCCTATAGCATCACTTAAATAATCAATAATAAATAAATTAATTAATATTATTCTGAATTTTCAAATAAAGGGGGGATAATTATGGCCAATTATGTAATTAAAGGAGGGTTTGAAGAAGCACGGTGTAAATTAGCATGTCCCGCGGGCATAGATGTACCTCGTTATATCCGTGCAATTAGATTAGGGCAATATGATAATGCCCTAAGAGTGGTAAGAGAAAAAATACCCTTCCCCGCAGTCTGTGCATACGTTTGCCCGCGTCTTTGTGAAATGAAATGCCGACGGGCAGACGTTGACGAACCTGTGGCCATAAATGCCCTGAAAAGGTTTGTTGTTGACAAAATACAGTTTAAGCCAGATACAAAATCTACTACATCAAGTGGAAAGAAAGTAGCTATAGTAGGTTCTGGTCCAGCAGGATTAACCGCTGCTTATTATCTATTCCGTATATGCGGGCATCAGGTTACAGTATTTGAGGCTAGGGCAAAGATAGGTGGCATGCTTGAGGGTGGAATACCACCCTATAGATTACCCAGAGATGTTCTTGGGAAAGAACTAGATATGATAAAAGGCTTGGGTATAGAAATCAAAACAGGCATTAAAATAGACAAACCGGAATCATTATTAGAGCAAGGATTCAATGCTGTACTGGTGGCTGTAGGTGCATGGAAAGGTATCAAAATCGGCATACCTGGAGAAGAAAATCATGGAGTGCTTGATGGATTGGATTTTCTTAATAAGGCTAACTCAGGCAATACTATAAATCTCGGTATTAATGTTGCAGTTATTGGCGGAGGTAATGTAGCAGTCGATGCCGCGCGGACTGCTCTGCGTATTGGAGCTAAAAACGTAAGTATTATTTACCGTCGTGGCAGTGAAGAGATGCCCGCTAGGAAAGATGAAATAGAACAGGCACTTGATGAAGGCGTAAAAATCATTGCCCTGACTATGCCCACCAAAATTTTACGTATGGGTAAGCAATTACAGGTTTATGTAGTACGTACGAGTCTAGGAGGAATTGATAACAGCGGTAGACGCAGTTTTGAGGTGATACAAGAGACTCAGTATGCACTAAATTTTGACAATATTATAATTGCCATTGGAGAAACTCCCGTTTTGGAAAGCGATACAAAATTAGCTCGAGATAAAAATGGAACTATAATCGTTGATCCTGTTACTTTGGCGACCAATATACCTGGCGTCTATGCTGCAGGCGATGCCGTTAGCGGACCAGCAACTGTCATCGAGGCAATTGCAGCAGGCAGAAAGGCAGCGCAGAGCATAGATTTATATCTAAATGGTAATGGCATTATTGATGAAGTATTTAGCTCGCCAGAAAAATTGAAAATGGAATCATGGGATGAGAGCATTTTAGATATATCAAGACGACGCATGCCAGAACAGGATAGGTTAGAGCGCATAAATAATTTTGATGTCGTAGAAATAGGATTTACTGAGGATTTGGCAAGAATAGAATCGGAGCGTTGTTTACGTTGCGATCTTAATTTACCCGTAACTATAGATACACGCAATTGTATCCATTGCTATATCTGTCAACAAGTTTGTTCTTTTACCTACCAACACTCATATAATCCCGAAAAAGCCAGGATTATAGTTGGATATTGGCCTAAAAAGATACACTTTAGCGGCGATTGCATAGGAGGATGCTCCCTCTGTGCAAAATATTGTACTACAGAAGCGATTACAGTTGGTGCTAAAACTTAGAATATAGAGCAAATATTATATATCGGGAGGTTAAACATGGCTAAAAACCAAGAGATTTACGGATATGGGGGCGAGATATTATATGTGGATCTTACAAACAAAAACATATATAAAAAACCGCTAGATATCGAATATGCAAAAAAATTCATTGGCGGTCCAGGTATTGGTCTTAATATACTCTTCGATATATTAAAACCAAAAATCCATCCTCTTTCTCCTGATAATGTGATGATCTTTGGCACCGGGCCGCTTATTGGAACAGGCATAATGGGTAGTGGAAAATGTTATTTAAATACGAAATATTCTATCCCAGCCAGCCGAGACGGCAGCAAATATTTCATCTCAACTTCAATGTTTGGTAGCAATAGATTTGGGCAAATGTTAAAGAATGCTGGTTATGATCATGTGGTCATTCTCGGGCGTTCCGAAAAGCCTTGCTATTTAAAGATAATAGATGACGATGTCGAAATTTGTGATGCTAACGATATCTGGGGTAAAGATATATACACAGTAGGGGATATTTTAAGACAAAGACATCCGGGTAAAACAGGAACTTGCGGGACATGGGTTATTGGTCCGGCAGGAGAGAATCAGGTTGCTTACGCATTAGGGTTTGCAGATGATTTTTTCAACGCTGGACGCTTTGCGGCTGCAGTAGCTGGTTCAAAAAATCTCAAAGCTATTATTACACTTGGCAGTAAAGGAATTAAGATAGCAAACCCTAAATTGCATAGAGAGTTAAACCTTAAAAAAAGGATGGAATGTATCAATCATCCCAAATACTCAAAATTTATGCCATTCGGCAGTGGTTTCCTAGGCAAGACATTGAATGAAACTCTGATTAAAATTGAATGTTGCAGCGGGGGAGTCTGCGGCTGTAAATCAGTTCATAGAATAGAAAAAGGCCCCTATAAGGGCACATGGATTGGTGGAATTTTTCCTGCTTTTCCAGCGTTAATTCATATGGAATTGGGCATACCGGGATTACCGGACGATATGAGCCCAGGTTTTAAATTGATTGAAGAGGCAAGTAAAAATGGACTATGCATGAATTCAGTAGTCAATGTTTTTAAGTATATAACAACGCTATGTAAGCGAGGCGTGCTAACAAAAAATGATATGGGTGGCCTTGAATATAAAGCTGGGGATATAAACTTCTATCTTGCCTTAATTGATAAACTCGTTAGACGCGAAGATATTGGAGCTATTATGGCAGAAGGATGGTATCCAATGTCGGAAAAGTTAGGTGTTGATGCTGCCAGTGACTGGGAGGCAGGTGCTCCTATAACAAAGGGCATTGATCCAATGGTGGATGCTAGGATATGGCCTTCCCTTTTTAAAGCACCCGGTGGCTTCAGTCCGGCTATGGGCTTAGGACCAGTTGTGCATGCTAAGGGAAAGCAAAATCATTCAGCCACATACTGGTCAAATAAGGAAGTTTCTTATGAAACTATAAAGAGGGATGTTGAACTTATGGGCGTGACACCTGAAGAACTAAACAGGATATTCAGTAACCATGCTTTCAACCCGGGTAGGATGCTGAAGTATGCTGAAGATGCTGAGGACCTTTACAATTGTCTGGGAATATGCGATACATGTGAGCATTTTGAGAATGACCCATTACGTGATGTTCCATGGCTTGCAGAAGTATATAATGCAGTAACTGGAAATTCCATTTCACCTCGCGAATTACTGAAGGTTGGTGAAATAGCTTGTAACCTTGAAAGGTTGATTAATGTGCGTGAAGGGTTTAGTAAAGAGGACGATCAAATTCCACCATTATATATAAAGAACACAGAAATACCCATGAAAGCAAGGGAAGGCGATCGCTATTTAACTGACTGGTTTGGAAATAGAATCACAAAGGAAGATATGGAAAAAATGATAGATGATTACTATATAGAACGTGGTTGGAATATAAATTCGGGTGTACCTACCAGAGAAAAACTCATTGAACTTGGTTTGGATAGAATATGGAATTAACCCCTGAAGCTGGACATCTTGGGATAGTAAGTTTGGTAGTATCTGTAATAATCTATAATTGTTGAAAACGGATCTTGCCATGAGATATCAAGGGAATTTCATCCTTGAATCCAAGAAAAAGATTGCCAAAGAGTTGATCCGTAAGCATCCATAACATATTGGATTTTTTAGGAGGGATTTAAAAGTTGTTTATCCAGTACCCAAGCGGAGAGGCATTGCATGTGCCCCGATACACCTTTTCCGCATCGTACCAGATAATGAAAGTAGGCCACATACTTCACCTGGAGGTTTGAGACCAACCAAGTTTTCGGAAAATAATGGAAAAATTCTAACTGCGGTTGGCCTATAAATTAGGGTACGGCCAGAATCATCCCACACCTAAAAAGTATTCGGAGCAGAACTTTAGTAAAATGATAAGGAAGAGGGTATGTGGCAACATCTGAACCCATACAAAGCATTGGCTACCATGGACACAAAATGATAAAAACTATTTGACCGTGTTGGTCAATGTCTGTGGTTAGAAATGGAGCAAAAATGGGAGTTATTGACATAAATTAAGACTTTAACAGGAGAAATAGCATGAAAAAAGCAGTAAAAATTTACAATGAAAATGGAGACGAAACAGCTTCCATTTATTCTGTTAAAAGAAAGGGTGATAAACTGATTATGAATGGCAAAGTTCTGGGAACCATGCAGATGGATATGGTACTTAATTCCACAGATGCCGTAAGGGCTCTCAAATTGTTCTTTACCAAGGCAGTGATATCATTCGCGATAATGCTACCTTACTATGCGCTTAAAAAATCTTTCGAACATAAAACGGATGTATAATTGTTAAAATGCAAATACCAATCAGCGGCTCAGGCTTATTCAATGGCAGATCCTTCATATTTGCATTCGGTATTGATATGTTAAATCTAATCGGTCTGTAAGCCTTCCACTTACACCCATATATTAAGCAGATAAACAGATTTGGTGATTAAGCAACCTTTTTTGTTTGTGCAAATATAATTTAAATTTATTATGAATGCAGCGCCTGATTCAAATCTTATATAACCAACAAACACTAAACAAATTTTTATTAATAATATCCCTTAGGTATCCAAACTCTTTCCTTCCATTCGTCAGTTACTGAAAGATGATATCCCGGATAAATCTTAGTCGGACCCATCATAAGCCAAGGATCAAATTCTTTGACGACAATATGTCCTGGTATAACGTCAGCGATTTTAAAACTTGGCATGCTCTGCCATATATTCTTATCTGGATGGTAAGTCGGCAACAAACCACCCGTATTTACAGGATCAAGCCCAAATAAGCTATCTCTTAGAATATCACCATTCAAATCTGCGTATCCCACTTTCTCCAATGCATTTTGAATGACTTGATGACCTATAATAGCTTCGCTAACTCCATAAAGATAATACCAACCTGCCCTCTGTTCTGGAATTTGTCCATCATGATATTTAGCCGCTAAGTCAAAGGCTAACTTAAGACCAGGATATTTTTCCTGAATGCTTGCGGGTTCGTTACCACACCAGCCATAAACGTAAGTGCGCAGCTTAGCGCTCTTAGTATATTCCTCGATAAGTTTTGGTTCCGCCATAGCCACATCTGCAGGCAGCCAATCTATATCAAGGGTAATACCCTTTTTATGCAAACCAAGAGTAACTGCATCATTCAACACTACTCGACAGGCACCAGAACCCCAATGTTCAACCATAATTAAATCAGGCCCCTTCTCAAGGACACGCGATAGTTCGGCCTTTACATCCACCGGAGCTACAGGGATATATACAGCGCCTTGATAATCCAGATCGTTACCTAATATGCGAGTTGTAAACTCCGGTATGCCGAATTCTGGCTTATCTAATACGCGTCTTGACGGCACATCAGCCGCTAGTATACCAAGCTTTAGCTTTCCAGGATTTCCCGACTTTTTCCATTGCATTGTATGATACTCTAAAAATGACATTATGCCAGACGGCAAGTCCATAGTAGCCATAGCGAGAAACGGCCTTGGTAATTCATATACATAAGGATCACAGGTGCAATCTATGTGTTGCCCTGGTATTTTGTCACGAACACACGCAGTATAAATCGCAGCCGATGGAGAGCTACCATTTGCATACACATATTGCATACCTTGTTGCTTGAACCTTTCATAAAGTGAAACACTTTTAGCAACATCCCAACCATGGTCACCTAACAAAACCCTTACTCTTACCGTCTCTTTCTTTCCTGTCTTGGGATCTAGATACTGAATACCACCCTTAGTTTCGTTAAGATTTGTAAAATAATCGTGACAAGAAGTTGCGCCTTCACCAATAGCACGTAATGGACCTGTTAACGCTCCCAGAATGCCAATTGTTATTGTCTTTTCTTGTGTTTTGCTGGCCGGAGTTTGCTGACCGCAACCAACTAGCAAGACCATCAATACGATAATAATTATTCCTAACACTTTGACACGCCCCATCATAAACCTCCTTTTTAATGATAAATATTATAAGTATGGAACTTTAAATAAGATTATTCATTCCATAATATTTAACAATTAATATTTAGTCAAGTATCTGTAAGCGTCCATAACAAATTGGACTTTTTGGAAGGGTTTAAGAAATTGTCTATATAATTCCTGAGGGAGGGATGTTGCCATCTTAAAACTAAAAAGTATTTGGAGCAGAACGTTAGTAAAATGATAAGGAGGAAAGTGTCCGCCATCAACTGAACCAGTAGATACAGTAACAGTTTTGTTGGTTGGAGTTGAAAATTAAGAGAGACCTCCCAAAATAGATATGATCAAAAATAAACTTATAATGAGATCTCTCTTGAAAAACAGTTTAATCGAAAACTCCATGGAACTCAAACACAGCTTACTTGACGCGGAAAAAAGGTTACTGGCCAAGGCAATCGCATGGGCGAGGAAAGCATTCAAACGCTTTCTTGAGGAGATGGATTTACTTATCCAACGGCACTGACCGGCATTATTAAAAATCGTTCATAAACGGAGCGTCTGGTATCGGACCTGGCTGGGGCCAATCCGGGTCACCAGAAGACAATATCAAGATCGGGCTGGCAAATATCGATATCTCCTTGATGAATTAATGGGAATGGATAAATATCGCCATACTACCTTTGCAATAAAGGAGATAGCCTGCAGGTTAGCAGGTGAGATGCGTTTCCGTAAGAGCGCTGAAATATTAAATAGCACTACAGCCATTGACCTTTCCCACCAAACTATTCATCGTCTTGTGCAAGAGACGCTTGCTATAAGCCTGGCGGATGAGGAGAAGTCCACCGTCTGGTTTGAAGAGAGCGGCGAGTTGCCGCCATCTAAGAACATGCAAGCAGATCGCCTGATGATTGAGGCTGATGGCGTGATGCTGCCCTTACAAAGGGAAACATCTCGCGAAGCTGAGGTAAAGTTGGGAATAGCCTATGAAGGATGGCAGAAAGTGGGCAAAGACCGCTACAGAACAGTCAATAAGACATACTATGCGGATGTGGCAAACGCCGACCGATTTTGGGCAGGTATGACATTGAAGTTGCATCAAAGATATGACCTGATGGGAACGCAATACGTTATCGGTGGGGATGGGGCAGTCTGGATCGAAGAAGGCGCGGATTATTTTGGCGGACGGTATCAACTATGCCGGTACTATCTTAACCGTGCCCTTTGCCGTGCCCTGGGGCATGATAGGAAAACTCTTCGGTCGGTTCAACATCATTGTAACCAGGGCAATTTCGAAACTGCTATTGCGGAGCTAAAACAAGCGGCGGGCAAAGCTCAAAAGGATAAGACAAAAGATATCACGCATGTTATCAAATATATCAACGCCAATGCTTCCGGGTTTAAGGACTACCGGCAAGACCTGCCAAAATATGATAGTTCTCTGAGGAGAACCGGGGCTATTGAGGGTAACATAGATAAATTAATTGTAAGAAAGATGAAGAACCAGGGCATGAGCTGGTCAACGCAGGGAGTACGCCGCATGTTGTGGCTGAGAATAAATATACGCGAAGGTACACTTATAGATCGTCTCCGCACCAGTAGAAGTAACACCGTGCCAGTTAAATTGCCGAAAAAACAATTGAACCGGGTGATCGATCGCACTATGAGATATGACTATGCCAGTTATTTTAGCGCGGGACTGCCCGCAATATCCGATCCACACGCATCACGTCCCTGGGTTGAATTACTAAAATCTCTAACCACGATAGCGGTATAATGTTTTGCAGGGTCTCTCTAACTCAAAACCGACAAATCAGAGACAGTAACGAACCAGTACACTCAGTTGATTATTAAGAAACAATATGCTAACATTTTGTCATTTGATTGCCTATTAATGTCTAACAAAGGTCATTCAAAATAATTTTATATTTTGAAGCACGCAATTTGTCATTGTTTTAATATTTTTGTGTTTATCATGTATTGAAAACATTATTTATATAATTAAGCAAGCTAGTAAAAAATAATTAGGAGGGTTATTTTAATGAATTTATCTAGGTTTTCTCTTGAGGGTAAGGTAGCTCTTATAACAGGAGGAAGTAGAGGTATAGGTCGCGCAGTAGCTCTGGGATTTGCAGATGCTGGAGCCAAAGTAATTGTGAGTAGCCGCAAGTTGTCAGACTTAGAACAAGTTGTTGAAGAAATTAAAAATAGAGGTGGGGAAGGGATGGCAATTGCTGCTCATGCTGGTAGGCCTGAGGAAATTTCTAAAATTGTAGAAACCGCGAAAAGTAGATACGGTAAGATTGATATTCTGTTTAATAATGCCGGTACAAGTCCAGCAGTTGTAAATATGATAGATGCTGAAGAAAGATTATGGGACTCAATAATGAACCTGAACCTAAAAGGGTATTTCTTGCTCGGTCAAGCTGTCGCTAAAATAATGCGTGAGCATGGTGGTGGCTCAATAATAAATTGCAGCTCCGTTGATGCTTTTAGACCTGAGAAGTACGTTGGCATTTACTCTATTAGTAAAGCAGGTGTTCTTGCTTTAACAAGAGCTTGGGCCTATGAATGGGCAGAATTTAAAATAAGAGCTAATGCTATATGCCCGGGAGCAACCAAAACTAGGTTACTAGAAAGTTCGTTTGCGCTTGCGCCTGAAAGATTGGAACTTGTAAAACACAAGATACCTCTTGGAAGATTGGCAGATCCCGATGAGATGGTAGGTGCTTGTATTTTTTTAGCTTCAGATGCATCTAGCTATATGACTGGACATGAAATAGTAGTTGATGGAGGAATGTTAATAGCCGAATAATTAGGTTTCTCAAAAATAGAGACTAAGTTTTTTATAGTTTTATAGTTTGAAGAATAGGCTTGAAAAGAAGGCAACACCTCCTTTGATAGGTTTAGGCCGTACACCAATTTATAGGCCAACCACAGTTAGGATTTTTCCGTTATTTTCCGAAAATTCTGTTGGTCTCAAATCTCCAGGTGAAGTATGAGGCCTGCCTTTATTGTAATCTAAGTGCAGCGCTCAATGATGTCTCTGACATTCTTCAAATTTATAAACCGGTTTTCATTCAAACATTCGTCTCTGAGTATTCCTATAAAGCTTCCAGCGCAGGCGTTTTCGGCAGGTTTACCAGGACGAATAAAAATTAGCTTTACTTTGTGGTTGTATGCCCACTCATCAAGTGCCTTGCTTGTAAATTCAGGGCCATTATCCGTCGTAATAACCGCTGGTAATCCTCTCATTTCAGCCAGCCTATCCAGTACCTGCACTATCCTACGTACACCCAGAGAGGTATCGACTTCGATAACAAGGCATTCACGAGAATAATCGTCAATAATTACCAACGCATGAAATCGTCGGCCTGAAACAATGCTGTCCGTGACAAAATCCATTGACCAGCGCGCATTGGGACATGTTGGAACAGGCATAAATACCCTTTCTAATGCCGCCATACCTGGCTTTTGAATTGTAGTAAGATGCATCTCTCATACCGTGTTTGCGGCAGAGATCGGCTATCTTTGGCTTGCCTCCCCTTCCTTAAGCACCCTTAAGATCTGTTCCTCGGTATACTTCTTGGCTTTCACTAGAGCCCTCCTCATGGATTTTTATCGCAAGGAAAACTCTAAGAGCAACTAGCCTGGTTTAGCGGGGTACGGCCACCGTCAGACTGTTCTAACACGATGTGTCCAGTTTCAGGGCGCAGACTAAATGCAATGCTAAAAGCTGATTTAAGTATTATAAAAATTAAGTATGCGTTTTAAAGTATCATTTGCCTCGGATATAATCCTTTCTATCAAATCCCGGCATGAAGGGATGTCTTTTATTAAACCGACAACCTGACCTGTACCGAGTCCGCCTTGAACCACATCCCCATAAACAACAGGGATCATAGAGCGACTGACATCCTTTCCCTCGTAACCAGGCGGTTTTGAAAGATAAAACTCCAAAACTTTTTCAGGATCTTTTGTTTTGGCATCGATCTCAAGTAGCTGTTTCACAAACTCATTTTTTAAACACCTAACAGATCCAAAACGCATCTCAACTTGGATATCGCCTATTTCTTCTGCTGATTTTCTGCCATGTACAATTGAGACAGTATCTGACGCAGAGCTTTTAATTAATAGATCTTTCCAGTTCTGATGTGCCGGAGATTCCTTGGTAGCTATAAACCGTGTACCCATATAGACGCCTTCAGCACCCAATGCGAGTGCGGCAATAAAACCACGGCCATCACCAACTCCACCTCCAGCAATAATTGGTATACTTACTACATCAGCTATCTGAGGAACCATTGTAAATGTAGTTAGCAAACTCGTATTACTATGCCCACCACCTTCTGTTCCAGAAGTGATAATAGCATCTACTCCTGCATCCTGACTACTTTTTGCGTGTTTGGGATTGCCTACAACTTGGAGGACTTTAATTCCTGCTTTATGTAGTCTCTCTGTATAATATTTTGCACTGCCCTGGGAAACAATTGCCACCGGAACCTTTTCTTCTACAGCCACTTTAAATACTATCTCGCTGAAAGATTCTTCTCCGGGACCTGGTACAACAATGTTTATCGCAAAAGGTTTGTCTGTTAAACTTTTAACCTTTTTTATCTGGGACCGCATTCTCTCACCAGTTTCAACTGGATCCCTTGTAATACTGGTTGAGCCCGCATTGGGGCCAAGTGTACCTAAACCACCAGCATTTGATATGGCAGCTACCATCTCAGCGTTAGTTACCCATGCCATAGAAGCTTGTATGATCGGATATTTTATTCCCAATAAATCACATACCCGAGTTCGCATTAATTTCTTTTACTCCTTAATTAAACTTTTATTTTTCCACGAAACTAGGAAGTCGTAACTATCTAATAACTTTTCAGCGCCTGTTACAATTCTTTCTATTAATTCCTTGCATGTTGGTATATCATCTATAAAAGCTACGGCCTCGGACCAAAGAGTGGATGACATTTCCAATTCCTCACCAGATTCCTCTGGTCCCAAATAAGCTCGCGATTTCCACTTATCGTCCTTTAAGAATAGAGCAGTAGCTTTTGGTATCCATTCCTGCATCGGCATACCTTGCTCCCTTAACTTTATAAGCTCATTGTAAGCCTGCGGATCCGGTGTATTTAAACACCTATGCTTCAATTGAAGATTATCAGGCTTCATCTTTATCATATTTAATTTATGTTTCTCAGCCACTATGCATTCCTTAGTAGCCATGAATCTAGTCCCCATCATAATCCCATCTGCACCCATTGCAAGAGCTCCTAAAAATCCCGCAGCGTCTCCAATACCTCCAGATATAATTAACGGAACATGGATAAACTTTTTAGCCCATAACAAAGTTGTCATAGTTGTAAGTTGTTCTATATTTTTCTTACCAATTCCTTCCAAACCGACCATGATAATAGCATCAGCACCTGCTTCTTGAGCATGTAGAGCATGTTTTAGGGTAGCAACTTTATGTATCCATTTACGACCAGCTTCATGTGCCTGCCTGCCAAAATCATCCGAAAGATAAACGGCAGTCTCTAAGACGGGGACATCTTCTTCAAGAACAACTCTGAGCATCCCTTTTTCGTCTTTACAATGTGTAATGCTGATATTCACAGAAAAAGGCTCTTTGGATAACTCGTGATACTTTCTAATACCCATACGTAATTGCTCTGGCGTATGGTATGCACCTGCTGTGATCGTGCCATGCCCGCCAGCATTTGATACAGCAGCCGCTAATTCTGGATAACCGAAAGCACTTAATCCTCCTTCGAGGATCGGATATTTACACCCCAATAATTCGGTAACTCTAGTTTTCCATTCCATTATTTTACTCTCCACACCACAATTTTATTCGATAAATTTTATTATATAATTTAGCATTT
>DAOTVU010000082.1:0-12893 GCA_034436215.1 Dehalococcoidia bacterium
CAAATACCGCTATCTTCTGGACGAAATGCTGGGGATGGCTAAATATCGCCATACCACGCTTGCTTTAAAAGGTATAGCCTGCAGATTGGCCGGTGAAATGCCCCTCCGGAAAAGTGCTGAAATTTTAAGCAGAACAGCCACTATCAATTTGCCCTATCTAACCATTTATCAATTAATCCAACAGAGTCTCATGCCCCCGGTCAGGAGGAGGCAGACATGAGACCGCCTGGTTTGAGGAAACAGGCGAGTTAAAATATTCCCAAGTGAGGGAAGCAGATCGATTGATTATCGAGGCCGATGGTGTGGTGCTACCTTTGCAAAGGGAAACATCTCGCAAGGCAGAGGTAAAATTGGGCATTGCTTATGGCTATCGAAGGCAACATAGACAAGTTGATGGTGAGAAGCAGGGTAATCGATCGCACAATGAATTACAACTACTCAACTTACCTCAATGTGAGATTACCAGCAATATATGGGCCACACGCATCACGTCCCTGGGCCGAACTACTAAAATCTCTAACCAGGATAGCGGTATAATGTTTTGCAGAGTCTCTCTAACTCAAAACCGACAAATCTGTCACAGTAACCCTTATATTGACAAATTTCAATAAAGTATATAGAGTAATTAAATTGGCAATTTTAAATGTATAATCCACAATCTAAATCAAAAAATAAAGGAGTTTAAATGGGAAAGGTAATTTATGAGAAAAAGGACTATATTGCTTATATAGTTCTTGATAATCCTAAAGTCAATGCAATTGATCCAGATATGGTTAATGACCTAGATGAAATATGGAAGGATTTCCGTGATGATGAAAAAATCTGGATAGGTATTTTGAGTGGTGCAAATAATACATTTTCAGCAGGATTTGATATAAAGAGTATTTTTGAAAAGACTATGGCTGGGATTCGATTTGATTTTTTGCGACAATCAGCACTTTTTGGTGATCGAAATTGTTCGCCTTTACAACACGATATATGGAAACCACTTATATGTGCTATGGATGGCAATGTAAATGGAGCTGGACTATGGCTATGTCTGGCTTCTGACTATCGAATAGCAACAAAGGAAACCAATTTTGGCTTGGGAGAAGTAATGATTAATTTCCCGGTCGAATTTACGGGGTTTATGATCAGACATATGCCTAGAGCCATTGCAAATGAGCTTCTCTTAACCGCAGATAGGATTACTGCTGAGCGCGCTTATACAGTAGGTATGATTAACAAAATTGTACCAAGAGATGAATTAATGGCTGAAGCTACTAAAATCGCACATAAAATATGCTCTGGCGGGCCTCTTTCAGTAAGAGCTATGAAAAAAATATTAGAATATAGTTGGAATATGGATAATCTTGGTATTCTACAATTTACATCAAGTATAATAAATCCCGTTGTAAATTCTAAGGATACTGTGGAGGCATGTAAAGCTTTCATAGAAAAAAGAAAACCAGAATGGAATTTAAAATAAAATTAGTGTGGCGTTTAGCTTAACTTTAAGTACGGGAATTTTAAAGTTCATAAAAAGAACTTTACTTAGTAAATATTAATTATAGCATCCTCCCAATTTAGGCATAAGTACATTTAAGAGAGTAAAATGGCTGTAAAAAGGAGCGTAGCAGCTATTTTCTCTCTTAATTATCTTCCTTCTTAATGTGAAGCAGTATACACTAATTATAAATTATAGAAGACCTATTATATCTATCAGAAAATAGTTAGACTGCACTCTCATGACTGGACAGTTAGGGTTAGAAAGGTTGGAGGCATTGGAGATGAACCCTTTTCTGTAACAGTGGTAATGCGGTTTTTTTGGATTTTAAAGTGACCACCTTCCCAACTGCTATAAACTGCACTGGTAAGACATCACCCAAAGCACCACACCCCTCTTCATATTATAATGCATGTGCGAGATTAAAATTAAGACACACCATATATGCAACTATGAAGATATAACACTAGGAGATTTTATGGACGATTATAATAAAAGTTCAATTTATATTGTTCCATAAAATATGTTAAGACAATTTGTACTATACAGAATTTGTCTCAACAATTTTGATAAAGAGCATGAGTGAATAAAAACATGTTAAATACAAATGAAGTATATATATTTTACAATAACCTAAGGATCAAAAATGTTATAATCGTCAGAAAATAACTTTAATTATCCGACGATATAATTTATAATATAGCAGTTTTGGTTGTGCGAAACAGTTATAACACCGGAAAGAATAATTGATCATTAGTTATTGATTTATGAGACAGTGATAAGATAAAGATTTAGTATATGTAATTCATAAGGAGGAAATATATATGGATCTCAGGTTTACAGAGCAGCAGGAAATCCTAAAAAAATCGGCCAGGGACTTTTTAACCAAGGAATGCCCCAAGTCTAAAGTCAGGGAACTGGAACAGGATCCAAAGGGCTACGATCCGGAATTGTGGAAGAAGATGGCAGAGCTCGGATGGTTGGGTTTCAACATACCTGAAGATTATGAAGGCATGGGCTATTCATTTGAAGATCTGACCATTCACATTGAAGAAGTAGGGAAGAACATTTTGCCCGGGCCTTATTTGAGCACGGTAGTAAATACGTTTGCAATAGTGGCTGAGGGTACTGAAGAACAAAAGAAAGAATTGCTACCAAAAATATCTTATGGCGACTGCATACTCACTTTAGCCTGGTTGGAAGAAAATGGCCTGTTTGATCCTTCTGGAATTACCCTAACGGCTGCAAAAAAGGGCAATGATTATGTACTTAATGGAACCAAGATGTTCGTTGATAGCGCACATGTTGCCGATAAGATACTTGTTGTCGCCAGGACTAAAGATGGCAAAGGTGAAGATGGCATTACAATGTTTATCGTAGATGCCAAATCAGCTGGTATTACTACCGAGGTCATACCAACCATTGCTCTTGATAAACTTTGCCAGGTTGTATTCAAAAATGTAACAGTCCCTGCAAATAACGTGCTTGGTAAAGTGGATAAGGGCTGGGATATTTTAAAAATGCTGGTAAGGAAGGGGTCAATTCTTAAGTCAGCCGAATCTTTGGGTGGATTACAGGCTGTGGTTGATATGACGGTTGCATATTCTAAAGAGCGCGTACAATATGATAGGCCAATCGGTGCTTTCCAGGCTCTTCAGCATAAGATGGCTGATATGTGGATAAGCCTGAGCACATGCAGATATCTGCTTTATGAGGCCGCATGGATGGAATCCGAAAATATACCAAATGAAAAAGAAGCGTCCATGGCAAAAGCTTATATCAATGAAGCATATAAACTGGTAACTGCCCTGGGTGTTAAACTGCATGGTGGTATCGGTACCAGTGCAGATCATGATGTACCTCTTTATTATCGCAGAGCAAAAGCTGCCGATACAGTATATGGGAATACCGATTTCCATAGAGAGAGGGTAGCTCAAGCTATCGGAATGAAATAGATTTTTCGAATGAAAGCTTAAAGCCCCTGGCTTGTAAGCCAGGGGCTTTTTAGCGATATCAATTTGATTAAATTGCCGTTATACTCAGATTATGTTATACTTTTTCACGATTTCAACAGGGATTTTTCTCGTGACTCAGGAGGTTAATTTATTTTGTCAGAAGCAGTAACAGTCAAGCAATTATTAGAGGCCGGGGCACATTTCGGTCACCAGACGGGACACTGGCATCCCAAGATGAGAAGTTATATATTCACTCAGCGTAATGGGATTCATATTATTGATCTGGAACAAACAGTAGCCCTTCTTAATAAAGCCTGTGATTATGTTAAGGAATTGATCAGCAATGGTCAGTCGCTACTTTTTGTAGGCACAAAAAAACAGGCTCAGGAAATAGTCGAAGAAGAAGCTAAAAGATGTGGCATGTTTTATGTTAATCAGCGTTGGCTCGGTGGAATGCTGACCAATTTTAACACAATTCAAAACAGGATAGATTATCTGGTAAGACTTGAAGATAAAAAAACGCGTGGTGAACTTGATTATCTTTCGAAAAAAGACAAACTCAAAATGGAAAAGGAAATGGCCAAGCTCAACAAACTGATGGGCGGGTTTAAGGAAATGACCACGTTACCGGGAGCAGTTTTTATAATAGACCCGATCAAAGAAAAAATAGCACTTGCTGAGGCTAAAAAAGTTGGCGTTACCGTGATTGCAACAGTAGATACCAACTGCAACCCTGAAGGAATCGACTATATCATTCCAGCCAATGATGATGCCATAAAAGCAATCAAGGTAATTTGCTCGTGTATAGCCAATGCCGTACTTGAAGGCAAAATGCTGGCTCAAGCGAGTGAAACAAAAGAAATTAGCCCAGACGATTCTACTGAAGAGTCTGCTATAGCCTCGAACTCCAGCATAAAATAAAATACCTGACCTGTAACTAACCGATAATTTCGTCATGATGCCGAAGGAGGACCCAAATTGGATATCTCAGCCGATAAAATAAAGGAGCTACGTCAAAAAACTGGTGCTGGTGTGATGGATTGTAAAAACGCCCTGATTGAAGCTCAGGGTAACTTCGATAAAGCCTGTGAAATAATTACACAACGCGGGCTTGCCATCGCCAAGAAAAAAGCAGAACGAACAGCAGAACAGGGAATTATCGAATGCTATGTGCATACCGGCGGACATCTTGGAGTAATGGTAGAACTTAACTGCGAGACAGATTTTGTCGCACGCACCCCCGACTTTAAAGATCTAGCACATAATATAGCTCTGCAAATTTCAGCAATGGCACCAAGATATATTACCGCCGAGGAAATGCCGCCGGATGATAAAGATGATCCTCAGGCAGTCTGTCTATTGCAGCAACCTTTCATCAAAGATCCATCCAAGTCTATTAAAGACCTTATTATTGAGACGATTGCCAAAACGGGAGAGAATATTAAAGTACGCAGGTTTGTTCGCTTTGAATTAGGTTATTAGAATTGTCTGGCGAAAAATCCAAATTTAAAAGAGTCCTGTTAAAACTTAGCGGCGAAGCCCTGATGGGGAACAAAAGCTACGGAATAGATGTAGATGTCCTCAATTTGATAGCCAGACAAATAAAAGAGGTGGTAGAGATGGGCATCGAAGTTGCTATAGTTGTCGGTGGTGGAAATTTCTGGCGTGGAGCAGTAGCAGAAGCATCGGGCATGGACAGGGCTACAGCCGATTACGCAGGTATGCTGGCTACCATTATAAACGCACTTGCTTTGCAGGATGCATTGGAAAATTCAGGCATTATTACCAGAACTCAATCAGCCATCACCATTCAGGCCATAGCTGAACCACATATAAGAAGAAGGGCTATCCGGCATCTGGAAAAAAAACGAGTAGTTATTTTCGCCGGCGGTACAGGGAATCCTTACATGACGACAGATACTGCCGCAGCATTGCGAGCCATTGAAATAAATGCCGATGTATTGCTGGTAGCCAAAAATAAAGTGGATGGTATCTATGATTCGGATCCCAGAAAAAATCATCATGCTAAAAAATACAGCCACCTAACACATAAACAGGCTTTAACACTGCAATTGGAGGTTATGGACATAACAGCCTTTTCCTTGTGCCAGCAAAATAAACTTCCTATAATTGTATTCGACCTTCAGGAAAAGGATAGCATTATAAGGGTAATAAAGGGCGAAGACATCGGAACCACGGTTACGAGCGAGGGACAGGGATGATTGAAAGTATACTCAAAAATGCAGATACTAAAATGAAAAAGGCTATTGAAGCTCTAACAGGTGAATTAAGCGGTATTCGCACAGGTCGTGCATCGCCTGCACTCGTAGAGCACATAAAAGTGGACTATCATGGCGTACTTACACCCCTTATCCAGCTCGCCTCGATCTCTATCCCCGAACCAAAAACAATCTCCATTCGCCCCTGGGACAAAACAATCATCAATAACATTGATAAAGCCATACTTAAATCGGATCTCGGACTAACTCCCATTAACGATGGGACAACTATTCGCATTTCCATTCCCCCTCTAACAGAAGAACGCCGTAAGGATTTGATTAAAATAATACATAAGAGATTGGAAGAATCCCGAATCCATGTGCGTAATATACGAAGAGATGCTTTAGATGAGCTCAAGCAAGCTGAAAAAAATAAGCAAATCTCCCAAGACCAAAATATACGTGCAGCAGAGCAATTACAAAAATTAACCGACAGTTATATTGAGAACATAAACAGGATAGGGAAAGATAAGGAAAACGAGATCCTCGAGGTTTAGTAAATTTCACCCGGTTAAGGCATTTCACGACATTTTGCTCTCGTTGCTCAAAACTGGCTTATTTAAGTAACGCCAATAACATATAAGATGATTTTAAAACGTATCGTTACAGGCTTTGCTGTGGCTGTTCTGATCGGCTTATTGATATGGGCCGGAGATCCGTGGTTCACCATCGCTGCCTGTATCGTATCTGCACTGGCAACTTATGAATTTTATAAAATAGCCAGACACGAATCTATATATCCGTTTACGTATCCGGGTATAATTTTTTCTATCCTATTCATTTTGCAGGCACATCTATCATGGCCGCTGGCCTGTCCCGCACTTATTTCACTTCTGATTCTTACACCGCTGATCTGGATCTTATTTAAACATGATAAGGATAAAGCTTTTATCAACGCAGGCTGGACTATTATGGGGGTTCTTTATATAGGCTGGTTTCTATCTTTTTATATCAGCATGCGAAATATGTTAAATGGCATGGGATGGGTGTATCTCGTCATTGCCTGCACGGCGTTTTCCGATGTCTTTGCCTATGCGGTTGGAAGCAAAGTCGGCAAACATCAGCTTGCATCATCCATAAGTCCTGGCAAAACCATCGAAGGCGCTATGGGAGGAATGTCAGCATCCATATTCTTCGCATTCATTGTGAGTATGATCTTTAAACTGCCTTTAAACTGGTGGCAGATAATCTGTGTCGGTTTTATTATAGGTATCTTTGCACAACTGGGAGATTTAACAGAATCCCTCTTAAAAAGAAACATGAAAACCAAGGATGCCGGCAATATCTTACCAGGTCACGGCGGCATTCTTGACAGGATCGATAGCCACTTACTGGTTGCTCCGGTTGCCTATTTCTTGATTCTCATGGTTACAAATCAGAGCTGACCGCTTTGACTTTGCCACTCATACTGGTAATTAATGTCTCGGCGGCCAACCCAACACCCGAGTTTTTGCTATATATTAAAGTTGAATATTACCTTTTTTGAGCGTTTCAGTAGGCAAAAACCATTTTATACCCGTTTTTTGAGCAATTAACTCACATTTTTCTGCAACTTTAGCCCAACCCATACCTTTAGCCAGAGCAAACGGACCAAAGACCGCGCCACCGCCATTTACCATCGCCTTATCTATTTCAGCGGCACTTTTTGCAACGCCTTCTTCCAATAACTTGGTACCCTCGTTTACCTGTATACATATAAGATCCATCGGATCGAAGTTAGGATCGGCTTTACTTATGTCGATGGTAGGCCTGTTTCCACCGGGCCAATCAAAAATACCCTTTCCAGTTTTTTTGCCCAGTTCACCCGCTTCAACCTTCTTTTTGATCCATCCTCTGGGAGCGAAATCAGGCGATAATGTAGTAGCAAAGTATTCAGCACCATGTAAGTTAATATCAAGCCCCGTATAATCCATAGTTTCATAAGGCCCCATAGGTACGCCCATGGTTCTCATCTTGGCATCGATGGCCTCAGGATTGACCAGGCCCTTATCCAAAAGATATGATAGATACATCCCGGCGGGAGCACCAAGCCTGTTGTAGATAAACCCGGGTGTATCTTTCTCGACCATTACCGGAACCATCACACCGCGGAAATTCTTCCACTTCAATACGAGATCACGGCTAACATTCATTGTTTCATCTGAAGTCTTAGCACCGCGTATAACTTCGACAAGTAACATCATTACGACAGGATTAAAAAAGTGTAGGCCCACTACTTTATCCGGTCGTTTTGTTGCTTCACCCATTTTAGTTATGCTCATATTCGATGTGTTGGAAGCCAGTATAGCGTGTTTGGGTGCATATTCATCCAGATCCTTAAAAATCTTTAATTTTAAATCCAGTATCTCCGGAGCAGCTTCTATTGTATAATCTACATCCTTAACAGCCTCTTTCAAATCAACGTACCCGGTGATATTACCCATTACCTTATCCATATCGGCCTGTGACATTTTCTGCTTGGATACCTGCTTAGCAAGGCTGTCTTTAATTTTGCTTATGCCCCTATCGACAAATTCCTGTTTGATATCGTACATATGCACCTTAATACCCGCCATAGCAGCTACTTCTCCAATTCCATGCCCCATATCCCCTGAGCCGATAACAGCTATCTTCTTGATATCTTCTGCCTTCATATAATACCCTCCTATATTTTGTATTAATAATACAATTTTTGTACTTCTCAAAAACAAGTTACAAATCCAATTGCCGCCAAATTAAATAAAAACTGCTGGCTGCTATAACATTCGTGTGGTATCTTAGATATCAACACTCGATTTCATATAACAGCCAGCATTCATTGGATTCTGAGAAGCTTGACTGATTAAAGTTCGATTTTACCTTTCTTCAAGGTTTCTGTAGGCATAAACCACTTGATACCCATTTTTTTGGAAAGTGCTTCGCATCGCTCGGCTACCTTTGCCCATCCCATACCCTTGCACAGAGCAAACGGGCCAAAAACACCACCGCCACCATTGACCATAGCCAGATCTATCTCAGCGGCACTCTTAGCCACACCAGCCTCAAGCAGCTTTGTGCCCTCATTTACCTGAAGGCACATGATATCCATCGGATCAAAGTTGGGGTCGGCTTTGCTTAGATCGATAGTCGGCCTGTTTCCACCGGGCCAATCAAATATGCCCTTATTTGCCTTTTTGCCCAGATGTCCAGCCTCAACTTTTTTCACCAACCAGCTTCGAGGTGCAAACTCCGGTGAAAGAACTTCGGCAAAATATTTCATGCTGTGATAAGCTACATCCAATCCTGCAAAATCCATCGTTTCATACGGGCCCATGGGCGCACCGATCGATCTCACCTTCGCATCTACAGCTTCCGGGTTAACCATACCCCGTTCCAAAAGCTCAGACAGGTAAAGGCCCGCGGGAGCACCAAGCCTGTTGTATATGAATCCCGGAGTATCTTTCTCAACTCTAATAGCTACCATCGACCCACGGAAATTTTTCCAGCCTTTTACCAGTTCGGTAGCAATATCCATAGTTTCATCGGATGTCTTTTCACCACGTATCACTTCTACAAGCAACATCATGGCAACAGGATTAAAAAAGTGCAGTCCACATACCTTTTCCGGCCTTTTGGTAGCGGAGGCAATTTTGGTAATGCTCATATTGGAAGTATTCGAAGCAAGGATAGTATGTTTGGGCGCATATTCATCAGCTTCTTTGAAAATCTTCTGCTTGAGGTCGAGAATCTCAGGTGCTGCCTCTATCATAAAATCAGCATCTTTCATAGCATCTTTGAGGCTGGTAAATCCGCTGATGTTACCCACAATCTTATCCATGTCTGCCTGCGACATTTTCTGCTTGGAAACCTGTTTGCTAAGGCTTTCTTTAATCTTATTTACGCCTCTGTCAACAAATTCCTGCTTGATATCATACAGATTCACTTTGTAACCAGCCATTGCCGCCACTTCGGCAATTCCATGCCCCATATCACCCGCACCCAATACTGCAATTTTCTTAACGTCTGATAACTTCATATTACTGCTCTCTCCTAAAAATTTTTATTCACCTGTAAACTTTGGTTCGCGTTTCTCCATAAAGGCGGTCATACCTTCCATGGCATCCTTCGAGGAACTCACAAGCTCCGACCCAGCCAGCTCAATCTCAATGCCTGCATACATGTTGGTATCCTGTCCCAATATCACAGCATTCAATATAGCTTTCAAAGCCAGCGGAGCACGCTTGCTTAATGCCACCGCGTATTCCATCGCATCTTTCATAACTTCACCTGGCTTTGAGACCTTGTTAATTAAGCCCCATTCATAAGCTTCTTTAGCATTAATCCTTCTTCCCATCAAAGCAATTTCCAGTGCCCTCGTCCGTCCAATCAATCTGGGCAAACGCTGTGTGCCGCCCCATCCGGGTATAATTCCAAGGTTAATCTCAGGCAATCCCAGTACTGCCTTTTCGGCATCCACCATCACACGAAAATGACATGCAAGGGCTAACTCCAACCCGCCTCCCAGGGCAAACCCGTTAATAGCTGCAACAACAGGTTTTGAACTTCTCTCAATTTTATTATAAACAATGTGTCCTGCTCTGGGCATCCAACGATTCATAGGATCTGAAAAACTGGATATATCGAATCCGGCTGAAAACGCCTTATCGCCCGCACCCGTTATTATAATGGATCGGACTTCTTTATCTTTTTCCAGTTCTGCAAATGCTTTCCCCAGGTTATCAATTGCCGGGTAGTTGAATGGATGAACCGGGGGTCGATTCAGTGTGATAATGCCGACCGCACCCTGTTTTTCCAGAATTAATGTATCGTAGGCCATTTTACCTCCTTGTTTAATAATTTTCGAACTACATTATAGCTTAATTCTCGAAATATTGCCGCGCCTTCCGTTATGCTAATCAGATTATACGTTTAAAATTATACTACGATTATGATAAATTTTTGCTTAGCTACCTGTCGAGCTCCACTATGGTTGTTTTGGGCTGAGAATCGGCCAATAACGACTTGAGCTGCATACCGGCTACAAGCTCTAGTTTATTGACAGTCTCGACCAGATTCAGTACCGCACACTGGCCTGTACTATTCCTCCACCAAGCACAGTTTTCCTCGTCACACTGGCAAGAATCTTTTTTTACATAACCATCGGGCTCAAGTGTTTTACTGTTAAACTTCATAGGGCAATTAACTATCTTTTGTTTTGGCATTACAATCCCCCTTTGCACTCATTAATACTAACTACCTCAAACTACATCAGTATTTTAAATGATAGCATAATAGAAATAATAGAAATAGAACTGAATTTAATATAGTTATTATACTAAAATATAACTAAAATTTTAATTCTGTGCGTTGTAATATTTCGAATTTTATATTAAAATTCTGAAATCAAAAGTATGTATTTCGGAGGAGGAATTTTATGGCGGATTGTTCTTTTCATCCCGGTAAGGAAGCTGTTGGTGCCTGTGTTAGTTGCGGCAAAATGGTTTGTATAGCATGCAGAACTGAATTACACGAAAAAGTATATTGCCCTACCTGTGCTAACAAGTTATTCATTCTTAAGTCTGAAATTCAACCCACAGCAGCAAGTGTTACTCCTGCACCGGCAATACAGTCAGTAAGTGGCTGGTGGTGGCTTCTCCCTATCTTTTTCACATGGCTGGGTGGTCTAATAGCATGGGCAGTAAATAAAAATAAAGATCCGAAAAAAGCTCGTTCAATGTTAATCTGGGGAATAATCCTTGCGGTTATATTTGCCGTTATATGGGCTGCATTAATTATCCTTTTCGCTATGGGTTATCTGGTAATTAGTCAGTAATAGGAAGATCTTTTATCCGCAGTAAACCCCGATGAAGGTGTTTTGTTTAATATCATCGGGGTTTATGTTTTATTAATAGCCAGTCTCAACTATTTGAAGTAATATTTAATTGTTATGCAAAACAAAATTAAAAGGATTGCTGTTGTAGGCTCTACAGGGTCTATCGGCGGTAATACACTGGATGTGGCACGCTACCAAAAAAATCATATAGAAATCTTGGGGTTAGCGGCTGGTAATAATATTTCCCTATTGCAGAAACAAATCAATGAGTTCAAGCCCCGTTTTGTATATTGCAACCAATTCAACAGATTGGTAGGTACATTTGAATACTTACCGGCAGAAGAAATGGCCTCGCACCCCGATGTTGATCTGGTAATAATTGCTACAACAGGAAAAGCGGGATTGAATCCCACCATTGCAGCGTTAAAAGCCGGAAAAACTGTTGCCATTGCCAACAAGGAAATCCTTGTTATGGCAGGTGAAATCCTCACAGCTATGGCATCAAAATATAAAGCCACTATTCTACCTATCGATAGCGAACATAGCGCAATCTGGCAATGCCTTAGAGGTGAGGATAGAACAATTAAAAAAATTATATTAACCGCTTCCGGAGGCCCCTTTTTCAACAGGACAGATGATTTATCCTGTGTCAGTGTAGAACAGGCCCTAAATCACCCCACCTGGAAAATGGGTAAGAAGGTAACCATTGATTCTGCCACACTTTTTAATAAGGGCATGGAAGTTATCGAAGCACATCATTTGTTCCATATCCCCTATGACAGAATCGAGATATTTATACATCGTCAGAGCATCATTCATTCGATGGTGGAGTTCATAGACGGCTCAATCAAAGCACAACTAAGCGTACCCGATATGCGATTGCCCATACAGTATGCTATCTTTTATCCTGAGCGGATGATTAACCCTTCCATTGAAAGCATCGACTTTTCGCGTATTAGAAACCTGACTTTTGAGCCGGTTGATTACCAGATATTTCCCTGCCTGCAACTTGCACTCAATGCTGCTCAAAAGGGATGCTCCTATCCCGCTGTATTATGTGCTGCCGACGAAGTCGCCGTACAATCATTTTTAAATCGCCAAATTAAATTCAACGAAATTGCCCACATCATAGAGAATACGTTAAACTTACATAAAGCCATTCCCCGCCCTGAAATGGAGGATATACTTGCAGCCGATGAGTGGGCAAGAGATATCGCATATAAGATAGCAAGGAAGGAAATTTAAATGGTAATTACCATCCTGGTATTCGCAGTTATACTGATTGTTCTTATCCTGACACATGAAATAGGCCATTTTGCAGCAGCCAAGCTCTGTAAAGTGAAGGTTGAAGAGTTCGGTATAGGATTTCCACCGAGACTGTT